>CANGWA010000129.1 GCA_947457335.1 Sphingobacteriaceae bacterium
ATTCAGTTGAGCTACGGAACCATTTTGAGGACGCAAATATACGAATTTTTCGATAAATCACCTCGCTCAAAAAAGTTTTGTTTTACTTTGTCTGTATTTTCTAAATTACCTATGCAATCCATCATCGAACAAGCGTGGCTGAACCGCGAACTGCTTAAAGATAAAAATACCCTAAACACCATCAACGAAGTTATAGAACTGCTGGATAAAGGGCAACTACGGGTGGCTGAGCCCGATGGTAATGGTCTTTGGAAAGTTAACGACTGGATAAAAAAAGCAGTCATCCTTTACTTCCCTACTCGTAAAATGGCCACAATGGAAGTTGGTCCGCTTGAATTTCACGATAAAATGGCCCTTAAACAAAATTACGCCGCACTTGGTGTTCGAGTCGTCCCGCATGCTGTAGCCCGTTATGGGGCCTATATTGCACCTGGAGTGATCCTCATGCCAAGTTACGTTAATATTGGAGCCTTCGTCGATGCAGGTACTATGGTCGATACCTGGGCAACCGTGGGCTCCTGCGCTCAAATCGGTAAAAATGTACACCTCAGCGGCGGGGTGGGTATTGGTGGCGTGCTAGAGCCTGTGCAGGCTGCTCCTGTAATTATAGAGGACGATTGTTTTCTTGGCTCCCGGTCCATCGTGGTTGAAGGTGCTCGTATCGGCAAACAAGCGGTATTAGGCGCCAACGTTGTTATTACAGCTTCAACAAAAATCATCGACGTAACTGGCGAGCGACCTGTCGAAATGAAGGGATATGTGCCAGAAAGAAGTGTCGTGATTCCCGGCTCCTACACCAAAAAATTTCCTGCTGGTGAATACCAAGTGCCCTGTGCACTCATCATCGGCAAACGAAAAGAAAGCACTGATCTTAAAACATCATTGAATGACGCATTAAGAGAACACAACGTGGCTGTTTAATTATTTGAAAATAAAAAGGCATCATCGAATGCCTTTTTTTATTTCTGTCCTCTTAGCTCACTTTTATCAGCAAAGTGCAAATCAGCGATTAACTTCAAAACAAATTCCAACTGCTGCTCCCGCGAAAGTTCGCTATTGTCAAGCACAATGGCATCATCTGCTTTTACAAGTGGACTCTCCGCACGGGTCATGTCATCGTGATCTCGTTGGCGTAAGCTCTCCTTAACTTCTTCAATGGGATAAAACTGCCCCTTACTGCTATATTCATCCATACGACGACGCGCCCGCACTTCTGGGTCGGCCGTCATAAACAATTTTAGTTCGGCATTAGGAAACACACTGGTACCAATGTCGCGACCATCCATCACCACCGCCTTATTCTTTCCCAACTTACGTTGCAATACCACCATCGTGGCCCTTACTTTTTTAATCGCCGCCACCTTACTAACCAATGAGCTGACTTCCATCCCACGAATCTCATTCTCAACGTTTTCACCATTCAAATAAACTTCCGATTGGTGTAAGACCTCATTATAGCGAAAACTTATATCGAGCTGTTCTACACACCCCTCTATCTTATCCAACAGAGGGAGCCCCGCCGAAATCATACCGTGCCGGATGGCATACAAGGTAACTGCTCGGTACATCGCACCGGTATCAATATAACTATATTGTAACCGTTGAGCCAATGCTTTCGCCATGGTGCTTTTGCCACAACTGCTAAACCCGTCAATAGCGATTGTTATTTTCTTCATCACCACTAATTTACGAATTGCCGACAGAAAGATAAAAAAAGCCCGGTCACACGGCCGGGCTTCTTTATGATTCACTGCAATTATTGACCGATCACGCTCACAAACTCAACATGATTCAATGAATCAATACGAATCAGGTAAACACCCTTACCAAATTCTGTCAGGTTAATCTGCGAAGCGCCTTGCGCCTTGTTCATTAACTTTATCTTGCGACAAGTTTAGTCGTATACTTCTAATGAAGCGGATTTTTCTGACTCAATGATGAAGTATCCCTTGTTAGGGTAAGGATACACGTTCACTGCTGATCCAGCAAGCTCTGTAAGGCTGTTACAAGCATTTGCGACCACAGTCACGGACTCAGTGTCTGAGCAACCATTTGCATCCGTTCCACTCACTGTGTAAATCGTATTTGCTGTAGGGGTTACTATAATAAAAGTGCCTGTAGCCCCATTACTCCATTGATAATTAAGGGCACCATTGACAAACAAACTGTCAGATTCACCAACACACAAGGTGTAAACCTTTGCAGTAAGACTAAGGGTTGGATTAGGATTGCTGGTCAAGGTAAAGCTTTGAGAGCCCACAAGCATTTGTATCGGTTACAAGGACTGAATAAACCCCGGCACCAAGCGAGGTGACAGATATTTACAGATCCTGCAATGTTGATGACCAGGAAGAAGTGTAAGCAGGGTCGCCACCTGTTACCGTTAAAGTAATACTTCGCTTGGTCTCACCCTCACAGCCAACGTTAGTGTAACTTACAATAACTGTAGGACCGTTTGGATTAATCAATGTTTGAGTGAATACAGTATTACAATTGTTGGCGTCTGTCACAAAACAACTGTAGTTTCCTGCTGGCATGACGCTACCAACACTACTAGTCACAACAGCTGGCTCCCGACTATTAAGAAAACGCATGCAAATAAGTACTTAGTAGGACTAAACTCAAAAACAAAACAATCTTCCGGAGGATAGATTGCGATGAATCGTTCACAATTTGAGCTTTCACAATGAATGAATTTACGGTAAAAAGACCAATTCCAACCCTCAAATGTAGTTTTCATTCGAGAGCCCCTCGTTTCAGGTTTACCATCAATTGGGCCTGACCAAAGCTCCTCCCTTAAGTCCCCCTTTTCTTTGTTTTTAGACCGACTTAATTAAATAGTTTTTAACCCTCTTATTGAAAACTTTCGCCCCCCACTTCTTCATAAATCATAACTTTGTCATTTAATATCTGAATTATGAGTAAAGCTGACGTGCTGCTGGGACTGCAGTGGGGAGACGAAGGAAAAGGTAAAATCGTAGATGTCCTCACCCCTCATTACGACATCATCGCACGGTTTCAGGGTGGACCCAATGCTGGTCATACTCTCGAGTTCAATGGAATTAAACACGTGCTGCACACCATTCCAAGCGGTATTTTCCACCCAACAGCCATCAATATTGTTGGCAACGGTGTGGTGATTGATCCTGTTATTTTCAAAAAAGAAGTGGACGCCCTTATCGCTCTAGGGGTAGACGTGAAATCTAAGCTGCTCATTGCAAAACGCGCCCACCTAATTCTACCTACTCATCGCTTACTCGATGCTGCTAGTGAAGCTGCTAAAGGCAAAAATAAAATTGGCTCCACTTTAAAAGGAATTGGTCCGACCTATATGGATAAAACTGGACGTAACGGACTTCGTGTTGGAGACATTGAAGCTCCTGATTTTAAAGAAAAGTACAGTCAGTTGGTTGAGAAACATAAGCAATTACTCGCCTTCCACCAATTTGAATATAACCTCTCAGAATTAGAACCTACATGGTTCGAAGCTATCGAATTCTTGCGCCAACTCACTTTTGTTGATAGCGAACACTATTTGCACCAGGCCATGAGTACTGGCAAAAAAGTTTTGGCAGAAGGCGCTCAAGGCTCCCTGTTGGACGTTGATTTTGGATCCTACCCTTTTGTCACCAGCAGCAATACCATATGCGCAGGCGCTTGCAATGGATTAGGGATTGCCCCTAACCGCATTGGAAACGTAATCGGTATTTTTAAAGCCTACTGCACACGTGTTGGAAGTGGCCCTTTCCCAACTGAACTCAACGATACAACAGGCGAACAAATTCGCCAAACAGGCAGAGAATTCGGTTCCACCACAGGAAGGGCGCGAAGGACGGGTTGGCTGGATCTTCCAGCTCTGAAATTTGCTGTAATGGTAAATGGCGTAACGGAATTGATGATGATGAAGGCTGATGTACTCAGCGGGTTTGACAAAATAGGCATTTGCACCCATTACGAAGTTAATGGAAAGTTAATTGACCACCTTCCCTACGACATATCAGAAAACTTTGTAAAACCAGTCTATACTTTTCTCGAAGGTTGGAATCAAGACTTGACTGGCATGAATGCACAAAATTCATTGCCAAAAGCATTAATTGATTACATACTGTATATCGAAAAAGCTGTTGGTGTACCTGTCAGCGTAGTCTCAGTTGGACCTGACCGCAGCCAGACTATTCACATGCAACACTAAGAAAAGGGGAGCACTAAACAATAAACCATGTGCTCCCCATTCTATTGCCGTGTGTTAGTTAGTTCGGCTATGCAATTTACTACATATACTGCGTCATTCGTCATAATACGATTGCAATTCAAAAAAATTAACGTTGCGTGCGGTTACCCGAAATCATAGACGAAATCAAATCACTTAAGAATCAACCAAATCACAGGTCTGTAAATGCCATCAGCAACTACTTGGCAGCTTTCTATGATCAATTTGGTAATCACATTGCTGCTTCTGAATTGGACGCACTGTCCTCAAAATTTAAAGCCTTGTCTGATTTACGTCCTCTAGATTACAAGACGGATAATTTTGAAAACGAATACAACAGGTCCTACGGCCTGTTAATGTTTTACCTTGAACGCATCCTTTAATTATTGACGCACTTGTTGCTGTATGTTGTAATAACTATCATGGAACTTAAAGCTAAGTCCTATTTGCATCAACGGACCACCACCACCAAATTCAATATTCAATGCTGTACGAGGATTTAAGAAAAAGCGTCCACCAACTGCCAACCTCACTGCAATGGGCGGTCCTGAACTATAACTTATAGATGAAGAGTATGGATTTCTAAAAGTCACTCTGAAGTCCTTATAGCCTAATCCTGCAGTAATGTATCCGTCGAAGCGCTCAGAAAAATTGGTGTGCATTGAAAATTTAGCGAGCATCCGCAACTTTGTTGCTTTGGCATTAATTAAGGTGTCTTTTGAGATATTTACTGTTCCCTGCGTGCGTGCAATGCGATAACTATAGTCCCAAGACTTATAAGCATAAGTTCCTTCAAGCCCTACACTAAACAAATCATTTAACTGATAATCCACACGGGCCATAATGTGATTGGTATTAACGTTCACGAGATTATTGTTTAATGACCCCAAATTAACACCATAATAAGAAGCTTCATTCTCTGGTAAAAAGGGATAACCAAATGCAAATTCAAATAAATAGTCATCTTTTTTTAGGGGACTATTGTTTGCCAATGAAGTCTCGTCATTCGTTGCATTTTTCTTGTTAAAAATCTTTGGAATGCCGTTCACATAAACCGTGTCATATTGTGCTTTCACATGGGTAATGGCGTTTACAAACACAAGGCTAAAAAGAAATAGTCGCTTTATCATAGTGGTCTTCAAAGTTAGAAAATTAACTAAAACAAAAACGGGATGATACCATTTATCGTATCATCCCGTTCAAGATTAAAGAAGTTTTAAGTTAGAATTGCCAGAGATCATGTTCAAATTGGAAAATATCCTGCTTGATCCTATCCGACTCTAGCAACGCATCGATTCCTTTAGAATAGGAATCAACGGTACGGTCGAATACGTTCGATTCTTTTACTATTTGACTGGCGAACTGACGTTTCCAGAAAATATCCTCAAACGTTCTGCGCTCGCTATCATTCTTAGGGTTGAAGACCTCGTATTTTGCAAAAACAGGACGGCATGCAGGGAAGTAAACAAAGAATTGAGAGAACTCACCAGCGTCTTCCTTTCCACGTTTGTATGCATAAATCTCAAGACCAATAATACGCACTTCTAGAACTGATTTCTCACGATCGAAAAACCAATCCTCCTTAACTTGTATTGAAGAAAAGTTTCGATACAACCACAAACTGTCTATGGCACCAGCAACACGCTGAGTATAGGTATTACCAGAACTGTCAACCAATTCCTGATCAGTAGAATCGTCCTGAGCCACCCACTTAGCTCTTAAGTCTTTGGGATCGAGCAATTCCATGAATTGTTCGTCTTTAAAGGCCAGGAGCGTACCATTCATGATGTTTCTTGTTAATGCTTGCAAGAAACTAGTCCTGCTTACCAAGAATTCAGTAGGATAATACAAAGCATGGTTGCGCTTTTCTCTGAGATCAATACGGCGCCAAACACGTCTTTCCCAAGTCACATCAGCTTCACGCAAATAGGTGTATGGAACTAAACGTTTGTTTACGGCGTTCTCTTTCACATAGATCCCGTCCTTGTAATCGCCGGGTGTGAATACACCATTCTGGCTGAACAAGCCCGAAGAGAGTAACACGAACAATACAAGAATCTTTTTCATTTTACTTTAGTTTTAACGGTTTACTTTGATCGCACAAGTTGGCGAGTGAGATTTGCCATCTGGTCCAACCACCTTGATATCAATGAATATACGGCTGTTAGGGTCGCAATTCATGAAGATGTTCTTGGCTTCAGAAGACAGATTACTTCCAGTACCCTCAACTTCGATGTTTTTACCTTTTACTTTTCCAAGAACAACATAACTCTTAACAATGTAATTGACCTGCAAGTCGAACCCTTGAGCACCAGCACCTATAGATCCAATAGTGGCTAATTCACCTTTTTTCATTTCGGAAGGTGAAAATTTACCATTCAAACGCGCTTCAGGTTTTGGAAGGGCCTTTACACGGAACTTAAATTCACCCTGTTTCTTGACACCTTTATCATCCTTCGCGTTTACAACCACCAAGCACTCACCTGTGCCACTGAATGTTAATTCGTATTTACCAGGACCACCTTTAGGAACATATTTAGCGCCGGCACCTGTCACCACAATACTGATATCGTTTGGTGATTTACCAGCAGCAGAGGCCGTAACAGGATTAGGAACACCAGCATAGAAGACGTTCATTTGATCTGCTGAAACTGCCGCAGAAGATGGGGCGACTTTGTACTTTTGTTCAAATGGGTAGTACTCAAATTCACCTTTTGGATTTTTGTACTTAATAACCCCTCTGTAGGTTTGGTCACCTACAGAACCGCCACCTACTTTGTAGTGGCCTTCTCCATTGATCACTTCAATCTTATTACCAGTAGCACCTTTTACTGCCGCGGCAGAATCCACACCGATAATAACTTCCATATCTTCAGGCTTGATGTTAGAAGAAGATGCACCCAAAAAGATGTCTGCCTCATAACTGTCACCTTGTTGAATGTATGAAGTTGGAGCGATTACACGTGCACGTATACGGTCAAATTTTATCGCTACTTTACCAGAGGCAGCACTGAAAACTTGAAGTAGCTCAGACTCCACGTTTTTCAAATCCACTTGCATTTTATTCAACTTCACGAA
>CANGWA010000130.1 GCA_947457335.1 Sphingobacteriaceae bacterium
AGAAGGATTGCATGCCGTCCCTTACTTTTATTCAGATATAGGTAACATGCGCATGATCCGGCAATTTCTGCTTTGGGTACTCTTTTTTTCTGTTTACTGCAACGGCTTACGTGCGCAGAAACCAGCGTTTTATGCGGACCCCGATCAGTTGTACCGTCAGGGACTCGAACTCTACGACAAAAAACAATACGCTTCGGCACAGAAAGTTTTTTTGGATTATTATCAGAAGACGAGTTCTACATTGCTTAAATCGGATGCCTATTTCTATGCTGCTGCCTGTGGTATAGAACTAGTCAATCGTGATAGCGAGTGGATGATGAGGCGCTTTGTGGTGTTATATCCAGCTTCTACTAAAATTAACCTCGCTTGGTACTTCCTTGCAAAATCAAATTACCGTAAAAAGAAATATCCTGAAACAGTTGACTATTTCAATAAGGTAGATCCATATGGCTTAGATAAGGAGCAGCTTCAAGAGCTTCGTTTCAAAAGAGGGTACAGCTATATGCAAATGGCCAACAATGAAAAGGCCAAGGAGGATTTTGCAGAGATAAAGGATATTGATAATAAATATGCAGCACCCGCCAATTATTACTATTCGCACATAGCTTACGAGGAAAAGGCCTACGAGCAGGCGTTGAGCGGTTTTAATCGCCTAATAAGTGATGAGACCTTTGGCGCAGTGGTGCCATATTATATTACGCAGATTTACTTTATACAGGGTAAATACGATAAAGTGACCCAGGAAGCGCCCCGCTTATTAAAGGACACTGCAAACATAAAGAAGGCACCAGAAATTAACCGCATGATAGGGGAGAGTTACTTCAAGTTGAATAAATACGAAGAGGCCCTGCCATGGTTGAAAAAGAGTGCCATTCCCAATGCACAAGGAAGTTACGCTATAGGTTATTGTTATTACAAGACCAATGATTGGGCCAATGCAGCCAAGTGCTTCGAAGCGGCTACCGAAGCCAATGATACTATTGCACAGAATGCGTGGTACCATTTGGCAGATTGTAATATCAAACTGGATGATAAGCTTAAGGCAAAAAATGCTTTTTATAGCGCCTTCCAATTAGGCTTCGACAAGCGGATTGCGGAAGATGCCTTGTTCAGTTTTGCCAAACTTAGTTACGAGCTTGATTTTAATCCCTATAACGATGCCGTTAAGTCCTTTGCACGTTATTTAAAGGAATTTCCAACATCTAAACGCGCCGATCAGGTCTATGGTTATTTAATTAATGTTTACTCCACTACCCGCAATTACGAACAAGCCATAAAGAGCATTGAAAGTCTTTCAAGCATAGATGTTTTGCTTAAACCCACCTATCAGAAGTTGGTTTATTTTTATGGCGTTGAGTTCTTTAACAACAACGATTTAACTTCTGCGGAAACACAGTTCAGAAAATCGTTACGCCTCAACGCTGATCCGCGCGTAAATGCATTGAATCAGTACTGGTTGGCAGAAATCAATTACATACGCAAGGATTATTCAACTGCCATTGATGCGTGGAAGAAATTCCAGCTGATGGAGGGGGCCGTACAATTGCAAGAATATGATTTGAGTAATTATGCTTTAGGCTATGCTTATTTTCAAAGAAAGGAAAATGACGACTTTACAAATGCCAATCTCTCCTTCCGCAAGTTTTTACTTACCAAGAATGTTTATGATGAAAATAAACTAGTTGATGCGACCATTCGTGCTGCTGACTGTTATTTCATGAACCGTGATTTTGCACAAGCGTCTGAATATTACAAAGACGCGATTGGTCGCAAGAAAATGGATGTGGACTATTCGCTTTACCAAAAGTCACTTTGTGATGGATTGTTAAAGAAATACGATGAAAAAATCGTCGAACTCATTAAGTTGGAAGGCAATTATCCAAAATCCAGTTACGCGGCAGCTGCAATAAATGAAGTGGCAGAGACGTATTACAATAATTTGAGGGATTTGAACAATGCCATTGTCTTCTATGAAAAAATCCTTTCAAATTATAAGGAGAGTTCCTTCATAAACAATGCCTACGCTCAACTTGGGAACATTTATTATGAGCAGAAAAAGGACGATAAAGCTTTTGAATATTACGACAAATACGTTCGTACCAATCTCCATTCAGCAGAAGCACAAGAAATTCTTGAAAACATGAAAAAGATTTTCGAGGCCAAGGGAGATGTTGCTGGGGAGAAAAGTTATTTTGAAAACATTGGCAAACCCCTCTCGGAGAATGAAATCGAGAAAAAACTTTACTTAGTTGCTTCGGACGTGATGTATTCTCAAAAGAATTTGGAGTTGGCGTTACCTAAATGGGAGGAATATTTGACACAGTTTCCAAATGGCAGGTATGCAACAGAAGCGAAGTTTCAATTGGCAGAATGCCAATATGCAAAGGGACAATATGAAAAGGCATTACCCAATTATGTCCAGATTACCACGCTTGGTCGCTCAGTATACCAAGAAATCGCTTTAGCAAAAGCGTCCTACCTATTTTACAAAGAGCACAAATATGCCGAAGCCTTGCCATTGTTCTTACAACTCGAAGAAGTGGCAGAAACGCCTTCCAATAAAAGCGCTGGGCGCTTTGGTGTCATGCGTTGTGCGTTTTATCAAAGTAAATTCGATGTGTCATTGGAGGCCTGTAAGCGCGTGATGAGTACCGAAAAATTGACGCCTCAACAAACAGCCGAAGCCAAGTACATCTATGCAAAATCGCTCTATGAGACCAATCGCCTTGATGATGCGATGAACGAATTCAAGGCCATGGTAAAGACTGCAAACAATGTAAGTGGTGCAGAGGCGTGGTACCTCATTGCTAAGATTCAGCTGGGCAAACAGGATTACAAAGAGGTTGAGAAATCCATTAAAAAACTAATTGGATACGAATACACCAACGATGAATGGAACACAAAGGGCATGTTGCTTTTGGCAGACATGTATATTGCGAAAAACGAGCCTAATGATGCTGAAATAATTCTCACGACGATTATTGATGGAGAAGCAGAAGAACCTTATTTGACTGAAGCTAAGAAGAAATTAGAGGAATTAAAGAAACCGAAACAAGCACAACCTGTTGTGCCTGAAGAAGGGACTGAAGAACAAATGGAATTGGTTTTCCCGGATAGAAAATGATGATGCGCGCATATACTTTTTTACTCTTGTTGTGGTGGCTTGTCTTGCCACAGTTCGCTGTTGCCCAACAAGGCGCAGGGTCGGGCACGACTATTGTGATGACGGCGACGAGTAATTTTGTGCCAACCATCAGGGACGCTATTAAGTTTTCAGATCGACCTGAAATTAAAGACAGCGTTAAACGCATTACCAATTTTCAATATCCCATTACCAGTCGACCTGTTTTTCCACCCTATGAAGTTTCACCAATTACGGCCGCGAAGTTAAAAAATGAACCACAGGCTAAATTGTACCGCAGTATTTTGAAATTGGGTTATAGTCCCTTCTACAGCATGCCTTTAGGGGATTTCAGAGTCAGCTCCCTCCGCAGCCGGAATTCCCTCTGGGCTGCAACCGCGCGCCATCTATCCAGCAATACCCACCTAGCCAATGTGGGTTATGGTGGATTTAGTGACAATGAACTAAAACTTTCGGGTAAACAATTCTATGCTAAACACACCTTGTCTGGCGATTTGAATTACGAGCGAAATGTGGTGCATTATTATGGATACGATACCTCTGTTAATAAACTTAGCGACGCTTTTACACGTCAACGTTATCAGTTGATTGAACCCAAAGTGCGGTTGATGAGTCACTATACTGATAGTACACACATTAATCACGATTTAACGCTTGGATTTCATAACCTGCGTAATCTGCACGGTGAGTCAGAAAACAATATAAAATTCAATGGCAACGGAAGCTTCTTTGTGAATAAGGAAAAACTAAATGTCAATTTCCTCACCGATTTTTACAATAACCGTCAACGTACCGATACTCTCAACAACCTCATCATGACCTTAAATCCGTCGTTCGAAGCCAATGGCGGTAAGTGGCATGTGGACATTGGTATTGCTGCCACATTTGACCGGTTTAAGGAAACAAATGCTTTTTACTTCTATCCACAGCTCAACATGCATTACGATGTGTACAACAACTTGGTAGTGCCTTATGGTGGAATTACAGGTGGACTCATCAAGAACAGTATGCGCAGTTTGGTGCAGGAAAATCCATTTGTAGACACAACCATGCATTTGTGCAACACCGACAACAAGTACAATTTTTTCGCGGGACTAAGGGGGCATTTGAGTAGTAAAACGTCATACGATGTAAAGGCGACGTATTCCCGTTTGGATAGTTTGTACTTCTTTGTAACCGATTACAGGGGACCACAGACCATTTACAATCAATTTAGTGTTTTTTACGACGATGCTATGCTGTTGCATTTGAATGGCCAATTAAAATACCAAATCAAGGAAAAATTAAATATTTCCGCAAAGGCGAATTACTATTACTACAAGACCAAAACACTCGTAAGAGCTTATGGTCGTCCGGAATTTGACATGACCTTTTCAGCAGTGTACAACCTTCAAAGCAAGATAATTGTGAAGGGCGATTTGTATGTTATGGGTAAGCAATGGGGCATGGCTCGCAAGACAGATGGTGTAAATGTCTTGTACAGCCCGCAACTTATTTCAGAATGGTTCGATGTCAACATCGAAGGTGAGTACCGGTACAGTAAAATGATGAGCTTCTTCCTGCGGTTCAACAACATTGCTAGTCAACGTTACTACCGCTGGTACAATTACCCATCACAACGCTTCAGCTTCATGATTGGTGTGACGTTTATACCGTTCTAAAGCCACCTCTTTTTTAACGTCTTCAAAGCCTTCTGATAGATTTTCACAATACTCGCTTGCTTTTCTCTTGCGGCAAGACGAGTGAGCATTAATTCAAGCGGTTTGGCTTCAGCGGCACATCCGGCAATGGCATTTAACCCAGTGGCGGCACTCCATCGTACCACGGTGCCTTCGTGCCCAGCAATTTTAATTAATAGTGGAAGTAAATCGGGAATGCAATTGGTGTGCAAATGAATGGTGTTAGCAATTATACGCGCACTTTCTCTGATAACACTTGGCGCTGAACTATGCAAGCAATCGGTTACCACAGCCATAGCTTCGGTATTGACCAAATTGGGCTGCGCTCGCGTGGCTCCTTCTAATACGCCAAGAATTTTTGCTTGCATAGGCGCTTTTAAGCGGTCAATCCCTGACAGTAATTGTTGTACGGTTAAGGATTTTTTTTCCAAAGCAACCATCAAGAGTGCGGCTTGTTCAGTTGCTTTTAGCGATTTGTTGTTTAAGATCTCGAGGGGTTCCATTATTTTTTAAGGAGACGTGCGGAAACTTGTTTTCCATCGCCACCAATTAGTTGTAGTATATATGGCGCTGTTGGCAAATGACTTAATTCGATTTCTTTGGATTGATTAAATGGCCCGGTTAGGATTAATTTTCCACTCACATCAAAAACTTTAAATTCTCCTTCTTGAATGGCTGAACAGGTAACTGTAACTTTATCTGTGGTGGGATTCGGCATCACGTCAACCGTAAGGTTGTCTAAACTATTTTGCACCATGCCCATGGTCACGTCCTTAGTAGGCCCAACTACTTTGTTAATCACCCAATTATTTGGATCCACTATCACTGAACTGACGGTGCCTGTAATCGGAATGGTGTAATTTTCTACTGGTTGTGTGTGTAGGAGTCGAACGGTTGTGTCGGGCTTACCCATGCGCGTAAACTTGTATTCCAATGGAGTGATGAATAGGGATGTAGTTGGCGCACTAACAGTTTGACTCACGGTCATCACCACTTGGTTATTAAAATTATTGTACTTGACGGTAAAGGTGGGGTAACCTTCACCGTAATACCATTGATCAAAAAATTGAGTGGCATTGCTGCCGGTTTGCGCTTCGTAATAGGCCTTGAATTCCTTCGCACCTGCGGTGCCGTTTTTGTAGGTGTTCTGAAATCCACGCAGTATAGCGAACCACAGGGAATCGTTATTGGTTACAAAGCGCAATGTGTGGATGATGGATCCTCCTTTATCATAGGTTAAACGGGAACTAAAAATGCGGTTGGTATTCAGTGTGTCGGCACCTTCCACAGCTACTTTACCTCCGGGTTGTGACATCACACTGGTGTGCGCATCGTTTACCACTGTTGCGAAATTGGTTGGATCTAAGTACTGCGCCGTCAGAAATTCGCTGTAAACAGCAAATCCTTCATTGATCCAAATATCTCCCCAGCTTTTGCACGTGACGTTGTCCCCCCACCACTGATGGCCTAACTCATGCGCGTCGACATAATAATCAAAGAATCCCACTGTAGTCATGGTTTGGTGCTCCATTCCACCACTCAAGGGAGCCATGCAATGGCCGTATTTTTCACGTTTGAAAGGGTACATGCCATACAAATCACAGAGTTTACTCAGCACTTGTGGCATTTGATTGAGTTGCGCTTTTTGGTTGTTAAAATTGCTACTGGCCAAAGCGTTATCGTAAATGTAGTTTTGTATTAAAATGGAATCGCCATTTAAGTACTGAGGTTTGGCATAGAGCCGGTACTCTTTGTATTTGGCAACAGCTATGGATATTAAATAGTAATCAATTGGGTAGGACGATTTCCATTCATAGCGTTTTTTGCTGCCAACCGTTACTACGTTTTTTAATAAACCATTTGATCCCGCCAGGTTGGTCGAGTCGGTTGTGATGAATACCCAACTGGAGTCAATTTTGTCGGTTAGCACTTGTTTGCATGGCCACCAATGGTAGGCCACAAAACTTTCGCTAAGGCTCCACGTCACTTGATTGCCCCAAGAGGGAGAGGAGGCGTTACTCAAGCCACTACCAATGGCAGCACCTCCCGTTGGGGCGGTACCGTGGTAATAAATGAGCGACGTAAAGGTCGCATTGCTGTTTAGTATAACCGGCACCTTGGCCTTAATCATGCTGTCTTGGCGAACAGAAGTTACCAGCAGGTTATTAAAACGAATCGAGTCGATAGTATAATTTTGGTGAAGTAATGTCATGAAAGTGTCAAGACTACTGGCTGTTACCGTAGCAATTGTTTTTACATGGCCACTGATGGTCTTGTTGGTGCGTTCGACGTTAAGATTGAGGTGCACAAATTTCAAATCGTATTTCATTTCATGCGAAAGCGCAGAGGCAGCGCTATTGCTGCTTTTCAGAGTTGTGCGGGCATGTGAACAGGTGCGTTGTGCATTAGTGAAAAGTGAACAGAATAGAAAGAAGACGACTAGTTTATTCAT
>CANGWA010000131.1 GCA_947457335.1 Sphingobacteriaceae bacterium
CCAGCGGCACCGAAATCTGAACCTAAACTAGCCACAGCTCAACCGAATGCTGATGAACTAAAAAGTTTAAAGTCTAAACTCAAGAAAACGGAAGAAATCGTCGAAAAGTTAGAAAACGATATTAAGGATTGCGACAACGAATTGTCAGATCCTAATAAATATGCCAATCTTGTGAATGACCAAAAGTTCTTTCAAAACTATGAGAAATTGAAAAAAGATTTGGAAAAGGCACTTTCAGAATGGGAAACAATTACTCAAAAAATTGACACCTTATTGTAATGAAAATCCTAAAACACATCCCTAACGCCATTACCTGTGGCAACCTGTTGTGTGGAACTTTAGCTGTAATTCAAATTTTTGAAGGTCAACTGACAATGGCTTGTTACCTGGTTTTTCTTGCGGCCGTTCTTGATTTCTTTGATGGCTTCGCTGCACGTATACTAAAGGTTGCTTCACCAATTGGTAAAGATCTTGATAGTCTGGCTGACTTGGTAACATTTGGATTGGTCCCGGGCCTCTTGATGTATAAACTTATTGGTGCATCACTTCACATCTCTCCAGATTTAATGCCTCAATTCATTTTAGGAAGATCAATGGCAACAAATGGTCGACCAACAGTGCTTGCGCCACTATTGGCACTGACAATACCCGTACTGTCAGCTGTGCGATTGGCCCGATTCAACCACGATACGCGTCAAACAGGGTCCTTTATTGGATTGCCTACACCTTCCCTCGCCCTTTTCGTTACCTCCGGGGTCCTTTACTTAAGTCAGGGCCATCAACCAGCTTTTACATGTACCACTTGGTTCCTTGTCAGTTTGAGTATGCTGTTGGCCGCTCTTCTGAATGCTGAAATCCCACTATTTGCCTTGAAATTCAAAAACTTTAGCTTCAGGGGTAATGAAATCCGCTATGTTTTTCTTTTTAGCGCTTTTAGCATGCTTATTATTACTGGTTTAGCAGGTATCTCACTGACCATACTGTTGTATATCTTATTCAGCATTGTGAATAACCTACTTTCAAAAGAACAAGTTTAGTCCTATTTTTGTCCCCTGAATTACAAAACAATGGCCAAATACATCGCCGATATAGATGTAATGCCTCTTAAGGCATTACTTGATCCCCAAGGAAAAGCCGTAACAGGTTCAATGAAAAACTTGAACCTGTCGGAAATTGACAACGTGAGAATTGGTAAACACATTACACTAGAAGTAAATGCCAATGACGATGCTTCAGCAAATGCTAAGGTTGATGAGGCATGCAAAAAACTACTTTGCAATCAAATAATGGAATTTTACGAATTCCGTCTAACCAAAATATAACCTACTTACAAAATACATATGGGATATTTATTTACATCCGAGTCTGTTTCTGAAGGACATCCAGACAAAGTAGCAGATCAAATTTCTGATGCTTTAATCGACAATTTTTTAGCTTTTGATGCGAGTAGTAAAGTGGCTTGCGAAACACTTGTAACCACTGGTCAAGTTATCCTCGCAGGGGAAGTAAAGTCGAAGACATATTTGGATGTGCAAGAAATTGCACGTGAGGTTATCCGTAAAATAGGTTATACCAAGGCTGAATATATGTTTGAAGCCAATTCTTGTGGTGTATTGTCAGCAATTCACGAGCAATCTTCAGACATTAATCAGGGGGTTGAACGTGCAAAAAAAGAAGATCAAGGTGCTGGCGACCAAGGTATGATGTTTGGTTATGCAACCAATGAGACGCCTAATTACATGCCGCTTGCACTCGATCTCGCGCATGCGATTCTTCTCGAATTAGCCGCCCTCCGTCGCGAAAACAAAGAGATTAAATACTTGCGCCCTGATGCCAAATCTCAAGTAACATTGGAATACGATGATAACAACAACCCTGTTAGAATTGATGCCATTGTTGTATCCACTCAACACGATGATTTTGATTCTGAACCAAAAATGTTGGCAAAAATCAAAAAAGACATCATCAACATCCTTATCCCACGCGTTAAGAAAAAATACCCGCGTTACGCAAAACTATTTAACGATAAAATTAAATACCACATTAACCCTACCGGTAAATTTGTAATCGGCGGTCCGCATGGAGACACTGGACTCACTGGTAGGAAAATTATTGTGGACACCTATGGTGGAAAAGGCGCACACGGTGGTGGAGCATTTTCAGGTAAGGATCCAAGCAAGGTAGACCGCTCTGCTGCCTATGCCACACGCCACATTGCAAAAAATTTAGTAGCTGCAGGCGTTTGCAGTGAAGTCCTTGTGCAAGTTTCTTACGCTATTGGCGTTGCTCAACCAATGGGCATTTACATTAACACCTACGGCACTGCAAAAGTGAAAATGTCCGATGGTGAAATTGCCAAAATCGTAGAAAAGATTTTTGACATGCGTCCTTACTTCATTGAACAACGCTTGAAGTTGCGTACACCAATGTACAGCGAAACCGCTGCTTATGGTCACATGGGTCGTAAAAATGAAGTGGTCACAAAAACATTCAAAACACCAAATGGAAAATCAAAAAGCATGAAGGTGGAATTGTTTACTTGGGAAAAACTAGATTATGTTAGCAAAGTTAAAAGTGCTTTCAAAATAAAATAGTGTAAACCACACCCTCATTTTGCAAAAGCCGCTCTAAGCGGCTTTTTCTTTTTGTATTAATACGAGACATTATTAGAAACACATTAAAATACACTATTTTTGTGATTTTGGATAGTTTTGTGTGAATTTTTAACATTTGATGTAGTAAATTAGCTACAACACAAACTTAAACTCATCACACATGCAAAAACGTTTCCTTCATTTAATGGCGGCAATATGCTTGCTGTTTACCTCAAAAGCGCAAGTAGTACTAACAGAAGGCTTTGATGGTACAACATTTGTACCAACTGGATGGACCGATCTTTTAGTCTCAGGATCTAACACTTGGTCCAGAGTCACTGCTGGTACTTTTCCCACCCAAGCCCCGCAATCAGGTGCAGGTGAAGCCATGTTCAATTCCTTTTCTGCATCAGGCGGAGTAAGGGCCTTGATCACCCCTCCATATTCCCTTCAAAACAACCCAGCTGGTGGTGCTCCAATCAGTTTTTGGATGTACCGTGACAATGGTTATAATACAACAGCAGATAAAATTGACGTTTACTACAATACTTCAGCCTCAATGACGGGTGCTGTGTTATTGGGTACTGTGAACAGAGCCATCGGACTCTCCCCAACAGTTGGTTCAAATGGCTGGTATCAATACACCTTTACCATTCCGAATTCTGTTACTTCTACAAACGTCTATCTTATTTTAAGGGCTACCTCTGCTTATGGTAACAATATTTTCATTGATAACGTGTCTTGGACGTCTTATCCTAACCTTTGTTCTGGAACTCCTGCTACACCAACTGTAGCTGTTAATACGCCATCAGGCTGTCCTAGCATTGCTGCAGCCATTACAAGCTCAGGGGCAACCTCCGCTCTCGGTATTAGCTACCAATGGCAGTCCTCTTCCTCTTCTTCTGGCCCTTGGAATAACATTTCAACTGGAACACTCACTAGCTTATCTATTTCCACTCCAACTACAACCTTTTATAGAATGATCACCACTTGTTCTCTTAGCACACAAACGTCTACCACTTCTGTTGTTTCATACAGTGTTGTAAATCCTGGACCTTGCGTCTGCACAACCTATGGAGCATCTAACGCTACATCCACTGGTGATGAAGAAATTCTAGGTGTATCGATTGGAACAATGGTAAACGTAAGTTCATGCAGCTCAACTGGTCCTGGCCCTGGCTCCTTGCTAAATATGTACTCTAACTACGCAGGCTTTGTGAACCCAATGGTGGCTTGTATTGGTTCATCTGTTGTTTCTACAGTTACTTTGGGCACCTGTGGCGGCTGGTATGGTGTAGGCATGAATGTTTATGCTGATTGGAATCAGGACGGTAGCTTTTCTGGTACTGGTGAGTTAGTAGCTACTTTTGGTAGCGCTACACAAGGTGTAAACAACTTTACTATTGCAGTCCCAAGCACCGCACTACCTGGATTAACTAGAATTCGAATCGTTGCTGTTGAAGGCACAGTGCCTGGTCCAACTGGAACATACACTTGGGGTGAAACAGAAGACTATTGCTTCATTGTACTCGCTCCTCCATCAATTACAGCCGCAACTGGCTCAGTTTGCCCTGGATTCCCATATGTTTTAACTCCGCTTGGCGCAGTTTCTTATACTTACGCGGGTCCAAATTCATTCACCGCAACTGGCTCTAGTGCAACAGTAAATCCTATTGCAAACAGCGTATACTCTATTTCAGGTACTGGATCCAATGGCTGTGTTGCTTCAGGTCCTTTAGCCGGGCTTGTTTCCGTTGGATTATTACCTACCCCTTCAGTTTCTGCTGCTATTACTCCTTCTGCATATTGCTTTGGAGGAAGTTCTACAATTCAACTTTCAGGTGCCAATACTTATACATGGGTTTCACCAACATCCCAATCTGCATCATTAGTTGTAAATCCAACTGTAACAACAGTATATACCGTTGCATCTACAGGCACGGTTGCTTGTAATGGAGTAAACACCTTCACTGTTGTTGTTTATCCACTTCCAATTATTGGCACCTCACCAGCAACACCGACAAGCTGCGTGCAAACACCTTTAAATCTAACTGCAAATGGTGCCATTACTTATAGCTGGAGCAATTCAACAACAGGTGGGACTGCTGCATTAACACCAACCTCGCCAACCACCTATACCCTTGCAGGCACCAGTTCTTTAGGTTGCGTCGGCACATTAACTTTTGCAGTTAACCCTATTCCAGTGCTCACCATAACTCCAACATTTACAACAGTTTGTCTTGGTTCTGCTGCCAATTTCTCAGCTAATGGAGCAAGCACCTACACTTGGAGCAATAGCTCAAATGGCAGTACTGTTGTTGTTACACCAACAGCAAACACTGCTTACTCGGTATCAGGCACTAACCAATATGGCTGTACCGGCTCTGCAATTGTACCTGTAATTACAAATTCACTGCCTGCTATTAACGTATCTCCAGCTTCTGTAACAGTTTGTGCTAATTCAACTGTTGTAGGAGTAGCTTCTGGTGCTGCAAGTTACACTTGGGTAAATGGTCCTACTTCACCTAGCACACAAGTTTCACCGTCTGTCACTACTTCATACACAGTTAATGGTACAGACCCAGTTAATGGCTGTATCGGTAAGGCTGTATTTGTTGTTAAAACAAACCCACTGCCTACATTTACAGTCGTTAAAACACCAACAGCTCTTTGTGCTGGGCAATCGGGAACCCTTTCAGCATTAGGTGCTCAAACGTTTACTTGGAATGGCTCGTTAATCCAAAATGAAATCTACACAACACCATCCGTTACAACTGTTTACACCCTATCTGGCACTGATAGTCTTGGTTGTGAAAACACATTTAACGTTTCATACCAAGTAAATCCTAAGCCAACACTTAGTATTTCTCCTGCTCAACAAACCATTTGTGCAGGTGAAACAATAACTCTTACTGCTAATGGCGCAACAACCTACAGCTGGATTCCAGGCAATCTTACTGGTAGTCAAGTTGCATTGTCACCAAAAGTAACTTCTAACTACGTTATCACTGGTGTTGATGCCAACAACTGTAACAGCAACATTTCTTACACATTGTTTGTTTCAAAATGCACCTCGATTCTGGAAAATGATGTGTTCGCCGGTTTGAATATTTATCCAAATCCATCTAGTGGTATATTTACGATTGATTTCGCTAAAGAAGGGCCAAAATCAGTTGTTGTAATGAATGCCGTTGGAAGCATTGTATTTAATATAACTACCAATGATAACATGACTAATATTGATCTTACAACATTTAGTAATGGCGTATACTTTATCAAGGTATCTAACGATGGTGTTGTGAAAACAATTCGTCTGATTAAGGAGTAATAGTACCCCCCAATAAAAAAAGCCGCTCTAAAAGGGCGGCTTTTTTATTTTACGGGTTATACGTTCAAAGGATCAATAGACTCTTGAAAACCATACAAATTAAGCGATAACGGATACCAATACATTCACACTCTGCTCAATAAACATGTTATTAAATGGAGTAGCCTTTTTTCGCCTAAAGAGTAGTGACTACATACTCTAACAAGTTTACAAAAAACTCTAAAAAGCAGAGAATTATAAGTTCTCTGACAAAAAGCACCAAGAATCCATTCGAATGGTTAGCAAATTGGCTGAACTAGGCATAAACTCGTAATTACTTTCTTAATGATCAATCCTGAGCCGAAATATGAGATTCATTGGGAAAAGATTTCCTGCTTTAATTTAGCCGATTCACCCGCTATTCTTTAGTGATCTTTTGCTTCCTCACCAACAAGCCTAATACCAGAAGGGTTACTGTATGCTTTGACAATGCCAGCAATGCCGCATAAGTCCTACTAACTCCCATTCAATTAAGACTGCCGCACCAATCCATGGAGCACCCTTAAACTAGAAATTCATTCATCATTCAATCCTATGAATAACCTAATGCTCGGTCCATACTAGCTCTAAAAAATCCTTTTATCTATTCCCTCTTATTACTAAATCGTTAAATGTCGTATCCAGCAATGCGGCAATTGTATAAACAAAGAATTGAAATGCCATCACGAAACACACTGTTTATAAAAATTCTTGAGGTAGCTAATATTGGGGTTTTAAGAATAAAAATCTTAAAACAAAGACGCTGAATTAGAAGCTATGTATTAAATATATTTCGTTTATGAGAATTGAAGTCCTATTAAACCATCATCTGAAAAATACAATTACATACTGAGATTGTTACGAAACTTACTGCTACGCAGCCAATCAAATGATAATTTAGGTTCTATTCACACATTCATAAACCTAGTGGTTCTTGCTTGTATACATTACTAGATGACCATGGATTACGCAAGGTTTGAATTCAGCACTTAGGCAGGCCTTCAATAAGACAAACAAAGTATTTAGAATACTGAAATATAAAGGGTTAATAGGGCTTACCTAGCAAGATAGTATCAAAAAAAAAGCCTCACATAAGTGAGGCTTTTATTTAAAATTGGCATCGACATACTCTCCCGGGCTTTAGGCCAAGTACCATCTGCGCAGGCGGGCTTAACTTCTCTGTTCGGAATGGGAAGAGGTGATCCCCGCCGCTATAGACGCCATAAAAAGAACATACTTAAGAAAAGTCACAAGAGCACAATCTATCCGGAGATAGAAGTTTGTTTACAAGAAAGCTTACGGACAATTAGTACTACTCGGCTTTGACATTAC
>CANGWA010000132.1 GCA_947457335.1 Sphingobacteriaceae bacterium
AAATGGGGTATTTGCCGACAATGCCAAAACCCTTTACAAGATCAAGCGTTTGCAAGGATTAATGGCGGAGTACCCGGAATTTTCTAAACCACTCTCATTGGTAGAGGCTATAAAATTCGGCTATCAAGCCTATCGCGATGGCGATCCAAAATACTATCGCATGCCAGCGGTAGATGATTTGAAGAAGTTACAAGAATTTGTCTCCCCAAAGTCGGGTTCCAATGAACGTTTGAAGTCGTTTATTGACACGGCTCGACAGGTTACCCGTGTAAGTTACCAAGCAGCAGATATTGGGTCCAAACGGATGAAGGTATTAATGGCTGGATTAAGGCCGCGCATTGATTCTATTTTTGATCCAGCCGAATACGATGTGAATACAACGGGCCACAGCCTTGTGTTTTTGAAAAGCAACGATTATTTATTGTCCAACTTAATAGAAAGTCTTGTCATTGAAATTGTGCTTATCGCTTTAGTTGGCATTGCCTTATTCCGATCAGTTCGCATCATTGTGCTTTCCAAATTGCCTTGTTTAATTCCGTTAGTCATCACCGCTGGTGTGATGGGCTTTTTGGACATTCGTTTCAAGCCTTCCACGATCTTGATTTTTAGTATTGCATTTGGTATTTCTTCCGATGGCACAATATACTTCCTTACCCGTTACCGACAGGAATTGATGAAGCGGGGTAGGACGGCTTCGCGCGCTATTTCCGAAGCAATTCATGATACAGGGCGTAGCATGATTTATACATCGGTCATCCTATTCTGTGGATTCTCCATTTTTGCAGCATCCAGCTTTGGAGGAACGGTTGCACTGGGCATATTGGTGTCCCTCACGCTCTTAATGAGTATGTTTACCAACCTGATTCTATTACCAGCTATTTTGCTGTCTATTCACAGTAAAACCTTGCAGCAAGAAATTACCGCACACCCCTTGGTGGATATGGAGGAGGAAGAAACACGCGATATTTAAGCGGTCGCATGGTCGTTTCTTTTTCGATCTTCGTGAGAAGAAGTGGGGGGACAAAACTTAAAAAAAGATAATCCTGTCCGTTCTGTCCATTTAGCAGCGATTGAGTCTAAATGTTGGGCTAAAAAAGCTATCTTTGTGGTTTGTCCAAATGAGTATTTACGATCAGTACGAAGCGGTTATCGGATTGGAATGTCACATTCAATTGCTGACACGTACCAAAATGTACAGCAGTGATATTGCGCAGTATGGTGGCATGCCCAATTCTCATACCAATGTGGTAACGTTGGGGCACCCCGGCACTTTGCCAGTGGTGAACACCCGTGCCATCGAATTTGCTGTGCGTCTTGGAATTGCTGTCAATGCCAACATACGTGAGGAGAATCAATTTGCTAGGAAAAACTATTTCTATGCTGATTTGCCAAAAGGCTATCAGATTACTCAGGACAAAACACCAATTTGTACAGGCGGATACATCACTGCCCGTTTGAAGGATGGAGTGGAGAAGCGTGTGAATTTAACACGGATTCACATGGAAGAAGATGCCGGCAAGAGTATGCACGACATCGATCCCTTTGAAACACTTGTGGATTTGAATCGTGCTGGCACCCCACTTTTAGAAATTGTATCAGAACCCGATATTCGAACAGGGGAGGAAGCTTATGCGTATTTAACAGAAGTGAGAAAATTGGTGCGCTATCTGGATATTTGTGATGGGAACATGGAAGAAGGATCCTTGCGGTGCGATGCCAACATCTCTGTTCGTAAAAGGGGTGCAGAAGCTTTTGGTCGAAAAGTTGAGGTGAAAAACATGAACTCCTTCAGAAACGTTCAACGTGCCATTGATTTTGAAATCAAACGTCAGATTGATTTAATTGAGTCGGGCGGGATTGTAGCTGTTGAAACAAGAAGTTTCGATGCAGTGAAGGATGCAACCTTCTCGTTGCGCAGTAAGGAAAGCGCTAACGATTACCGCTACTTCCCTGAGCCCGATTTGCAACCTGTTTTCATTACCCAACACTATATTGATGCGGTGAAGCAACAACTGCCGCCGCTGCCAGATGAATTGCACAGGATTTATACAAAGGAATATCAATTAAGTGAATACGATGCGGCGCAGATTATTGAGTCCAAAGAAATATCGGTTTACTTTAACGAACTCATAAAACACACTACTAACTTTAAATCAGCAGCCAATTGGATCATGGGACCAGTGCGCAGTTGGTTAAATGAAAGGGCGCTGCCGTTTTCTGCATTACCAATCAAACCTGCTACAATAGCCGATATTATCGCCTTGATTGATGCGAATAAGATAAGCAATTCAGCAGCCTCTCAATTGCTTTTCCCTACTCTGGTTGAACATCCAACTGAGAAAGCGGAAGCGCTTGCAACGAAGTTGGATTTGATTCAGAACAGCGATTCGGGGGCACTGCAAGCCATGATTGATGAGGTGCTTGCAGCCATGCCATCTAAAGTTGAAGAATACAAAGGAGGGAAAGTTGGCTTGATGGGACTCTTCGTCGGTGAAGTCATGAAACGCAGTAAGGGCAAGGCCGATCCAAAACTGCTCAATCAATTAGTTAAACAAACGTTAGAATCAATATAAGCAATACATAAACCATCATGAGGCATTTTACCCTCCTAACAATTACTGCAGCCGCATTTGGGCTAGCATCATGCAGCGACACCGACCAGGGTGGATTTGAATTAAAGGGACAATTCAAGAACGGCAATGGAGAACGCTTAATTCTGGAGAAACTTTCGCAACAACCTGTGGCAGTAGATAGCGCTGTGATAGATAGCGAGGGCAACTTCGTGTTTAAAAACTACGTTCCTAAAATTGGCTTCTACCGCATCAAGGTTTCTGAAGAAAACTTTGCCATGCTCGTGCTCGATTCTGCTCAAAGGGTAACTGTTACTGGCGATATTAAAGATCTTGGCAATACCTATAAAGTGGAAGGGTCGGATGAAACCAGTTTATTCATGCAGTTTACGGATGTATCAAGGAAACGCGACAAACGAGTAGATTCACTGAATCAAATCGCGCAAACGTTGATGGAGCCCTTCCGAAATAATCCAGAAAAGTTGGATTCGATAAGTGCTACTTTTGAAGCGCCTTATAACGCTATTATGCGACCCGTTAACGACGAGGTGGCAGCCATGATAACTAAAAACGCAAGCATGTATGCTTCTTTAATTGCGGTACAATCGCTTGAGCCAGATTTGTATGGGGAAGTTTACCGCACATTAGATCAAGGGTTGATAAAAAAGTTTCCTAACGATAAAAACGTAAAAAACTTTCATGATTTTGTGGGACGTACATTGGCTTTATCGGTAGGACAAGTGGCTCCTGAAATCGAATTGGCTGATACCGATGGAAAGTTAATCAAACTCAGCGCCTTCAGAGGGAAGGTGGTGTTAATTGATTTTTGGGCGTCGTGGTGTGGTCCATGCCGTAAAGAAATGCCAAACGTGGTAAAAGCTTATGCCAAATACAAAGGCAAAGGGTTTGAGATTTTCGGTGTATCGCTTGATAAAGAAAAGGCCAATTGGGTAGAAGCAATTAAAACCGATGGCATTACTTGGCCACAAGTAAGCGACCTTCAGCAGTGGAGTAGTTCGGTGGTTAGTCTCTACGCTATACAAGGCATTCCCTACACAGTATTACTCGACAAGGAAGGTAAAATCATTGCGAAGAATTTACGCGGTGATGAACTGGATAAGAAACTTGCTGAAATTTTGAAATAATCCATGCCCAATCTTCTACTTAAACGCCACGTGTTCATCGTGGCGTTTTTTATTCACCTTCTTCCTTCATCTGCCCAGTCTTACTTTCAACAGCAGGTCAGTTATATTATTGAAGTCAGGTTAAACGACAGTCTTCACACGCTGTCGGCTAATGAGCAACTGACTTATGTGAACAATTCAAGCACCACTCTTGAATTTCTTTATTTCCATCTTTGGCCCAATGCCTATCAACCTCATTCACATCTCGACAAACAGTTGCTATTAAATGAGAAGACCGGATTGCATTATTCCAAATTGGATCAAAGAGGGGGCATCGATAGTCTGAATTTTACGATTAACGGCCAATCGCTTAAATGGCACTATTTGAAGGATACAGTCGATGCTGCTGTAGTATATTTGAACCAACCATTGCATCCAGGCGATTCGGTTATTATCAAGACTCCTTTTCGCGTGAAGATTCCTTCCGCCGAGTTTTCGCGATTGGGGCACACCTCACAAGCTTATTTTATTACACAATGGTACCCCAAGCCTGCGGTATTCGATAAATCAGGTTGGCACGTCATGCCCTACCTCAACCAAGGCGAATTTTACAGTGAGTTCGGTAATTTCGATGTGCGGATTACCCTGCCTGCCAATTACATTGTGGCTGCGACGGGCGATCGTTATGATTCACCAGAGGACGATGCATTCATGCAAGAACGCTTGCGATTGGACCTGGATTTTAAAGTCACAGACTCTTCTGGATTTCCCAAGAGTGCAACGGTATACAAAACGGTTAAACTCAAACAAAGCAAGGTGCATGATTTTGCTTGGTTTGCCGATAAGCGCTTCATGGTCCGTATGGAATCATTCACGCTGCCTGCGAGTGGTAGGACAGTACACGCCTATGCTTACTTTACAGAAACTAGCAAACGCTTTTGGAAAGAAGGTGCTCGTTTTGTAAAGGATGCAGTGTTGTTTTATTCTGCGCAAGTTGGCGAATACCCCTACCAACACGCTTCGGCTGTAGATGGTGAAATTATGGCAGGAGGAGGGATGGAGTATCCCAATGTAACAGTGATCAATACGCCAAGTAGTTTGTATGATCTAGATGTTGTTATTGCTCATGAAGTGGGACACAATTGGTTTTACGGTATCTTGGGTAACAACGAACGCGACGATGCGTTTATGGACGAAGGCCTCAACTCGTTTTATGAAATGCAGTACGTGCGTTCGCGCTATCCCAAATTAACACTGGCGAATTTTGTAGGAAAGGATGCTTCTTTCAAAATAATGGGATTAAATGAGTTTCCAGTTTGGAAAGAAAAGGACTTGCTTTACATGATGAGTGCCCGTCCTCGTGAGGATCAATCGCTCCAAACACTTTCTCCTGATTTTACGGACTTTAATTACGGTGCAATTGTTTACAGCAAATCCCCTGTGATCATGGATTATTTGCGTAACATCGTTGGTCCGCAACAATTTGATAGCGCTATGCATGTTTACTACAAGCAATGGTCGTTTAAACACCCTACCCGTGAGGACTTAATAAATTCATTGTCAGTCACCTTGCAAATGGACTTGAACTGGTTCAACAAATACTACCTTCAAGGAAAAGCGCTTCCTGATTACCGCGTTGGCAAGCCGCGCCGCACTGGTGATTCAGCTTATGTTGTTCGCATTAGAAACGTCAGCCGTATTCTCTCTCCATTTATTTTAGAAGCAGTGAAGAATGAAACGCTAGTTGCACATCAGGTAATACAGGGTTTTAAGGGTAGGAAGAAAATTGTACTGAACGCACCGTTAGCTGATAAAGTGGTTATTGATAACATGTTTTCAGTACCCGATCGGTTTAAGAATAACAATACGTCCTACACCTCAACTTGGTTTAAACGCCAACGGTCCTTTCAATTGAAATTTGGCACAGCGATGGAACATCCCTCTAAACGCCGCCTTTATTGGTTGCCAGTAGTGGCCGGAAATTATTACAATGGTTTTCTTCCAGGCATGGTCCTGCATAATTATGGCTTAGTAAGTAAACGGCTGGAGTTTTATGTAGCACCAATGTTTGGTTTGCGAAATCATCAGCTTGCTGGTGGGGCAGAGGTAACTTACGCCCGTTATTTCGACCACTTTCTTAAACAAATTACACTTGGTGTTAAAGCGCGCCGATATGCCTATAACGAATGGCTGGTACAAGATGGCAAAACAACTATTGGTCAGTACACCCGATTCACCCCGTTTGTGGTTATCGATTTTAGAAAACGGAAGCCTAATAGTCCTTTTTCTCACCAATTGGCTGTATCTGCTAATCAACTTTTAACCGATAGTTTGAAATCAATTAACGGTGTGCAAACCGTGCAACAATGTAACAGTATGGTCACAGTTTTAGTTTATGAGATTAAACATAAACACGTTTTGAATAATTGGCAACTGCAGTTCCAAGCTCAACAATCAGCGGGTATGACCCGCATACAAGCCTCCTTTAATCAGGTTTTTAATCTGAATGCCAAAAACACCATGCGGCTGAAAGCATTTGTGGGCACCTTTGTTTCGGGATCGGACAATGAACGCCGTTATTATGCTTTCCGTGGCAGTGGTTATTCTGGAGCAGACGATTATTTGTTTGTAATGAACCACATGGGGCGTAATTTGCCAGCGGGGCCAGCGTTCTCGCAGTTCATGGAAGGGGACGGTACCTTGAAAATTTATGCCCCTCAAACCAACAGTACTCAGTGGATGGCAGCTATTGGGGTAAAATCGCCGGCATGGAAAATGTTTCGATTGTATGCCGATGCGGTGATGAAGGGTAACAAGGATGGCAGCAGTAATGTGTATTATGATGGTGGCGTGAATGTGTCCTTTTCCAAAGAGATGCTGGAATTGTACTTCCCACTCTTCTATTCCAAAATTATCTCCGACAACCTTAAGGCCAATGGCATTTCATGGGCTGAGCGAATCCGCTTTACAATGAATATTCATAAATTAGCACCAAGTCGGTTAATCCGTGAATCCATTTTTTAATTGAAACAGGGAAAGAAAATATACTTTGCATCTGATTTCCATTTAGGAGTCCCAACCCATGCGCTCAGTTTACAGCGCGAGCTGAAGGTGGTGGAGTGGCTAGAGTCGGTACGACACGATGCTGCGGAAATTTTTCTTGTTGGCGATATTTTTGATTTCTGGTACGAGTACAAGTACACGGTTCCAAAAGGTCAAGTGCGCTTACTCGGTAAAATTGCTGAGATAACCGATTCAGGTATACCCGTGCATTTTTTTACCGGCAACCATGATTTATGGATGAAGGATTATTTTACTGAGGAACTGAATGTTCAAGTGCATCATGATCCTGTTCACCGAGAGTTCAACGGTAGAAAATTTTTCATTGGTCATGGCGATGCACTCGGTCCCGGTGACCGTGGGTATAAGCTCTTAAGACGTCTTTTCGCAAGTAAAACCTGCCAATGGTTGTTTAGCCGACTACATCCTAATCTCGCCTTTTTCGTTGCCAAACTCAGTAGTAAGCGCAGCAAGGTGTCGACAGGAAATAGTGATGAGATTTTTAAGGGACAGGA
>CANGWA010000133.1 GCA_947457335.1 Sphingobacteriaceae bacterium
AAATGAGGAAGTCCCCCTGTAGGCGTTTGCTTTCCATGCTCTAGGATGAGTAAGCCTTCTGGTGACAACCACCCCTTGCTAAAGATAATTTCGGGCAATTGCAACAATTGAGGCAAATCGTAAGGTGGGTCAGCAAAAATCAAATCGTAGGCTTGTGGAGAATGGTTCAAAAAAACAAAGACATCCCCTTTATGCACCTGCACGGGCAACTGCAACTGTGTAGCCGCATTTTTCATCCAGGAGCAGCACTTTCCATTGGCGTCCACTGCCGTGACTTGGGCTCCGCGAGAGGCGAACTCAAGGGACATGTTACCGGTACCTGCAAAAAGATCAAGGACCTTTATGCCTTCAAAATCCAATTGATTGTTTAGAATATTGAATAACGCTTCCTTGGCAAAATCGGTGGTTGGTCTCACGGGTAATCCCTTTGGAGGGTGCAAGGGCCTGCCCTTGCAGGTTCCGCCTATGATGCGCATATGGACTGATGTAAAAGATTATAGAAAAAATGCTCTGGGAACTGCAGCCCCGCTTTTAATTTCAACTCTTTATCCCGCTTAAGGTAGCTTACGGTGCGGATGTACTTATTCAAATCACTCATCAATGAATTGGTCACCTCCAATTGTGATGAAATGTGTAATTGTGCCTCGAGTGGGTTAATTGCTAATTGTTCCATTGCAAAGAGCACGTAATATAAAATATCCTCAGCCACTTCAAAGTAAAAGACATTGTAGAAAATTACTTGTCCCTGTTTTGCGACAGCCAATTCCATCCAACCATTATTAATAACCAAAAACATGGAGGTGGTGTGCAAGCTTTCATCTGACAGTAACATCGACAGTGTAACCATGCCAGCATGCAGGAACAAAGCTTGCGGAAACTCCTTTTCACACCAATTGAGCAGGTCTGCCTCTACACCATAACAAAAATGTAATCCTGGCAACTTACCTCCCATCACTGTGCCTTCACTACCAGTGGCAAAGGTAACCAGCGATGCAACACGAGTAGCGTCGTAAAAACTTTCGGGTACCAATGTAAAATCCTTATTTAAAAAGGAGACATATACTTTCTGAAAGATGCTAGCGGTGACTTTATATTGATTGAGAATTGTGGCGATTTGAGTGACGAGCGCTTCACCTTGCGCCGAAGGGAAATGAAACTCGGCCAAAAATACCACCGCATTTTCGGAATCGCTGACCATCAATTGCAGCGACCTGGGTGCAATGAGTAGTGACAGGTGGTGTTTGCTACCGGACCAATTGTTGTTACCATCACTATGTACAACCGAATAGGGAGTCATGGCGCAAAACTAAGATATTCTAACGACAAGCGCAGTATTCCCCAACGATATTACCCGCTTCGTTTGGAATTGCTTAAAAAAAGACCGAATGAATCGCTGATTTGCCGCTATTTTAGCGCTGTGGCATTCTTTCAACATTCTGAATTTATTCATAACATTAGGAAATTCCTTCCTTTTACGCCGAATGCCGACCAAGAGGAGGCTTTAAAACTAGTGGCTTCCTTTATTCTTGAGGATGATGAGCGTGCCGTGTTCATCTTAAAAGGCTACGCAGGAACGGGTAAAACCAACCTCATTTCAGCCCTTACCAAGGCATTGCCGTCGGTGCGGTTCCGAAGTGTTTTATTAGCACCAACTGGAAGAGCCGCCAAGGTATTATCGGGGTATGCACAGCAACCCGCGTCCACCATTCACCGCAAAATTTTCAGAAAGACGACAGGACCCAATGGTGAAGTCTTTTTTGCACCGGCAGACAACCTCCATCGTAACACCTTGTTTATTGTTGATGAAGCCTCCATGATTGCGGCTTCAAGCAGTGAAGGCGGTTATGGCAGCATTTTAGAGCATTTGTTTGAATATGTATACAGTGGTGTCAACTGCAAATTATTGCTTTCAGGAGATACCGCTCAATTACCACCAGTAGGTGAAACGGAGAGTCCCGCTCTAGACCCCACTTGGTTAAGAACGGCTTTCCATTTAAACATCCGCCTAACGGAACTAAAGCAAGTGGCACGTCAAAAAAACGAAAGTCTGATTCTTTTTAACGCCACCAACCTAAGGGTACAATTGGCTGCAGGAGCAGGCGGCTTTCCGAAATTAGAAACAGGGAAGGATGTTATTTCTGTTGGAGGAGAAGAATTATTAGACACCCTTCAGAATGCCCTTTCCAACTATGGTGAAGACCAGGTTATTATTGTTACCCGCTCGAATAAACGTGCCAATTTATTCAATCAGAACTTTAGAAACAGGATTCTGTTATTTGAAGAAGAGATAAACACAGGAGATCGGCTGATGGTGGTTAAAAACAATTACTTCTGGCTACCGGAGAACAATGGTGAAGCCGCATTTATTGCCAATGGGGACATTGCTGAAATAAAAGCCATTCGCAAGCGGGAAGAGCAATACGGCCTCAAGTTTTGTGATGTCGTTCTCAAGTTTGTCGATTATGAAAATCTACCCGAACAAGAAGTGAAAATATTGATTGACTTGTTGCACAAGGATCAGCCGGCAATGGGTCAAGAGGACCTGCGGCAATTTTACCACAAGGTAATGGAAGATGTTCAGGATGAGCCGATTAAGTCCAAACGACAAGCTTATATCCGCAACAGTGAACACTACAATGCCTTGCAAGTTAAATTCAGTTATGCCATTACTTGCCACAAGTCGCAAGGGGGCCAATGGCCCGCAGTGTTTATTGACCTAGGGTATGTAACAGAGGAGATGATGGGGCCTGAATTTATCCGTTGGTTGTACACGGCCATGACCAGGGCCAGTGACAAGGTGTACCTTATCAATTTCCCTATACAGATGCTCGAAACCCCTTAGATCAACGCCCCAGTCATCTATTCAGACCCATTTGTTAATTAAATTCCCACTTAACTACCTAGAATTGCGTACTTTTCCCTATTTTAGCAGGATATTAGGCCAAAGGCCCTTATGAAATTTACATCAAAACTCATAGTAGCAGCCATACTGATTACCCAAGCAGGATGGTCTCAGGGTTTTCTAAGACCAAATGAATGGAAGAAGTACCGTTGGGAGATTTACGGATCCATAGGTAGCTCCTTTTTTATTGGGGATTTAGGTGGTCGTGACGTAGCGGGGACGTTACTTGGGCCTGCCGATCTTGATATTTTGATGACCCGTTCTTCTGAGAGCATAGGTGGTCGTTTAAAATTAGCGCGCACTGTGAATGTGAGTGTAAAAATGGCGCATTTGTGTCTTCGTGGCGATGATGCCGAAACGAAGGAACCTGTCCGCAACAACCGCAACCTCAATTTTAAGTCCAACGTGTTTGAATTCACTGGTCGCCTTGAAGCTGGTATTGCCAGCCGCAAGCGTGGTGCTAATAAATACGGCATCAAACGTAACTATGGTAAGTTTCGTCGCATCACCAACGAATTGTATGGTTTTGTGGGCATTGGGGCTTTCTATTTCAGAACACAGGGGCGTACCCCAGAAAACAACTGGATTCAACTGTACCGTTTACATACAGAGGGTCAAGGCTTACCGGGTGGACCAAAACAATACAGCCGTGTGAGCTGGTGCATTCCCATTGGGGGCTTTTACCGTTTGGTTTATAACAAGGTGTGGACGTTTGGTGCGGAGTTCAACTACCGTAAAATTTTCACCGATTACATTGACGATGTGAGTGGTCGTTATTACGATCCAAAAGCATTGGACGCTGCGTACGGTCCTTTGTCGTCGTTTATGGCCGACCCTAATAAAGGGTTAATACCGGGTGCAACATCACCAGCGGCAGACGCTACGCCGGCGCAACGTGGCAATAACCGTATGGACTCCTATTTCACGGTAGAGTTCACGCTAGGTTATGTGTTTAAACAAAAGCGTAAATCGGCACGTTTACGTAGCAAATTCTAATTCCCTTCTATTTGTTTTTATTACAGCAACGCTGTGCTGTATTACTTTGTTTTGGCTTTTGCTATCACTTGCCTATTGGCTGATGAATGAGACCATTTACCAACACCTTCGTTGGTTATAGGGCATAAAAAAAAGCTGTCTTTTCAGACAGCTTTTTCTCAAGTAGGAATGGATTATTTCTTAGCAGCACCTTTAGCAGGAGCTGCTGCTGCTGCTGCGTCTGCTTCATTCTGTGCAGCCGCACGGGTCATGTCTACGCTCACCACAGAGATGTTGCGTGGGTGTTGGATAGCGATACCGTCAATATTGATATCACCAACAGAGATGGACTTACCGATGATTAAACTTTCAGTGTTTAACTCGATTGCTTCTGGCAACTTGCTGATTAAACCACGCACTTTCAACTTACGCAATTTAACGTTCAATTTACCACCCGCTTTAACACCTTCAGCTTGGCCACCTACGATACGCACTGGTAATTTTACAGTTACCGGTTTGTCGTCGGTTACTTGCAAAAAGTCAGCGTGAATCAAACGGTCAGTAATGCGGTGGAATTGTGCTTCTTGCAATACGGTACGGTATTTTTTACCGTTTACTTCTACTTCAACCAGGTTGGTTTCTGGTGTGTAGATGATGTCTTGGAAGTGACGGGCGTCGGCACTGAAGTGAATTTGTTCACCTGTTCCATAGATTACGCACGGCACCAATCCTTGTGATCTGAGAGCCGCAGCATCTGTTTTCCCTACGTTCGCACGGGGCGAACCGCTCAATGATACTGTTTTCATTTTTTCTTTTTTTTAGACTGCCTCCCCGTGGCAATCGGTTTATTGGTTAAATCCTGTACGGGGTTACATGATAAAATTGCCGCTGATGGACTCGTAGTTGTGTACGCTATTGATCACTTTCGCGAACAAGTCGGCCACACTCAACACCTTTATTTTATCGCTTTTTTGCGTTAAAGGAATGGTATCGGTCACAATCAGTTCTTCTAATTTTGAATTATTAATATTTTCGTAAGCCTTGCCAGACAGCACAGGATGTGTACAGATAGCGCGCACGCTCAAGGCGCCGCGATCCATCATCATCTCTGCTGCTTTGCACAGGGTACCGCCAGTATCCACTAAATCGTCCACCAAAATGATGTTACGGCCTTCGATATCGCCAATGGCTGTCATTTTTTCAACCACATTGGCTTTCGCGCGTTGCTTATAGCAAATCACCATTTCAGCCTTCAAATGTTTGGCATACCCGTTGGCCCGCTTACTACCACCCATATCGGGGGCAGCAATGGTAAGGTTTTCGAGGTTAAGGGACTTGATGTATGGCAGGAAAATAGTGGATGCGTAAAGGTGATCGACTGGCACATTGAAGAACCCTTGAATTTGGTCGGCGTGCAAATCCATGGTCATGACTCTTGTTGCTCCAGCCGCAGCCAGCATGTCGGCTACCAATTTAGCACCGATGGCTACACGCGGTTTGTCTTTACGGTCTTGACGGGCATAACCGTAATAGGGAATCACAGCAACGATGTGGCGGGCGCTGGCGCGCTTTGCGGCATCAATTAACAGCAGTAATTCCATGAGGTTATCGGCAGGAGGCATGGTGCTTTGGACAACAAATACACTGTGTCCGCGCAGACTCTCTTCATAAGAAGCCTGAAGCTCACCATCACTGAATTTGTAGCGCTCCACTTTTCCAAGTGAAGTCCCAAAGGAAGTAGCAATTGAACCGGCTAGTACTTCTGTAGCTTGTCCGGCGAATATTTTTACCTGCGATACCATTTTTTGAAGAGGTGCAAATATAGTGAATTTTCCTGTAAAAGCAGGGATTTTAATGGCCAAAACACAAAGTCCGCCCCAAGACAACCATATGTACTGCCGCAAAGGGATTGAAATTGAATTAAAACATGGATTGACTCATGAGAATTGGTGGGAATGCGGTGAAAAGGTCTGTAGTCAAGGCCGGTGTAAGTGTGGCTTAAGGACAGTAGCGGCAGCCCTTTGCCAGTCGCCCTTAGCAAGGCATGGTTGGCAGGGCTCTGTGATGGAGCGAGAGCCCTTGCCGGCCGATGACCTTGCTTGGGGCGGATGGCAGAGGCTATAGCGGATGGCCTGACCCCGGCGGCTTCATTTCGAATCGACACTGCCGCCGGGGAAAGCCCCACTTAAAAAAGCATTCACAAAAAAGCCGACACTTTCGCATCGGCTTTTAAAAATGATATAGCAGTTACAACAACGTTACTGGCGGGGTGTACTCCGAAAGTTTGAATTTTCCCGTTGCCTTTAGAGCGGCGTAACCACCACTGATATTGATAAGGTTTCTGAAACCACGTGCCCTGAGGATGCTAACGAACACCATGCTGCGGTAGCCTGCTGCGCAATGCACATAGTACGTTTTGTTGGTATCAATCGAGGCCATGGCTGCATTGATAAAATCGAGAGGCAAGTTGATTGCTTCAGTGATATGTTCGCTGTTGTATTCACTGGCTTTGCGCACATCGAGCACGGTGGCGTGGTGCTGGTTGGCATGCGCCGCAAACGCTACGGCGGAGAGGCTGTGAATGGTATCACATTCGCGACCAGCCTGTTTCCATTGGTCGAAGCCCCCCTCGAGGTAACCGAGGGCATTGTCGTACCCAACGCGTGCCAAACGGGTGATGATCTCTTCTTCCCTGCCCTTGTCGGCCACAATGAGCAGGTTTTGTTTGACATCCGGAATGAGTGTGCCCACCCACGTTGCGAAACTACCATCGATGCCAATGTTGATGCTGTTCGGAATAAAGCCCTCGCCAAATTTTTCGGCCTTACGGGTATCGAGAATAACAGCGTCGGTTTCATTGGCAGCTGCCTCGAAAGCCGCTGGGGACAAGGCACGCTTGCCACGTTCGAGTATGGTATCAAAACTTTCGTACCCCTTGATGTTCATCAAGACATTTTGTGGGAAGTAGCCGGGAGGAGCCACTAAACCGTCGAGGACTTCCTTAATAAATTGGTCCTTGGTCAACGCTGGATTGAGTGCATAATTCACCTTTTTCTGATGACCCAAGGTATCGGTGGTTTCGTTACTCATTTTCTTACCACAAGCGCTGCCTGCACCGTGGTTGGGATACACAATGAGGTCATCGCTCAGCG
>CANGWA010000134.1 GCA_947457335.1 Sphingobacteriaceae bacterium
CGAGTGCTTTACTGGGTAATGTGCGCCGTCAGAATAAAAAAGATTATTCGGGACACGAAGCCTTTAATTATTTTCTCGGTGTTTTCTTCTCCGAGACACAATTAAAAATATTTGATTACAACCGTTTGGTACTCGACATGAATAACCGTTCGGTGGACGATGTTATTAGTGGTTTGAAAAAAGGGTTTGATGTGCAACCCATCGATGCTGTAATATACAAGCCACAGCGCAAACACGAAATCAGTATGTATGTGGCTGGTAAGTGGTATGCCTTGCAAGCCCATGCCGATACTTACAATTCCAATGATCCTGTTGGCAGTCTCGATGCGTCGATATTAACCGAACACATCCTCGCTCCTATTTTTGATATTCACGATTTGAAAATCGATAAACGCATTGCCTTTGTGCCCGGTATCAAGGGCGCAGAAGCATTGAAAAAAGCGGTGGACGATGGAAAAGCAGAAGTCGCCTTTGGCTTGTACCCCGTTACCATGGAGCATTTAAAATGGATTGCCGACACCAACAATACCATGCCACCGAAAAGCACATGGGTAGAACCCAAGATGCGCAGTGGTTTGGTTATTTACAGTTTCGACGAAGAAGTGTAGTATGTCGGTTACGCAACAATTACTGGAACTAAAATCTACCTTACCCCCACACGTCACGTTGGTGGCGGTATCCAAGACCAAGCCCTTGGCACTACTCCAAGAAGCCTATGCAGCCGGACAACGTGATTTTGGTGAGAATTACGTCCAAGAATTAACCGAGAAACAACCCTTAATGCCCGAGGATACCCGTTGGCATTTTATAGGTCACCTGCAATCGAACAAGGTCAAGTACATTGCTCCCTTCGTATACCTGATTCACGGCATCGATAGCTTGAAACTTTTACAAGAGGTGAACAAACAAGCCCTTAAAAATAACCGCATCATTGACGTGATGTTGCAATTGCACATTGCACAAGAGGAAACCAAGTTTGGTTTTGACTTTGATGAGTGCCGCCACTTGTTGTGCAGCGATGTGTTGAACAGCCTAACTGGCGTGCGTGTGCGCGGCTTCATGGCCATGGCGTCAAACACCGATGACCAAGCCATCGTGCGCAAAGAATTTGCCAGCGTAAAAGCCTTCAGTAATGAAATGTGTCAACGCCGCGACGGACTCGACATTTTAAGTTACGGCATGAGTGGTGATTATGCGTTGGCAATAGAAGAAGGCAGTACCATGGTGCGCGTAGGCAGTTTGATATTTGGAGAGCGGGAGTACGCTTCAAAGTAAATTCTTTTTTTAATTATTAGTTGGGCGTTCCCCCCACATCAAATGGGGCTTTACTGAAAAACAAACTCGCCCATTTGTGCGGGGGTCAGGCCCTTCGCTGCATGCGCAAAAGCAAATTGATAGTTGAGAATTGAAAATGGAGAATTGAAGCGTTGACATCATTTACGCCTAAATGGTCAATGGTAAATTGTAAATGGTTAATGACGTTGATACACCCTCTACCCTCCACCCCAAATTCAGAGCGAGAGTGAGAGCGAGAGCGAATGGCGTTTCTCCACTCTCCCGCAGAGAAAGTCACGAGCTGTTTCATTAAACCTTTTCTTTCGGTTGCGGGAACCATCCACCCTCTACCCCACTTTAGTAGTTGAAGTCTACAATACCCGCTTACCCTTCACTACAATATCAGAACCTTCGGCTAGGAAAACCGATTGAGGTTGTTGGGAATGAAGAAAGCCAAAGGATGCGCCGTACATCGCTGCAAAATCGGCGTTAATTTGGTAGGACTGCATAGGGTACACCAGCCAGCGGGGATGTTCTACGCCATATTCAGAAGTGCGACCATCTCTGCGCTTTGTGTAACCCCAATAATGTTCGGTGATAAATTCTTCTTCGCTGCCAACGGCAATGGGCATTGGTTCTGGGGCTGTGACTATTTTAAGCGATTGCCAATTTGTTTTCTTCCATTGGTATTCTACTGTCAGCGACTCCTTGGTCTGTTGCCAGTGGTGACGCATGGGCAGGGTGGCATATTTCTCCCCATAAATGGTATTTGCTACAAACGTGATAGCTGGTTTGGGCACGACTTCACTGATAAACACCACGCCCCGCTTCCACGTTCCGTTATCATTAAAGCGGACATAAAACCGGAGATTCACTTCTTCAAAATCACTATGAAAGGGCACTTTAATCCCCTTGAGACGTGTGTTCGTGAACAAGAACCCCACCAAGCTCACGTAACACGTATTGTTCCATACATCCAATTCTGTATTGGCAGGTAGAAAAGGTTGTAACACTGCCGGCTCAACCGCGTAGTTGGCCATAATGAGTTTGCGCCATTCGGCTTGGAGGAAGGTGGTTGCCATAGTTCTTCTCAAAGATAGATATTGAGCATGTTTTGAACACGTATCTAATGTGGAATTAACCTTGTTTAAATTTTATATGGAAAGAGAAGCCTATTAATTTAAAACTTTCATCATGGCATATTTTTCAATACCATTCAATCGCTATCTCCTCATTTGCTGTGAGGTTTTGGTCCTAGTTTACTCCCCATTGGAACTGATAAACAAAAGCACCTCCGTATCTTGAATAAAATTTGGTCGTGCGTGCATTTTAAAAAAGCAAAAGCAGTCCTTATTCTCCATTCAAAGGAGGGAGTCCCCTCGTTAACACAGCCCATAAAAAACGCTCTAATAATGGTTGGAAAGGACGCAGCAAGTTTCGTCATTTGGACTTCAAACACTTTTTCAGAGTAGCCGTAACGCCGGGAGGTTGTGGTAATTTGAGCAGTTCTGTAGCAATAAGTGTCAGTTCGTGCTGGAGTTCAGGCCACCGCTTCACCAGGTTCATTAAAATCATGAGCGCATAGGCACGAATGGCCACGGGACGGTGTTCGGCTTTTGCAAACACGATGCAAGCATCGAACAAAGCGGCGGCGTGTTTTTCAGGAATGTCCACTTCCGTAAAAATTTTAAGCACGTTGCGGTACACCGCATCGTGGTGGTGGGATTCGTCTAACCACTTCAACAACTGCGTTAAGTGTTTTTTGATAAATACAGGATGCGCGATGGCCGCATACGCCATGGGCCATACCCCGTGTTGCAAGGTGGTAGCATCGCCCTTTTTTAGTGTGGACAATAGAGCATCAAAGTGGACTTTATTGTCGCCAATCCAATTGACGATGGCATCGACGTTGGCACGGCCGCCGTTTCTCCTTAAGCGCGCTGATAAATCCATTTGCAGAAATTATTCATACCACAACACTTCTTCGATGGCCACTGAAAATACCTGCGCGATGTCGTGTGCTAAGCGCAAGGAGGGATTGTACCGGTTGTTTTCGAGGTGCACGATGGTTTCGCGGCGCACCCCAACGCGTAGGGCCAAGTCTTCTTGCGAGAAACCAAGTTCTTGTCTTAATAATTTGATACGGTTGCGTAAAACAGGAATATGTTCAGTAGCCTTTTTTGTCATACCACGTATAGGACAGAGCGAAGGCCAAGGTACTGAGAATTATTCCCAATTCAACCGCCATTAGCAAGACCCCATGAGAAGCGTGGTTCCCTAATAGAGGCACTAATGAGGAAAGTGCCACCACTGCCACTACAAAACCATTGCGTGCCGCGCGATCGCGGTTGGCTTTGAAGCGCTCGTCACGTGTGACCTTGCTAAACGCCAAAAAACTAAGAAAGGAGAGGAAACTTAACCAGCCATCGTGTCCGGTTATTGGCGCTAAGGCCGCCAGCGCGGCTAAAGCAGCGAGACTCGAGATTTTTTTGTTTGTCTTCATGGGAGTATAATGTGTTACAAATATATCACTTTTAGAAATATGTGATGTATTTATAACTTTTATTTTTTGACAGGAGGTCTCTCCATCGTCCTCGTTTGCAACGAGGACGTCTTGAACCAGCGTTTGCAACGCTGCAGGGTCCGTGTGCGTTAAAAACGCACCGCTACCACATCCGCATTTCCGCTGCGCTCAAACGAGGACGAGGAGGATGACAAAATAATACTAGGAAGGCTGCCTGTTTGCAGGGCATTTTTCCTACCTTTGCAGCGGATTTTTCCGGCCATGCAGTTCGAGCTCACAACCGATTATTTAGACTCGCTGAAGGAAGCCATAGAAGCTAACGACAGCATTGGGTTGAAGGCCCGGTTGGAAGAATTGTATCCCCCCGACATTGCCGCCATTATTGACCAACTCGATTCGGACGATGCTGCCTACTTATACGAAATTCTCGATGAGGAAACAGCGCCGAAGGTGCTTTTGGAGTTGGACGATGATACCCGCGAGAAATTACTCGAGACCTTCAGTTCCAAAGAAATTGCCGAACAAATCGACAACATGGAATCGGATGACGCTGCCGACGTATTGGCAGAGCTTCCTGAGGACATTCAAGAGGAGGTGCTTTCGCACATGGAGGACATTGATCAGGCCAGCGACATTGCTGAGTTGATCAATTACGAAGAAGGCACAGCGGGCTCGCTCATGGCGAAGGAATTGGTGAGTGTTTATGCCTTTGAAACGGTGTCGCAATGTATTGACGCGATTCGTAATCAGGCTGATGGGGTGGATGTGATGTATGCGGTGTATGTGCTCGACACCCACGACCGATTGATTGGGATGTTATCCCTCAAAAAACTAATCATCTCTCACCCACTCGCACGCATCGAAGAAATTTACGACCCGGATATTCATTACGTGCGCACAAGCACCACCAGTGAAGAAGTAGCAGAGTTCATGCAAAAGTATGACCTGGTGGTATTACCGGTGGTGGATCAATTGGGGCGTTTGGTGGGACGCATTACGATTGACGACGTAGTGGACGTGATTCGTGAAACGGCCGATGAGAACATTCAGCGCATGAGTGGTATTACCGACGACGTAGATAGTAATGATAAACTTTGGCGTTTGTCACGTGCGCGCATTCCCTGGTTGTTAGTGGGCATGTGTGGTGGCATCATTGGTTCGCGCATTATTGGTTCATACGAAGAAGAAATAAAAATCCGTCCCGAAATGGCCTACTTCATTCCCCTTATTGGCGCCATGGGTGGCAATGTAGGTGTACAATCCAGCGCCATTATCGTACAAGGGTTAGCCAATAACACCTTGATTGGTGATGAAATTACACCCAAATTGGCTAAGGAATTATCGGTTGGTATGGTAAATGGGTTGATTTGTTCTGCCTTGATTTGGGGATACGCCTACGTTATTGAAGAATGGAAATTAGCCGCTACGGTAAGCATTTCGTTATTAACTGTGATATTGTGTGCCTCTTTTCTCGGCACCTTTGTGCCTTTGACCATGAACCGCTTTAAAATCAATCCAGCCCTTGCTACCGGACCATTCGTTACCACCCTCAACGACATTATTGGCATCACCATCTATTTTTTAGTTGGACATTTATTGTACATCATTCTATAGCCCTTACTGGACGTGCCGCTCAGCCCCACCATTTTTTTTCAATAAAATTTTGCCCGAATCAAAACAATTTCTTATTTTTGCAATCCCGAAACGAGGGCTTCCGCCATCGGAAGTAAAATAATGGCCCGTTCGTCTAGGGGTTAGGACGCGTCCCTTTCACGGACGAAACACGGGTTCGATTCCCGTACGGGCTACGAAAAACAAAAAAAAGACCACGCTTTGCGTGGTTTTTTTTTGTTTTGAGGCGGCCCGTACGACAAGACGCGAAGCGGCTTGTTTTTTGCGTAGCAAAAAGGAAGCGAGGTTTATCCCGCAGGCCAACAGAATAAATAGTTTGTCAAGCAGTTGGCTTGCGGGAATGACCGTACGGGCTAAAGGACAGCGCGAGAGTGAGAGCGAGGAAAGCTCAAGCGTGGTTTTTTTTGTTTTGAGTCTGCCCGTACGACAAGACGCGAAGCGGCTTGTTTTTTGCAAAGCAAAAAGGAAGCGAAGTTTATCCAGCAAGCCAACTAGAAGTATTTTGTTAAAGTCAATTGACTTGCGGGAATGACCGTAAGGGTTACTACAAAAAACCTTTGCGTAGTCTTTTTTTGTGTTAAGCTGCCCGTAATGGCAAAAATCAAATGCACGCTTTAAGTGGGCTTTTTAGGTATTCACCACACCACAATGCATTCTGAAAATACTTTAAGTGCTACAACCAATGGAGCAACCTCATTCCCAATTCCCCCAAAATTGTCGATTGTAATAGCGAGCATAGAAAGTACCAAAGCTATCGGTATAATTAGCACCAATGCATCACTACCTGGCTTGCCACCCATGCCTCCAACAATTTAGCAAAGGAATGCCGTTTGCAATAGCGTAAACAGTTAACGGATGAATTTCTCTAGTGCAAATGATACAAACATAAAACAGAATTCAAGGTTAAACCTTCAATTAAAATGGGAAAGAGAATCATTAAGCACTTTAAAACCATAAGAGAATAGGGTTTATTGCATTCGAAAAAAACAGGTACCCAAAAATAGCCGTACAAAAAATGGCAAAATGTCCCTTTAAAAATGGTTACATAATAAGATGGCAATTCAATTCTTCAATACAGAGGCCATAATTATTAGAAGGATAATGATACAAAACACGCGCAAAAAAGTATAACATATGCATCTTAAATGCATCGCACCTTTGTATATAACTAAAAAAGAAATAATGAAAGCAGAACAACCAAAGAATGACGGCACCTTTAAAATCACAGGTAATTGGGACGTCCAATCAAAAAGCTTGAAAAAAAAGTTCAACCAGTTGACAGATGCCGACTTGAAATTTGAGCATGGCAAAGAAAATGAACTTTTAGGGAGAATAGAAAACCGACTCCATAAAAAAAGGGATGAAGTCATTAAAATTATTCGCAGCGAGCAGACCTAGATGTCTTAGCAAACAGTATAATTTTTGAGGAATCCACAAAACACTCTTGAAAGTCGCAATTGGGGCGAGTATTAATCTACTTGCCCCAATTAACTTGCGCAATCGGTCAGCATTATTCTGAATATTTCAAACAGATTTTAGAATAAAAAATCAACCAAAAGCGCTACTA
>CANGWA010000135.1 GCA_947457335.1 Sphingobacteriaceae bacterium
CAGTTTTGTTGTTTCTTCTTTTTCGCTCGTATTCATGAAGCTTGTTTTGGCAGAGGTATTGGTTGTTTAAATAAATGTAGGATTACAAAAAAAACTACAGTAAGGGAGTTATCAACAGAAACAATCCGCTATAAACAAAAACGCCCCAGAGGTTATCTGAGGCGTTACAAGAAGGTGAAGTCGTTTATGGCTGAACGTAGGTGAAGGACTGTCCCGATACCGTAATCGTTGCCGTTAAGTCGCAGGTGCCGCTGCCATAATCGATGGTGCGCGCAGGGCGGCTGCCTGGGGTATAAACAAGGGTTCCGCTTATGAACGGGTGACGGTGAGGTTGTAAAGCAACCGGCGAGCAATTGAAATCACGCACTAAATCTGTAGCGACTACTGAATAATTCTCGTTGCTGCTATTCACTCCTGAAGCCGATCCATTCATTTTAATTTTGGCCTTTAACCAATTAATTGGTTTGGTTTGACCTCTGTAACAATTGGTGTCACTGGTGTTCATGAGTTCATGTGTTCTGTTACAGGTCCAGCTCACTGTGCCGCCGTTACTTGGTTTGGTGATGGAAATATTGGCGGTAACCGACCACGTTAGCGGAGTGCCTGGATTGTAGCCCGGTGTAAGGGTGGTTGGAGTCATGTTTTGAATGGTCTTGTTGGTGATGGTCACAGAATAGTTGTCTACCACATAATTACTTGACGTTACCGTCATTTTGAAACCAGGTTGGCGGTAGTACTGAGCCCCGTTGGTGGAACCTGAGAAATCATAGATCAATTTACCTGTACGGGTCTTTCCATCACTGCCGGTGCAACCGGTGGTGCCAAAATCAACAGTAAATATTTTAGAACCGAGCACGGAGGTCACGGTTGCACAGGGCGCCATGGAAATTTCACCAATGCCCCCTTGCCCGTTTGTACGGAAGGTTGAAAGGGTGCCTGTTTCAGCGCCTTGACTTCCCATTGCTTGGATATCGTTAGCAATACTTTCCGCAACACTGTTATCCTGTGCCGATGATTGTTCAGTATCTGTGGTGGTAGTGTCGTCTTGTTTTTCTTCCGTTTTCTTTTTACAGGCGGTAAATAAAAGTCCGCCTGCCAGCATGCTAAGACTTAAGATACGTGTGAGGTTTTTTGTTTTCATGATGTTGTTTTTTTGTTGGATGTTCCTTTTAACCTAAGGTTTAAACCTTTTCTAAAATTAATATAAAAAAGGATGAAATTTAGTCCCGAAGCGGGAAAAAGATACCGCTGGAAAAGGGACCTTTAACAGGTTTAACAATGAACACGCCTTTTTCACCCATGGTTTTTTAGTAGGAAGGTGGGTGAGGTCGATGTCAAGCGATAAATACCCTGAACGGTACCGTTCAAACACCAATAGGTTGCCTGAGGGATCGAAAACTGGTTTGGTATTAGCAGTAGCATTTATCATTCCGCTTGCGCCATAACCCACAGAGACACACAGCCAGCGCCATTTGGCCTGCGATTTGGAAAATGCAAAAGGAGAGAAGGTTAACCAATACTTTTGACCATTGTAATCCTTAAGTATTTGTGTCATTGGTGAATTACCTAATAAACTAGGGTTGTAGCGAGCCAAACCGCTTTTGGAGTATGAATATTTCAGGATGATTTTCTGTGCCCGCCACCCTTTTTGTTGAAGCATTGCCAAGGATGTCCCCGCCACATTGGCCACCATGTCTGACGTTGAGAATCCCCATCCCTTGCTAAAGCCATCCATCACTTCAATTGCCGTCATGTAGGTTAAGCCAATTAGTCCTCCCCACCAGAATGTTTTGTTCTCACTAATGCGACAGTTCTGCATAGCCCCAGTCATCAAGCGTGCCATTTGGTAGGTAGTAAAAAAGTGGCCGGCTTTATCCATTTGCATCCATTCATCGGCATCTTGAAAAAAATGGAATTTACCAGTAGAGTAATCGCTGTACCAAGCCTGGTTAAGGTAGAAAAGGGATCCTGTGGTCAAGGCTGTAGACGTTATCGCGAACGCCTTTTTGCGTTTTGCAAAAACAGCGGTACTATCCTCTTCCGCTCTGCTGCCATAACATAGCAGCCAACACAGAAAAATAAGCAGGAGACGATTCATGCATCAAATTTAATCGAAAACAGAATAGTCCTTACTAAACCCTTTTAAAAGCAGTAAACGCTAAATGAAATGCTATGTCAACGTTGGCCGTAGCGTGCGCCAGGGATTGCAGGCAGTAGCAGGATGCAGGCAGGCCGTGCCCGCACTTGGCCACGCAACCACTGTATGCGGGGACCCCGTACAACTTAGTGCGGGCAGGACTGGCCAATCCTCTACAGCCGGAAAGCCCGGCCCTGAAGCAGCACCGAAGCGAAAGGGGGTTTTGTAGATGGCGTTAGCAGCCCTTTCTGCTTTGGGGCGCTGAAGGGGGCGCCCAAATGAAAATTGAATCAATTGGTCAGTCACCATTAAATTAATCGACCAGCACAGCGCTTTAGCAAGCAGTATTAGAAGCCATATAGTGTGAATGGAAGATGGGTGTACTGAATGAAAAAGACAGTCGCTTTAAAGATCATCGTATTCTACCAAATCGCGAATTTCTTCAAGATTAAGGTCGTTCTGTTGTCTTTTCGTGTCCATTGGAATTTGAGCATTTTGGTCCCCTGCCCCATTGCCCCCATTTAAATCGATTGCATCGTAAAGATTCGTGTTGTTGTAGATACTGCGGGCTTTACCAAGTTTAAAAACAATGCCTGTTTCGGAATAAAGTGTTGCGCCGGGAGTGGCGTTATAAAAGTACACGCGGTAAGGAGCTGCCCCAGCATTTTTTTGATCGGAGTAAAAGGTCAAGCTCGTGCGGGTACAGAAGCCAGTTGCCAAGAATAAATTCAAGCGTTTACCACGGTAATCGACTCTCAACCCAGTGTTTAACTCGTATCGGGTGAACTGAAATGTTTTTACATATGGCAAGTAGTAGAGTGTGTCGTGGTTGGAGAAATTATACATGCCCCCTTGTGGTTTAGTGTAAAGAGCGAACAGCCAATGGTGGCTTACGGGCAAATTGATAGTGGCTTGTCGTGGGAATTGGATGCTCACGTTGAATTTATCGAGTCGGCCGATGCGTAGACCAATAAAAGGCAAGTAGAGGCGGTTGCCCCAAGCAAACGATTTGGTGGCACCCATCCTAAAATTCAACCACCGTTTAGCATTGTAGCTGTAGATAATGGTGGAGGCAAGGCGAAAATAGGGGGCGGACTTATACGTCATGTCCCTCGTCACAAAAGGCGCCACCTCAATGAACCACACACTTTTTTTACCGTTGTTTTTAATGTAGCGCACCCCTACTCCCGATTTACGTAGGCGGTGATCGGGGATGCCTTTGAATTCGGGACGAAGCGTATGAATAAGTCCCGTTACCAACACATGTTCGTTGGCATGAATGGTTTTATCTTTGTCCACCCCTTGCCAATCGCGGGTGTAAACGGGAATTAAAAAGGACAAATTGCCTTGACGCAAACCATACGTTTCGAGCGTTTGGCCGATTCGGTTGTTTGTTTTTAAATCCTGATTCCGTTTACGGTAACCGTCGAGTTGTATCTGGCTTTGGAAATAATGCCGTGGTCTTTTTGCACCAGTTGAATCATAGGCCCCTTGCGCCAAACCGTGTGTGGTGGAGAAGAAAGCCCATGTGGCGGTTATGAGTAAAAAAAATCTCAATCGTTTTTCTCTCTAATGGTTTTAATCATCTCTCGCCTGAACTCTTCTTCAGCCAGGTGTAATTTCGCCAATTTTAAAACACCGATAACCGCCTTGATTTTTTCGGAATAGGTTTTGTAAAGATCCGCTTCAGCCTGACGGGTCATGGCTTCTAGGTGCACCAGGTCAGCTGCTTCCTTTTCCGTCATGCCGCTGGCGTTCTGCCGGTAAGCCTGTTTTAAATTGCGTTTGAGGGCCTTCAACTTATCGTTGTATTCGTTATAGATGGGCCAAAATTTCTCAGCTTCAGAAACCGTCAATTCCAGTTTCTTATTAATGAACGCCATGCGCAGGGCCTCCACACGATCGTTCTGTGCCATGGCCAAACGTGGAAATAGAGAGCAAATAAAAACGAGTATGAATACAATTGTGCGCATTAACTGTCCAATTCCTCCTCAATAAAAGCATTGAGATCATCACTCGAATCGCTTGTTTTTTTATCTGGACCGTTGAGGTGTTTTTCTAAATCAGCGGGATTTACGATTTCGAACAATTCATCGTTATCTATGGCCTCAAGGGTTTGATGTTGCATCAATTCTTTGCGATCGAGGCAGGCGATGGTGCCGCAATCACCTTCTGCAATCGGGCGGTGGTACAAACGGTAACCCACTAGGGCGATTGCTACCAGCAGCATGGCGGCAGCGGCCAGAGAGGCTTTGCGGAACAAAGAAATAATTTGTCCCTTCTGTTCCCGTTTGATCTGCTTTTGCAATTGAGCGGCGGCTGTATTGAAATAATCTACCGGCACATCAAACCCTTGTTCTATTTTGGGCAAATGAAGTTCCGTCCTGTTCTTTGTCAGTGCTTCTATGAGCGCACAAGAGGCCGTGTCGAAATAATTTTCAGGGACCTGAAAAAGATTGGCTTGGCGGTAGGCATAAAGCTGCTGAAACAAAATGCACTCTTCAAAATTATCTATAGAAGCATCTTCAGTAGGTACAGCAAAAGCATTGGTGCGGCATGCTGCGAGAAGCGGAAACGCAGATAATTCTTCTTCCCACTCGATACGTTGTCGTAGCTGTTGAGCTGAGCTGGCAAAATAATCACCAGGCACTCCGAAAGCATCGGCACTTGCATTTGGTATAGAATTGTTGTCAGTCATTTCGTATTAGATGTTCAAATTGTACTGTGGTTTAATCGCTCTTGAGACTTTCTTCAATTTTCTTTGCAGCTAAATGATAGCTGGCCTTAAGCGCCCCCACTGAGGTGTCGAGAATGTCAGACATCTGTTCATACGGCATCTCATCGTAATACCGCATATTGAACACAAGTCGTTGCTTCTCTGGTAAAGCCAAAATAGCTTGCTGAAGTTTTCGCTGTATCAGGTCCCCTTTAAACAAGGGATCACTCTCCAGTTGCTGCGAAAGCTGGTACTCGATGGGGGGAAGCGATTCTGTTCTCTCGCGCGCCTTCTGTCTCAGAAATCCCAATGCCTCATTGGTTGCAATGCGGTACATCCAAGTAAACAAGGCACTTTCGCCTTTAAAATTCTCCAACCCTTTCCAGACCTTTATAAACGTATTTTGTAAGACATCGTCTGCATCATCGTGCAGGATCACGATTTTACGGATATGCCAATACAATCGTTTCTGATACCGGTCAATCAACAAAGTGAGCGCGGCATTGCGCTCTGCCGGATTTTGGTACCGTTGTAGTATATCTTGATCCTGTTGCAAACGTGCGTTTCTGTATATTTGATGCAAAATAAACCCAAAGGTTTAACGCCCTGCTAAGATTGGAAGAAAATTCAACAATTCGTCGCTTTGAGAATGCTCACATAGCCCTTTGGTTGGTGAAGGACACCTGTTGGATGATGGGCATTCATTTACTTGGGACCATCATGGTGGTTCCCACTGTGTTTATGGCCGTTTTCATTACCGTTAAAACCAAGAAAACCCCTGAATTCCTCTTGAATTTAGCTGTTTTATGTTGGATAACCGCCAACAGTTACTGGATGGTCATTGAATTTTTCTTTCATGATGCTGGTAAAATCTGGGCTTTGTTGCCCTTCTCGGCTGGACTTCTATTTGTAGCCGCCTACTACTTCCTGATTTTGCGTCAAAAACACGCCTAAATTGCCCCAAAACGGGTTAAAAACCCTATTTTTACCTTTCAGATTTTTGAGATTATGACCGAGGTACTTCCCTATCAACCAAAACATAAAATTCGTATTGTTACTGCTGCAGCATTGTTCGACGGACACGATGCCGCCATCAACATTATGCGCCGTGTAATGCAAAGCTCCGGCGCTGAAATTATACACTTGGGACACGACCGCAGTGTGCAGGAAATTGTTGAATGTGCGATACAGGAAGATGCGAATGCCATTGCCATCACCAGTTACCAAGGCGGACACAACGAGTACTTTAAGTACATGTTTGATTTGTTGAAGGAACGTGGCTGTGGACACATTAAAATTTTTGGTGGAGGAGGTGGTACCATTCTTCCTTCTGAAATAGAAGATTTGCATAATTACGGCATTACCCGCATATACCACCCTGATGATGGACGTGCCATGGGACTTCAGGGCATGATAAACGATGTGCTGCAAAAATCTGACTACGCCACTGGTGCCAACTTGAACGGTGAAGTAAAAAAAATAAGTGGACGTGACTTTTATTCCATAGCCCGATTGATTTCTGCTGCTGAAAATTTTAGTGAAGAAAGTGCCGCCATTTTAAACGATGTGCGTCAACAAGCGAGCACTTCCAAAACCCCTGTTATTGGTATAACCGGGACAGGCGGCGCAGGAAAATCATCGTTAGTAGATGAATTAGTCCGTCGTTTTTTAATTGATTTCCCTAATAAAACGTTGGGAATTATTTCAGTCGACCCTAGTAAACGCAAAACAGGCGGGGCACTGTTGGGTGACCGCATACGCATGAATGCGATTCGCAATGAACGCGTGTACATGCGTTCGCTCGCTACGCGCCAGAGCAACCTGGCCCTTTCGCGTCATGTGAAAGATGCAGTGGATGTTTTAAAAGCAGCGCACTTTGATTTGGTTATTCTTGAAACGGCTGGTATCGGTCAGAGTGATACCGAAATTATTGAGCACAGCAACATGAGCCTTTATGTGATGACACCAGAATTTGGTGCGGCCACACAATTGGAAAAAATTGACATGCTTGAGTTTGCTGACATTGTTGCTATCAATAAGTTTGACAAACGCGGTGCCCTCGATGCTTTGCGCGATGTGAAAAAGCAATACAAGCGCAATCATAACTTGTGGG
>CANGWA010000136.1 GCA_947457335.1 Sphingobacteriaceae bacterium
CATCAACATACAAGGGGTATATGGTAGTCAAAACGTACCCTCTGCCACTACAGCACCAGGGGGGCGTTATACACCCGCCCTCTGGGTAGACGGCAACAATACCTTGTGGATGTTTGGTGGAAGGGGCTTTGGCATCTCAGCACAAAATGGTTTATTAAACGACTTGTTTCGGTTCAATTTCACCACGCTACAATGGACCTGGGTAAAAGGCTCTCAAAACACTTTTAGTAATGGCACTTACGGCACAATGGGCGTGCCTGCAGCCACCAACATGCCTGGCGCAAGAGAATACCCGAACTATTGGCCAGTACAAAGTGGGGTCAAATTATGGCTCTTTGCTGGTGAAGGAATGGATGGCTCATCAACAGGTGTAGACAATAACAACGATTTGTGGGTCATGAACGTGCCCTGTCAAGCCGATAGCTTGAAAGGCAATGCAATGGCTTGCTCTGGCACAAGTGTCGCCATCACCGCTTACAATTCCCCTACCTTAGCAGTGAATTGGTATTCGGGTGCTACCAGCACCAGTGTCATCGGCACAGGAAGTGTATACACTCAAACCGTTGCTGCCACGTCTACCCCCACTACTTTTACGGTATATGCACAATCTGGAACGTGTACACTCGTTCCAAGAACAGCATTCATCGTCACCGTTCAACCCAATCCAACGTTGGCGTTAACGGGACCAACTATACTTTGTGAAGGCCTAAACACTTTCACTGTAGCCGGAGCTAGCACCTATACTTGGAATGGAGCCTCCACCAATGGGGCCATTGCGACACTGAGTGTTACTGCCCCAACGACAACGGTCAATGTTAGTGGAACAGCAAGCACGGGGTGCATTGGAAACACACAAATTTCCTTTTCTGTAAATCCCAACCCTACACTCAACATTAGTTCAACTTCTCCAACTGTATGCTCAAAAGGCACTGTGACGCTCACAGTTAATGGCAATGCCTCCACTTACACCTGGAGTACCAATAGCAATTCCACACAGATTGTATTGTCGCCTACAGCCAACATCAGCTATACCGTGTCAGGCACATTAGCCGGTTGCATGAATACAACCACCTTTACACAGCACATCAAAACATGCACCGATATCGAGGAGCGCACGAGTGCCGCTGTTCGTATTTGGCCTAATCCAACATCCAATAAATTATTTATTGAAGCCGAATACCAATCAACATTCGACGTATACGACGCTGTAGGCAACTTGGTGTATTGTACCGAAATACAACCAGGCGTCCAACAAATACACGTCAACCTACCAGCAGGAATTTATGTATGCAGGACAGGAAAATCGAATGCAATTAAACTGATAGTAGAGTAGTTTATAAAATTGTTTTTAAAAGGCGGGGGAATTTCTTCCGCTTTTTTTAATTTACCATTCCTTTAATAGCCATGCTTCCTTCCCTGTTTTTTACCTTAACGGTGCTCATTGCCCTCGCCTTGTTTTACCACATAGTGCCTTCCATTAAGGTCACTCTCGCCCTTGTGTTTTGGTCAGCATTGCAATGTATTTTGGCTTATTCAGGACACTATTCTTCGCCCGAAATTTTCCCACCGCGATTAATAGTACTTGGTGTTGCGCCAAGCATGCTCATTCTTGTGATCGCTCTCCTAATAAAGCGAAGTCGACAGCAATTGTTACAAGCAGAGTTACGGCAATTGACGCTTTTTAGCAGCATTCGGGTTCCCATTGAAATTAGTCTCTATTTCTTATACAGAATGGCACTGGTGCCAAAAGAAATGACGTTTGAAGGAAATAACCTGGATATCGTTTCTGGTTTGACAGCTTTGGCGCTCTATTTTACAGCGTTTCATTCGACACCACTCAAAAAATGGTTGCTGCTTTTGTGGAATTTAGTTTGTTTAGCCTTGCTCGTCAATATTGTTGCCACCGCCGTGATGGCCTTCCCTTCTCCCCTTCAGCGCATCGCCTTCGAGCAGCCAAATGTTGCTGTAACCATGGTCCCCTATGTATTACTGCCTACTCTGTTGGTGCCCCTGGTTTTATTCACCCATATTGTAGCAATCATTCAGCTGTTACGACTGAAAAAAGGTTAATCCTTTTTGCCAGCAACACACACCAGCATATCCTCTTCGCGTAAATACGTATTGGCTAGATCTTGCAATTGTTTGGGAGTCACACTGCTGACGATTTCAAAATAGCGATCGTAGAACGAATAATCCAACCCATAATCCGCAATATTTCTGTATTTATCCGCTAAAGCAAAAGGACCATCGACACTGCGCTGAAACTGTCCGAGGATATAATTTCTAACTGTTTCTAATTCTTGGTTCCCTACTGGTTCTTCGCGAAGTTTTTTCAATTCAAAAAAGACTTCTTGGAGTGCCGAACGGGTCACGTCAGCACCAACTTCAGTAGAAATGGAGAAATAGCCTTCATGCACCAAATTGGTTATTCCGCTCCCTATACCATAGGTATATCCTTTGTCCTCACGAATATTTGCCATTAAGCGCGAGCCAAAATATCCGCCCAAAATAGTATTCAACACTTGAAAAGCACAATAATCGGGGTGCGTTTTATTAAACAACAACCGTCCCACTTTAATGGCCGATTGCACTGCATCGTCTTTTTGAATAAAGAGTTCATGCCCTTTTTGAAACATTACGCGATCGATTTGTAAATGGACCTTAGGGGCGCCTTGCCAAGCGCCAAAATAGTTCTCAAGGAGTGTTTCTGTATCCTCTGGAACATTACCCGAAGCAATGATGGTGCAGTTGGCAGGCGAATAGTGCTTGTTATAAAAGGAGCGAATTTCATTCACATTCACGCGTGTAAAGTCTGTTTCCTGGACATCCACCCCATATGGATGATTGTCGCCAAAAAGTGCACGGGTAAAATTACGTCGCGCTAGCACACTCACCTTTTGGGAATTGATTTGAAATTTCTGTCGTTTATTCGTGATATAGAGGTTGAATTCATCTTCAGGGAAACTCGGTTCACAAATGACCTCTTGCACGAATTTCAGTGTTTCGCTCAAATATTTGTTTAGGGAATAAACAGTAACAACGCTGTGATCTTGCTCTACATTTAATTCTAAAAAGGATCCGTAAAAATCAATTCCTTCACTAATTTCATCAGCAGTGTAACTTTTAGTCCCGGTCTCTAAAAGATTATTCGTGGCAGATGCGATTAATGTATTGGGTTGGTAATACATGCCCGCTTTAAAAATAAATTCAAGCCGTGTAATGTCCTGTGACCCTGCTTTGAGGGTATAAACGGGGATGCCATTTTTCAAAGCAGAGGACGACACCTGTTTTACTTCAATCTTTCCTGGTTTGTGCGCCAAGGGCGCTAGTGTTCTATTTAACATTATAAGCGTGCTCGTTTAGTGATGGCCTCCAATTGCGTGTAATAAGCTGTGGGTACCGTATAGTCGACTCCTGTCCCATGGAGACGAAAGATTTTTATCTCTTGCAAGGTACATTTAATCGGTAGTTGGTTTGTGTTCCAAAGATACACCACTGCCTTTGTTGTAAACGCAGTTAAATTGGCTCCCGTTAAAATTAGTGTTTTCGTTTTACCCGATAATTGATCGCCTAACCAATTCAAGAGTATCCTTCTATAAAATACCGTCCCACTAGAATCTTCAGCGCTAAACACCAATGAGCCTTTGAAGGGTGCCGGTACGCTGTCGAAGGTGATGCGCACGTGGGCTTCTAATGGCAACTTGCCCAAGGCTGAATCACGTTGTATCCAAAATTCATTAAACTCTTCAGCATTGTTCAATTTTGAAACTGGATGCCTTTCATAAATCAACTCCCGTTCTATGCTTTTCTTCCGTCGCAGCAGAACCCTGTTCCAAACATAATCCGTATCGATTCCTTTGTAAAACTGATCGTAGCAGGGGGCTTCATCCAAATTCGCAATGTAATAATCGCAGTTCATTTGCATTTCCTCTCGTTCATCCATAGGATTAAGTGCGGCATCATGCCTGTAATTGAGAAATGCATAATCCATCTCCCGTACCCGATGTCCACCAATGGTAAAGGGTTTTTCACCCTTTTGTTCGCTTAACATCCGCTCATAAAGGTGATTGGGTATGGTATGATAGAGGTAATTTGTAAAATCATAAAATGAAATCCGCGAAACAAACAAGACGGTTAAAGCCATCCCCGTGATAAAACTGACTCCTTTTAAGCACGAAACGGGCAGTTTATCGACTGAGAATACAAATGCGATGGATAGCAACGAAAAGAAGAAAAGACCCGTTCTATCTTCTGGATAATTGACTGCAAGTAGCCATTTCTGAAGTTTAAAGGCAAGAATAAGCAGGACAAAAAAACCGGTAAGCAGGAAGGCGGGTTGTTCGACGGCAGACTTTCGTCCATACCTTAACAACCAGGACATAGAATAAAGCGCTACCCAAAGCGTTATACCGATGAAGAGGTATTGAACCGCTAGCATTTCACTTCCAGTTAACAACCAAATCAGACTTTTGAAAGTCACCTGCCAGTAATTGTCCCCTACCCCATAATCAAGCACACCAGCTGTCTTATACAGAAATGAAACGGCCACCCAATAGGAAAAAAATCCTCCATTGACAGCATGGAGCAGCAAGTTTTTTGCCTTAAAAAATTCCTTTTGCTGCAGCTGTAGAAACATCACCATAGCAAGAAAGACGGCGGTCACAGTGACAAAAATCAAATTCGCAGCCATAGCCAATTGGAGGCACAGCATGAGCAAGGCCAAGTGGTGGGATAATCGTGCGCTTCTCCAGTCCAGAAAATAGCCGATACCAAGTGTAAAGAAGGCCATCGAATAGCTGTATCCCCTGCTGAGGGAGAAAAAATCAAATGCTCCAGGCATTAGCAATAGGCATAACAGGAGCAGCATTTTACTCCAAGGACTATTGAGATGTTGACCGATACGCCATGCACCATAAACTAACACTAAGAATGACAACAAAGAAGGTAAGCGAAGCACAAAGGGATGCGACCCAAAAAGGAAGTAAACTGCGTGCGTTAAAGCGGAATTGAGGATATGATTGTTGGTATAAATGAACGCATAAAAGGGCATGTAATTGTTATTTTGCACATAGAGGAAAAATGTGGCCGCTTCATCGTGACTTAAAGGGATAAGGTAGGCACGAATGGCAGCAATAACAAACAGCAAGCACCCTGTACTGAAGAATAATCTATTGAACCAAGTGGAAGGGCCCATCACTCCAGTAAATAAGAATGGTGGCGATCAAACTTCTCAAGTGTGCGAATACCAGAGGAACTAATGTGTTCAAATTCCTTGTCACAGAAAATATTGACAATTCTAATTTCTGGCATCAGTTCTTGAATGTACCGGTATTGATTTTGTTCATACTGAAAATCCGTTGAATTTCTTAACCCCCTTACCACCACCACGTCTTGGTCTAACGTGGCAATAAAATCCGTCAGCAAACCATGGTACTCTTCTATTTGGCGGTTACTAATAAGTTCTGGCAATGGCCAAGAACGTGCCTGTTTATCGGGGTTTTTACCAAAGGCAATGATGACCTTATCAAAAATCCGTTCTGCCTTTTGAAGAACATTGTAATGCCCCTTGTGAAAAGGATTAAAGCTACCGCAAAACACACCTGTTAGCGGCTCCCTAGTGTTCACATAGTCCAAAAGAGCATCCAAATTTCCATCCGTATTCAGCTCTTCGAGCACTATGATACGGGCTGCTTTGTAGGTTGAATAAGGAACAAATTGGTATTCCTTGTAAATGCCCTTTTCGTATTCAATCAATCGGTTTAACGGTTGATTCAAAATATCAAGATCAGCTCGTAATAAAAGATCTGCGGCGGGCGAGGAGGCTTTATGTTCAATCGTATCCAGTATAATGCTCACCACCTCTGAAATAGCCGTTGCATTTAGCTTGCCTGCAGCATGTGACTTAAATAGATCCGCAGATGCTTGTTCATTGTTCTTCAACCGCGGCCAATAAACAGCATCGTGGTAAACGGCTGCAAGAAATTGCAAGTCAGAAACAGGTCCATTCGCATACATAAACGACAATACCTCTTGCAGGTGTTGCTCATTGTGGTAGGCCCGATGGGGGTGTCGGTAATTATCCAACACGGCGGTACCAAATCCCAGTGCTTGCAGTTGGACCTTTATTTGACTAACTTCCATTATGCTTGTTTTGAATGATAACAGAGTGTGCAGCTATTTGTTTCTTTGAATATTTCCCTTGCTACCCGTTGAAGGTCGGCTGGAGTAACCAGTGCATACCTTTCAATTTCTTTATTGATTAAGTCCGCATCGCCCAATAACTCAGCAATGGCAAGATTAGTGGCCTTGGTCAACACGTCGGTCTCACTAAAGGTGATGGTGGACTCAACTTTATTTTTGCATTTTAACAATTCTCTGTCGCTGACCAATTCGTTGCATAGTTTTGCCAATTGATCATTGACTGCCGCTTCAGCCGTTTCCATAGAAACGCCTTCACACAATTTGCCACTGACCACAAAAAGTCCTGGATCAAAATCACCAGAAACCCAAGCATTGATCTCAGTAAACAATTGTTGTTCCTTTACAAGGGAAATATATAAACGAGAAGAATTGCCCCTTGAGAGTATGTCTGAAAGTAAATCCACTGTATGGTAATCATCATGGTTACGCGCGCACATGTGCCAAACTTTGTAAAGTGCATTAGCGGGAACTTCCCGTTCAACCGATAAACGCCGTGGTGCTGTTTGAGCAGGTTCAACCGGTAGTTTTCTGACAGCAACCGATTGAGCTGGAATGGGTTCAAACCACTTCTTGGACAATTGTCTTACCTCCTCTAACGCTACATTTCCAGCAACGACTAGGATGGCATTGGCTGGGTGGTAATGTTTAGCGAAAAAAGCACGGACATCTTCCATCGTTGCCTGTTCAATGTGGCTAATTTCTTTCCCGATC
>CANGWA010000137.1 GCA_947457335.1 Sphingobacteriaceae bacterium
CAAACGTCTTCTCAAATTTTCCTCCCAATACAAACCCGCATTTGTCAAGCACCCGTATCGACGCTTTATTTGACCCAAAGCAACGGGCGTAAATGCGATCAATGTCCAATAATGTGAAGGCATTTTCTATAGCTTGTGGAATCAACGCCGATACAATCCCCTTGCCCCAATGTTCCTCGGCAATCCAGTAACCTAATTCTGCATTGCGTTTGTAATTCATGGTTTGCGGATGCACGCCTATGCCGCCACAAATTTCACCGCCCACTTCAATACCCATCACCGTTACCGGAACCATGCCGTTAACCATGCTAATAAATTTTTCTGCATCCTCCAGCGTGTACGGGTGCGGAAATTGATCAGTGAGGTACCGCGCTATGTGTTTGTTGTTAGCGTGCTTGGCAAGCGACGGGGCATCACTTGCTAAAAACGGGCGGAGTTGGTAGGTCATTTCGTGGTCATTTTGAATAACTGTACTTAATTTTTCGCTTTACAGTTGCATCTTCATATTCGGTAAAGATTAAAGGGCGACGAAAGCGGTCTTGAATTGCGATGGTCGCTAAATGGCATTTCTCTATAGGTACTGACACGTACCGCGGGTGACTGCTGGGAAAACCTGTGTATCCTTTCACTACATACCCTTGTTCTGTTTTCAACGTGTCGTAGCGGAAGTAACGGGTGTCGGGGCCGTAGGACCACTGTTCAAGGCGACCCTTGCTTTTTTTTCTGAAGGTACTAGTATACTGTGCTTCCTCTGTTATCAATACAGAGTCCTTATTAAATCGCTTTGATAAAGAAGCACCCTCACCTAAAGAGTCGACAGGCACAGTGACAGCATATCCAACTACTTGATTGTTTTGAAAGGATTTAAAACAGTAGATCTTCGTTTTTGGGTCGGTTGTGTATACGATGTATTCACCTTGTGTGCTGTCGGAACGATAACGGGTAGTGGTTTTAATAATGGCCGTGTCCTTTGCCGTAACTGTATACAACATGGCCACTTCGTAACCATTCGTGTGCGTCACTCTCACCGAGTACTTGTCGAGTTTTCCCGTGTTGTTATACAGGTAATGGTATTTCCAAACATGATTGAGAGAAGTGTCGGAATAGTGTTTTTCTAAATGCTTTAATCCGTTCGAAAAATACCAAGTGGTGTCGCAAGATAAACTGTGCAATCGGTATTCGTGGTTGTAATCCTCCTGACAGCGCACGCCAATGGTGTCTTTTTTTGAATAACGGATAATAGAGTAGGAGTAACGGGGACAAGGAAAGTCAATGCGCTCTACCTCCAGCTGTTCACCGGTATACCCCCAGTAGGGCTCCGCATCGTCGTGTCCCAGCAGCGAATCACATACCAAGGCTTGGTGCCAACGCGTCGTTATGCCTATTAGCTGACCCCCATTATCATAGGTGTTTTTATAAAGGCTGCTATCGGTAATGCCATTTTCCTTGGTAACAGAATAGTCGCCTATGTAGCGCCCCTTCCAATATTGCCTAACATTTTTCTCATGTACAGTGTCGGTTCTATATTTTATTTCTATAATATCTGAATAGATTAAACTATCTCCTGGCAACCGCCATGCGCGCATATCGGGAAAATCAAATGCCACTTTTCTATCGGGTTCAACCTTCTTTTTTACAGGTTTCCAGTTGCGTTGTCGCAAATACAACAAGGTGTTGTATAATTTGTATCGCGAGGTAGGCACAGTCATCAATGAATCTTTTTTAAAACGTACCAAGATCGAGAAATCACTTGTGTCGCGCGTTATCACAACGTTGTTGGTGTACGATCCGCTACAAACTACGGGTAAAGCCGTAAAGGGGTCTTTGTAGTTGGTAAGGACTTTATAGTTCGGGTGTTGAGCGTTTAATTTAAGCGTATCTAATTTAAGTTGTCCTTTAAACGAATACTCCGTGCGACTGCCATCTTCGTATTCAATATAAACAGGTGCCGTTTTTTTTTGGTGCACGGTGTCTATAAAAACCTGTGCACGGCGATACGACTGTCCCGTAGCCTCATCCAATAATCCCCAACCGACCTCACTGATCTTTGTTTTAAAAAACACTTGGTAAATGTCCTTGTGAAAATGTTTTATCCTTCCCTCGTAAACCAAGTACAAGTGGTAAGTCGAATCATGATTCACCCACAACAAAGTGCTATCCGCATTAATTTTTAGGCGGGAGAACAATAAGTCGTGGTAATGAAAAGCCCGTCCGCTGAAGTCCTGAGCCGACACGGTTGATGTAAACAACAAACAACTCAGCCATAAATATTTCAGAATACAACGCACCCATACAAGTTAGTTATTATTTTGTAATGCAAAGATAAAATAAGCACACTCTCTATTCTCAATTTATAGGGACACAAAGTAGAAGAGACCAAGGCGCACAAAGGGTAGAGGTTAATGGTCGCGACGTGAAGTTCAACGCACTCTCAATTCTCCATTCTCAACTTTCAATTCTATAGGACGCAAAGAACACAGAGGAGCAAAGAACACGGAGAGACCAAGGCGCACAAAGGGTAGAGGTTAAAGGTCGCGAAGTGAAGTTCAACGCACTCTCAATTCTCCATTCTCAACGTTCAATTCTATAGGACGCAAAGAACACAGAGGAGCAAAGAACGCGGAGAGACCAAGGCGAACAAAGGGTAGAGGTTAAAGGTCGCGACGTGAAGTTCAACGCCATTCTCCATTTTCAACTCTCCATTTTCAACTCTCCATTTTCAACTCTCCATTCTCAACTCTCCATTCTCAACTCTCCATTTTCAATTAATCTTAGTCGCCAAAAGTGACAAAAAAATTTTCAACTGCATAAAAAAAGCCCCACCGCAGGTGAAGCTTTTCAAATTATCAAAAGGTGACGGTTACGTCAACGACGCTCCCAAGTATTCGCGATTCATGCGCGCAATGTTCTCCAACGAAATGCCTTTCGGACACTCAGCTTCGCACGCGCCGGTGTTGGTGCAATTACCAAACCCTTCTTCGTCCATTTGTTTTACCATGTTCAACACGCGTTCTTTTTTCTCAATCTGACCTTGTGGTAACAATGCCAATTGCGAAACTTTTGCAGACACGAACAACATCGCACTGGCGTTTTTGCAAGCGGCTACACAAGCGCCACAACCAATACACGCTGCTGCGTTGAAGGCGGTGTCCGCATCGGGTTTGTTAATCAAAATGTTGTTGGCGTCCTTCGCGTTACCCGTGTTCACCGATACGAATCCGCCAGCAGACATAATGCGGTCAAACGACGAACGGTCTACCGCTAAATCTTTAATCACCGGAAACGCCGCTGCACGCCAAGGCTCTACCACAATGGTGTCGCCGTCTTTAAAGCTGCGCATGTGCAACTGACAAGTGGTTACGCCTTGTTTTGGGCCGTGCGGACGACCATTGATGTACATACTGCACATCCCGCAAATGCCTTCGCGGCAATCGTGGTCAAACGCAATGGGCTCCTTGCCTTCGTTAATGATTTGTTCGTTAACAACGTCAAACATCTCAAGGAACGACATGTCCGGAGAAATGTTCTTAGCGACGTAAGTTTCAAACTTCCCGCGCTCGTTCTTGTTTCTTTGCTTCCACACTTTTAGTGTGAGTGTCATGTTACCGTGGCTCATAGTCCTTAGTATTTAATTTAACACGCTACTACTTGTAGCTGCGTTGTGCAATCTTAATGTTTTCGTATTTCAATTCTTCCTTGTGCAATTCAAATTGACCAAGGCCTTTGAATTCCCAAGCGGCTACATAAGCGTAGTTCTCATCGTCACGCTTGGCTTCGCCGTCTTCGGTTTGGTACTCCTCACGGAAGTGACCACCACAACTTTCGTTACGGTCCAATGCGTCAATACACATGAGCTCGCCCAATTCAATGAAGTCGGCCACACGGTGTGCTTTTTCTAATTCAGGATTGAACTCGTCGTTTGTACCCGGTACACGCACGTCCTTCCAAAATTCTTCACGCAATTGACGGATTTCGTTGATCGCTTGCTTCAAGCCTTCTGCGTTACGGGCCATACCACATTTGTCCCACATAATTTTGCCTAAACGCTTGTGGAAATGATCCACCGATTTAGAACCTTTAATGTTGAACAAGGTGTTGATGCGCTCGCGCACAGTGTTCTCTGCTTCTACAAAGGCAGCATGGTCAGTCGGAATGGCCTTCGTGCGAATTTCATTCGACAGGTAACTACCAATGGTATAAGGTATAACGAAGTAACCGTCTGCTAAGCCTTGCATCAACGCAGAAGCGCCTAAGCGGTTAGCACCGTGGTCGCTAAAGTTCGCTTCACCCAAGGCGTACAAGCCTGGTATGGTGGTCATCAAATTATAATCGACCCACAAACCACCCATGGTGTAGTGCACCGCTGGGTAAATGCGCATTGGGGTTTCATAAGGATTTTCACCGGTAATCTGTGCGTACATGTCGAACAGGTTGCCGTATTTTTCTTTTACCACCTCGCGTCCGAGACGAACGATTTCTTCTTTCGACGGATTGTGCAAGCCCAATTTATTGGCTTCAATGCGGCCATAACGTTCGGTGTTCGACGAGAAATCGAGGTACACTGCCATTTTGCTCGCACCTACTCCGTAACCGGCATCGCAACGTTCTTTAGCAGCGCGGCTCGCCACGTCGCGGGGCACCAAGTTACCAAAGGCAGGGTAACGGCGCTCCAAGTAGTAGTCGCGCTCGTCTTCAGGAATGTCGGTCGGCTTACGGGTATCGCCTGCTTTTTTAGGCACCCAAATACGGCCGTCGTTACGCAACGACTCCGACATCAAGGTGAGTTTCGATTGGTGATCACCAGAAACGGGAATACAAGTAGGGTGAATTTGTGTAAAGCACGGGTTGCCAAAGAAAGCGCCTTTTTTGTGGGCCTTCCACGCAGCAGTCACGTTACTGCCCATCGCGTTGGTCGACAAGTAAAACACGTTGCCGTAACCACCGGTGCATAATAGTACAGCGTGGCCAAAGTGACGTTCTAGTTTACCACTCACCAAATCACGTGCAATAATACCGCGGCACTTGCCGTCAATCATCACCACGTCCATCATTTCGTGGCGGGCCAACATTTTCACGGCGCCCATACCAACCTGGCGTTGTAAGGCGCTGTAAGCGCCGAGCAGCAATTGTTGTCCGGTTTGCCCTGCGGCGTAAAACGTACGTTGTACTTGTGTACCACCAAACGAGCGGTTGCTCAAGGTTCCGCCGTATTCGCGGGCGAAGGGGACACCTTGTGCTACGCACTGGTCAATAATATTCCCCGACACTTCCGCCAAACGGTGAACGTTCGCTTCGCGTGCGCGGTAGTCACCACCTTTAATGGTGTCATAAAATAAACGGTAAACACTGTCACCGTCGTTTTGATAGTTTTTAGCAGCGTTCACACCGCCTTGTGCAGCAATACTGTGCGCGCGACGGGCAGAGTCTTGAAAGCACAACGCTGTAACACGGTAACCCATTTCAGCCAGAGTTGCAGCAGCAGAGGCGCCGGCCAAACCGGTACCCACTACAATCACGTCTAAACTGCGCTTGTTCGCCGGATTCACCAACGCTACCGTAGAACGGTACTTGGTCCACTTGTTCTCAAGCGGTCCTTCCGGAATGTTTGAAATTAAACGAGGAGATGATGCCATATATAATGTGAGGTTGCGTTATTTAACAATACCCAAGTAAATAGCGAGTGGCATAGCCGCGAATATCGCAGGCACCACCAACGCAAAAATTAATCCGGTTTTTTTAATCGCCGGGGTGTATTTCTTGTGATTCAATCCAAGGGTTTGAAAAGCGGATTGGAAGCCGTGCAGCAAGTGAAAAGCCAACGACACCATCGACAAGCAGTAGAGCGCTACCACCCAGGTCATTTTAAAGGTTTCCTTCATCACGGCGTAAAGGTCTTCGCGGCCGTTAGCGTCCTCGGTGGGGATGCCGGTAAAGCGCGACACCACCCAAAAATGCGCTAAGTGCACGATTAAGAAAATCAGAATCAACGTGCCCAACAAGCCCATCGAGCGGCTGTACCAGCTCGAGTTCGCCGCACCGTTGTAGGCGCCGTAGGCAACGGGACGTGCTTTTTTGTTAGCCAAGGTGAGGAGGAGCGATTGAACAACGTGTGCAATCAGTCCAAGGAACAACACAATCTCCATGGTGCGAATCACCCAATTGTGTCCCATAAAATGGGCGCCCTCATTAAAAGTCAATCCGCCGTCGTTGATAAAGATCAGCGCATTGAGAAAACAGTGTACCAAGAGAAAGGAAATAAGGAAAAGACCAGTCAGTCCCATTACCAACTTTCTTCCGATAGACGATGTAAAAAACCCAGTGTTTCTGCTCATACGTAATACGATGTAAGTTTAGAATGCAGGGCAAATGTATACACCAGCGGGGGATATAACAAGAAAATTGCCAAGAATGCATGACTTTCAACAGTATTTAGAAATAGTATAGATTACGGGCCGCAGGGCGTTTATTCTGGACTAATTCTAAATTTCGAAGGCCGTGAATAAACACTGGTTGGTTGGTCGAATCAACGTCGGGATAATAAGGAGTATGGCGCCCCCCAAAGCAGCCCCTGAAGCGTAAGGGCTTTTGTAGATTAAGTTAAAGAGCCCTTTCTGCTTCGGGGCGCTTTGGGGCCGCGCTTTCCGCTGCAATTTTACTTGCGGCCGGCCCAATTTGTAACCCTGCGGTGGCTTCCTCCGGTCGCCTCCTCGGCTAACAAATTGTTGGCCCGCCGCCACGTAAAATTTCCGCTACAATCGCTGGCGCAGGGCTAACCCTTACTTTTTACTCAATTGCACGCTTTTGTTATATTAAAGCTTTAAAATGCCTATATATTTAATACTATAACTTTAAATTTATCTCG
>CANGWA010000138.1 GCA_947457335.1 Sphingobacteriaceae bacterium
CATAAAGTTGTTTCAAAGCCTACAGGATTGTGTGTCGATGAAAAATCGACTGAAATTGAGATAAAAGATCTTCCTAAAATCTCTATTGCAGCGGATAAATTCAATGGATGTGTGCCGACACAAGTCGTTTTCAACACCATTGGCACCAATGTAGGAGAAGGTCAGTGGAACTTTGGTGACGGCGTTTCTGAAAAAGGCTTGCTTTCTTCACATGTATTTACCTCTACTGGTTCTTACTTTGTAACCTATTACTACTCTGATCAAGTTTGTGAAGTACGTTTGAAAATTGAAACGCCAGTAGTCATCAATGAAGCGCCAAAAGCGAACTTCAGTATGCCTACAGAAGTGCTCGTTTCTCAACCAGCGGTACAAGTAACTAACCTGTCAACTGTACTAGGTAATAACAAATACTACTGGACCCTCAATGGTGCTAAATCACCTGAGATTGAAGGTCAAGTGAACCCTGTATTGAACCTAAACAAGATTGGCAATTACAAACTAACACTTGTTGCTCAAAACAAAGAAGGTTGTACAGATTCTGTGTCGCGTAACATTGAAGTGAAGAGTGATTTCAATATCTTCATTCCTACATCGTTCACTCCAAACGATGACGGTCTCAACGAAGAGTTCATCCCTGTGTTTACTAAGGATTCAAACTTCGATGAGAAGTCATTTGAAATGGAAATTTACGACAGATGGGGTCACATGCTCTTTAAATCAAAGGGCTTACTCAAAGGTTGGAATGGCGTATTTAAAGGTGAGCCTGTTAAAGAAGAGGTTTACATCTACAAAATCCGCTACAAAGATCCAGAAGGTAATTTAAACAATATTACAGGTCACTTCACCCTGTTACGTTAATACACCCTAAACATGAAGAGAAGAAGCCGGCACTTGCCGGCTTCTTCTTTTTATCCCCTTCCCTAGGAAACTACATCTCTACTAACTTTCAATTGAAATATTATTCCTTCACGTCATACTACCTCTGACACTTAGCAAATAAATGCTCCAAAGGAGCCATCTTTTCTCATAAGCAAACCAATGCTAATCCCCTCAGTGACCTGAGGCTTTTAATCATGAAGGCCAATGTTGAGAACTGTCACATGAATGAGTCAAAAACTTGACCTTCGTTGCGTTGCACTTTAACTTTAAACATGAATAAGCCGCACGCGCTAAAAAAACAACGGTCTTTTCACCATCTACAATACAATCGACGGGTACTTGTAAGAAGTCCTCTTTAAAGAGAACATGTCCTTAAAGACAACCATGTGTGTGCCGTTCATCAACCCTGTAACTGCTAGTTACCATTTCGCTGGGTTGGTAAACAAAAAAGGGGACCTGGGGTCCCCTTTTATTTTTTATCTACGGTTAAGAATTCACGAGCAGTTTGAAGCCTTTACCGTGGATATTAATAATTTCCACTTTATTATCATCCTTCAGGTATTTACGAAGTTTCGCAATATAAACATCCATACTGCGACCATTGAAGTAATTATCGTCGTGCCAAATGGTTTTCAATGCGAATGTCCTATCAAGTACATCGTTTTGGTGCACACACAGTAACCGTAACAATTGACTTTCCTTAGTAGTTAGTTTTTGTTCTACACCATTGTGAAGGAGTACTTGTTTCTCGGAATTAAACTGATAGGCCCCTACACGGAAGTTAACATCTCCTCCTTCAGCGGCGCGGACCTTATTTGTTCTGCGCAAAACGGCAGTTAACCTTGCCATCAGTTCTTCCATACTAAATGGCTTAGTAATATAATCGTCGGCACCTGCATTGAAGCCATCAATAGTATCTTCCTTCATACTCTTAGCGGTGAGGAAAATGATTGGTACATTTTTATCGACTACACGGATTTCTTTGGCAAGGGAGAGGCCGTCCTTAACTGGCATCATGACGTCTAGAAGCAAGAGATCAAAAGAACCTTTAAAGAAAAGGTCACTTCCCTTTTTTCCATCTTCAGCCAATTTTGTTTCAAACCCTTTGGCTTCGAGGTATTCTTGTAGAAGTGGCCCTAAGCTGGGATCGTCCTCTACGAGTAAAATGCGGGTTTTAATGTTATCCATGATTCAGTGAATTTGTTAAAATTAAAGGTAGCATGTGTCGTGCCAGTTTTAACAATATTAACAAATATTAGAAAATGTCAGTTTCTTTCGAAGGGAAGGTGTACACTAAAAACACTTCCCTTACCCAACTCACTGTTCACCGAAATGGTGCCATTGTGTTTGAGGACAACGGCCAAAACGTAGGACAATCCGAGTCCGAACCCCTTAACATTGTGAATGTTACCAGTTGGTACGCGGTAAAACTTATCGAATATTTTGCGTTGATTTTCTTTTGAGATGCCTATTCCATTATCCTTCACTTGAATCATGATGCCTTCTGGGGTATTGTATGTCGTAATGGCAATCTCTGGCGCTTCTTTAGAGTACTTAATAGCATTATCGATCAGATTGAAGATAATATTAGTGAGGTGAACTCTATCCGCCGCTAATTTTGTCCTTTGTGCAATGAGGTTCATTTTAATTTGTCCCCCCCGTTGATCGATCAATAATTGGGTATTATTAATAGCCTGTTGGACAATTTCATGAACATCGACCTCAGAGAGTTTCAGTTTAAACTCCCCTTTATCAAGAATGGAGGTTTGCAAAATGCTTTCGACCAATACGCTGAGGCGCTTATTTTCATCACGGATCATGCGGATGTATCGTTTTTGTTTATCGGGTGTTTGCGCAATAGAGTCATCTGACAACATTTCCGATGCCAACGAAATCGTACTGATTGGCGTCTTGAACTCATGGGTCATGTTACTAATGAAGTCGTTTTTGATGGCTGACAATTTTTTCTGATGCAAGTTGCTTGCTGTGATGTAGTAGAAGGAGAAGACCAATAAAAGAATGATAATAACAGAACCAGCGAAGAACGGAAGCATTTCACGCATGATGGCGCGATTTTGCTTGGGGAAGAACACAATTAAGTACTCAGGTTTCACGAAGCGGTTATTGGGAGAAAGGTTGACCTTATAATGCGTAATACCAAGTGAATCCTCCATGTTTTCAGCGGTAGAAAGATCGCTGTAACGGGGGGAGCCAGGGTAGAGGGCCGTGAGGTAATAATTATAACGTGTGCGGATGTTGACTTCTTGTAGTTCGGCTTTGAGTATAGAATCGAGCAACAGGGTATCCACCTTGTCTACAAAATTATAGTAGTAATTATCGGTGGACACGCGGTCAAAAAAACTATATCCTTCTATTGGACTCACGTCATCGGTATTTGGCTGAAGGGTGCTGGTTTGTTCGCGGAGGCGTTTCAAAAAATTGAAAGTATTGGGGTCGTTTCCCAACAGGGAGTCCCCAGCGACATCGCGTTGCGAATACCGAATACTTTGATGCCCGTTACTATCGACCACTTTTTCGACATTGATGCGGAATCCCAATTGGCGCTTATTGCCGTCGATAGTAGGTTGTTTGAGTGTAATTCCCTGAATACGTTGTGTGATTTTTGTGTACTTGCTTCTTGGATGAATTTTTTCAAGTTTTGAAACAGTTGCATTCAATGCTTCATCCACCTTGGTTTTAAAAAGTTCTTCCTTAGCCCGAAAGTCGATAGTAATCCAATAAAACTGAAAACAAATCAGCATGACCACCGCCAAACTAAAGCCAGTGATAATGAGAGTAAGTGACCGCTTATTCATGGGAAGTTAAAGTTAGTTCAAAGGCAAGAATGCGGATCCAAAAATAAACTAAATTATTGCACCTCCAGTGATTCAATAGGCGTACACACCCCATTTTCACAGGTGAAGCATTTTAATTTATCCTTAAACACATAGGGTTTGTAGATCGATTTATTGAGTAGCATGCGTAAACATTCTTGAATCCCTTCAATGATACTCGGGTGTGGGTGCATCATATCAGCCAACTCGCGGATGCCTTGGTTGGTATAAATCAAGTAAGCCACTGCCTGTATAGCCGAGCTCGCATGCTCTCCCACTACCCGCATGCCTAAAATGCGCATGGCATGATCATTGGTGACGATGATCTTAAAGAATCCATTTGTCCTGCGCATAGCAATGGCACGTGCGTTGGTACTGTAATCGAGTTTTACAACTTTATGCGGGATGTTTTTGGCAATGCATTCTTGTTGATTCATGCCAACCGCCCCTACTTCAGGGTGGAGGAACATGATGGTACTAATGTTTTTATAAGAAAGCGGTTTCACGGCTGGACCGAACATGCGCACCACTGCGTGCCGCGCTTCTCTTTCTCCGACATTTACCAAGGCCACTTCCGTGGTAACATCTCCTGCCACATAAATATTGCTGATATTCGTTTGCGTATCATCGTCCCAAATCGACCCTCTATCGTTCAGTTTCACACCTGCATTTTCCAGACCTAAATTCTCCACGTTTGGCACCCTGCCTATGGAAATTAAGGCTTTGTCCACATGCAGGACTTCTGTGTGTCCATCCTTGTACTCCAATTCATATTGCACGCGGCCATCAACAATTTCCATGCGTTTGAGAGAGGAGCCGTGGTGGACTGTTGCGCCATTGGCCACTAAGTTTTGAGTGACCACCTCGGCCACATCTTCATCTTCAAAAGGAAGAATTCGGTCCGCTTTATCAATTAGGTTCACCCGTGTTTTACCAAAGGCAGAAAAGATGGTTGCAAATTCACAACCAATCACTCCTGCACCAAGCACGACCATGCTCGAAGGGAAATCGGTAAAGTTCCGAATACCATCCGAAGTAACGATAACCTGCTCATCCACCTTAATGTTGGACGGAATCCTAGGTCGACTACCAGTGGCAATAAGAATGAACTTGGACTTCACTTGTTTTTGAGTACCGTCTTCCTTGGTGATTTGTATGGTATGTTTGTCGAGGATATAGGCCGTCCCCTTTTCGTAATAAAACAGCTTTTCCTTCAAGGTCTGCAACAATTGCATGTGAACGGTCATTTGTGTTTTGCGTTCAAATACCGCTTCGTTGACAATCTTGGAAATATCCTCAATTTTTGGTTCGTAATCGGGCACTAATTCGCGAATAGAGGCTACTTTGAGTGCTTGTTCCCACAGGGTCTTGGACGTTAAGACGCCATTGTACACCCCCGCTCCCCCAAGTCGTTTGCGTTCAATAAGCATGACCCGTTTCCCAAAATCAATGGCCCGCATGGCACCAGCGTATCCACTAGGTCCACCACCAATTACAATTAAATCAAATTCTTCCATCGATGACACAAATGATTACATTTAATTCGTTCGCTTAATTAAAATAGTAAAGTAAGTGAAATCCTTTGAAAATCCATTGAAAACCCTCTTCGTTTTCATCACACTGCTGTGGTCATAAGCCACATTTTTACAGTTGGCTTTCTGTTATCCACATTTTTAAGGAGCTGAATTGCCATGCAACGCTGTTTAGAAGCGCGGCAGAAAATGAATAATTATATTTGGTTGGTGATTGATGCTGTATTCTTTTGTTAAGTTAGCATAGATCAGAACAGCCTGCGTTGCCGAGAAGAAAACGCACAAGGTTTTCGTGTTAAAACAAAAAGAAGAAGTACTGAAAGTGTCCAAAATATTGAAGTCCAATTTCACACAAAATAAGTCGATTTATTGCATGACTTACTTAGCCTAACCTGCTTAAAAACGCAGCGCTATGGCACAGAGGAATGGGGAAGATTGGCTTAGAGCAGATGGCATATCAGGTTTATTCTACTGCAAAAAATCTAATACCATGTCCCACCTAAATGAAAATCCCATTACACGTGTGTCTATTAGAACGGGTTCTTCTTTTTGATCAAAACCACCACCATTCATCTATTTGGGTTTTTTAACATGACAGTGGCATCCTGAATAACCCTTGTGCTCGTAGATATGAGACTTTATCCGTTGTTGCTGTCAGGTTCTGTGTAGGAACCTTCTATACTCGACGAAAGGTTGCTGCGGTAGTGTTCTAGTCAATAGGGGGTGGATTGGGAAGGTCTGCCGAGTTGTATTGCAAACCAAGCAATTGCCCAATTAACCTGATTAGGAAAAAATATTTATATAACTACCTGTTAGTCAACGGTTACAATATTTCAGAGTTAGCTTTTTTTGTATAATTTTGCACCCCTATTAGTTATTTATACTTATGAGTGATAATGTAGTATACCTTGTTCCCTTGCTTGGGATCGTAGGTTTGATTGTGATGGCAGTTAAGTCTGCTTGGGTTAGCAGGCAAGATGCCGGTGACCAAAACATGAAGGAATTGGCTGGATACATTGCAGCTGGTGCCATGGCCTTCTTAAAAGCAGAATGGAAAGTATTAAGTTACTTCGTTGTAATTGCTGCGATTTTATTGGGCTGGAGTGGTACAGTTCACGAGGTGAACGGACATGCCATTCATTCCCACTGGTTAATTGCTGTAGCATTCATTATTGGTGCTGTATTTTCAGCTACGGCTGGTTACATTGGCATGAAGGTAGCAACACGCGCCAACGTGCGCACTACCCAAGCAGCACGGACGAGTCTTGCCTCGGCACTGAAAGTGTCTTTCACTGGCGGTACCGTTATGGGACTTGGTGTGGCTGGACTAGCTGTATTTGGGCTAGGTGGTTTATTCATCGTGTTTTACAACATGTTCGCCAAGGGCACACCGGTTACTGGTGATGAAATGAAACGTGCCATTGAGGTGCTTACCGGTTTCTCACTTGGTGCTGAATCGATTGCTCTTTTTGCCCGTGTGGGTGGTGGTATTTATACCAAGGCAGCAGACGTAGGTGCTGACTTAGTTGGTAAAGTAGAAGCAGGCATTCCAGAAGA
>CANGWA010000139.1 GCA_947457335.1 Sphingobacteriaceae bacterium
AATTCATGATGTACTTTATGCCAGTCATTTTCTTAGCGGTAATGAATAAGTATTCAGCCGGTTTAAGTTGGTATTATTTCTTAGCCAACATGTTCACCTTCCTTCAGAACTTTGTGATTCGGAAAGTAGTCAGCGACAATAAAATCCGAACACAATTAGAAGCCAACATGAAGGCACCCGTCAAAGTATCCTCCTTCCAAAAGCGCATCGAAGAAATGGCGCGTCAACAGCAAAACAACAAAAAGAAAAAATAAACAGAAGGGCTATCTCATACGGGGTAGCCTTTTTTGTAGGTAGAAATTTTTTGCAATTACGGTAAAATTAATAGGGAATGCCCTCTCCATTTCTGGTGCCCTTTATTCCTTTGCACCGTTACATTCAATGAGGAATTATTTTATTGAGTTAAAGTAATTCAAATAGAAGCCCCTTTCGCGATGAATTCAGTGTAAATCCATGTAAAGCATGACGGAGATGGATGTCATCGTGGCGTGTACAGTGCGCAAGGGATTGCAGACATGGCTAATCTTATACTGCCGTAAAGCCCGGTGCCGCCTGAGAGGATGTTGGTTGGCGGCATGCGCCCCACTGATGAATGCACTAGAGCACTCGCTTTGTTTGCCAAAGAGTGTCTTTGGGTGTTAAGGATTTTATTTCGACTGCCAGGATGTAAGGATCAGGGATTTTTCAAGAGGGTAATAGGAGGGAGAATAGGTGGCATTATAGGAATACCTATTCCCGTAACATTACCATTTACCATCAACACTAAAACCAGCCCTTGGTGGACTCCATTTCCTTCTAAATGTTAAAATTGTCTTTGCGACCTCTTTTTCTGTTAAATTTGTTGTATGCGTCGGCTGAAGCGTCCATCCAAAATACTGCTTAGCACTTTCTTGCTCCTGCTTTGTGCGTGGATTGCAACACCTAAGGTATACTTGCATGCCATGATGGGGCACACGCATTCAGCGACCATTTCCACTCCCGATGCACAAATCAATCCACAAGAGGAAGATTGTGATTTCGATAAATACGACAAGCCGGCCTATTTTAGTTTGTTTCGTTTTATCAGTGGATTCTTGCCGGTAAAGCCTAAAAAAGAAGTCAGTCAGGTTCGTCCCGTACACGTAACGGTGCCTGAAATTGTTGAAATGGATCCATTGCGAGGTCCACCTGTTGCATAATCTACAGCAACCAACATTTCATTTACTTCCTTATCGGTGTTTCCAAGAATTTTTTTTACATACATTTTAGTACTTCATTCATTGTGCTCCTTTGCGCAGTGTGATTATTCCCTTCAGGGAATGGTGCGTGATGAAGACAACCACGATGATTTATCTTATGCGGTAGTGACCTTGGTAGAGCTGAATGTTACGCAGCAAGCCGGCATAGATGGTAGCTTTGTGTTTCAAAAATTGTGTGCAGGCAGTTACCATCTAAAAATTTCGCATACAGGATGTAAGGACACTGTATTTACGGTTGAGGTGAGCAAATCGGTCAAACTTACGTTTCGGATGCCGCACAGTTTGAATGCGTTGAAGGAATTGGAGATAACTACGCATCACACAGAATTAAAATCCGTCACACAAGAACAAGTGCTTTCGCAGCGTGCGGCCGATCGGCAGATGGGCGCACCATTAGCAGAGCAACTGAAGGAGCTCAACGGGGTGACCACGATGAATACGGGGCCTGGTATTGCCAAGCCCATGCTCAATGGGATGTCGGGTTACCGCGTATTGATCTTAAACAATGGGGTGCGGTTAGAGGGGCAGCAATGGGGGAGTGAACATGCTCCGGAGATTGATCCGTTTAGCGCTGATAAAATGGCTGTTGTGCGTGGTGCAGCAGCAGTGCGGTACGGCAGTGATGCGGTGGCGGGCGTGATTGTTACTGAACCGGCAGAATTACCCGATACAGCAGGTGTGACGGGGCAAGTGTATTCCATGGGCGCACTGAATGGTAGAGGCGGGGCGGTAAGTGGACGGTTACAAGGTTATTCCAACCGATTCAAATATTTTAGTTGGCGGGTGCAGGGCACACTCAAGCGCACGGGCGACATCAACACACCCGATTACGTGTTGCGCAATACCGGTGTAGCTGAAAAGAACTACGCGGTGACCATGGGATACCACCGAAAAAAAGTGGGGGTGGGTGTTTATTATTCCGAATTCAATTCACGCATTGGCATTTTTGCCGGCTCACACATTGGTAATTTAACGGATTTAAATTTGGCTTTAAGCCGAACAAAACCGTTGGATAGCCTCGCTGATTTTTCTTACCAATTGGGGCGTCCCTGCCAGCAAATACAACACCGCTTATTCAAATGGCAAGCGGACGTACACACTGGTCCCCGTTCGCGCTTATATGCCGTTTATGCTTTCCAAGAAAACTTGCGTCAGGAATATGATTTACCGACTGTGGGACAAACGGCAGCCACTACGCCCCCCTCGCAATACCATTTGATGACGCATACAGGAGAATTGGTGTGGGAACACAACTACATTCGCTCGTTTCGTGGAAAATATGGTGTACAGGGGATGTACCAAGAGCACCGGTATGCCAATCGTTTTTTTATTCCCAATTACCTGCAGCGCACGGCAGGCGTTTTTGCCATTGAGCGGTTCATTCGCAACACGTATGAATTGGAGGCGGGGATGCGGTACGATGTGCGTGATTTGGAAGCCTGGTATTATTCCCGTGGCGTGTTACAGAACCCGTACAAGCAGTTTGATCGTGCTACCTATAATGTAGGATGGCTTTGGAAGCCAGACAGTACCTGGCGTATCAGCATAAACGCAGCAAGTGGGTGGCGTTCACCTTCGGTCAATGAACTGTACAGCGATGGACTGCACCATGGTGTAGCGGCCATTGAGCGGGGCGATAAACAACTTAAAACAGAGCAATGCAATAATCTCAATTTGTCGCTCGATCATCGTCGCAAGCGCTGGTCCCTTTCAGGAAGTCTATATACCTACCTGTTCAAGAATTTTATTTATTACCAGCCTTCCCCCAGTGGTGTTGAATTGACGGTGCGCGGAGCCTTTCCCGTCTTTGAGTACACACAAAATAACGCTATGATCAGTGGAGCCGATGCCGTGCTTCAGTATTCCCTTTCCGCATCCAGTGTTTTAAAAGCAAGAGGTATGGCGGTGCGTGGCAGAAACACGGCGACACACGATTGGTTGATTTACATGCCAGCCGATCGCGTTGAATTGTCGTGGATACAAACAGTGAAGGATGGCCAGCGGTTCAAAGAAGTATGGGTAGAGCCAACAATTTATTATTCTGCACGTCAATGGCGGGTATCGCACGCGGTGGATTTTGCGCCTCCACCTAACGCCTACTTGCTTTTTGGGGTATCGTGTGGTGCCAAAATAGTCCTAGGCGATTCGCCGGCCTATGTAACATTGAGTGTGAGCAACGCTGCCAATACGGTTTATCGCGATTACTTGGACCGTTTTCGTTATTATGCCGATGCGCAGGGACTGAATGTGGTGTTGCGTTTGCGAGTGCCCATTGTTGTTAGCCGGCATTAACCACGGCCACTGGCCATAAAATCTTGTAGAAGAATGGTGGCGCTCACCATGTCAACGGTGCCTTTGTTTTGACGGTCTTTTTTCTTCAATCCCCCCTCCAGCATCGCTTGTTTCGCCAATTTGCTGGTAAAGCGTTCGTCGATGCGTTCAATTTTAATTTTTGGGAATTTTCGTTTGAGGTGTGTGACAAAAGGATCGATGAAGCGGGCACTATCGCTTTTTTCATTTGAAAGGGTTTTGGGTTCACCCACCACAATGATGTCGACCGCTTCGGTCTGCAAGTATTTTTCAATCCACACAATCAGTTCACTGGAGTGTACCGTAGTAATGCCGTTGGCGATAATGCGCAGCGGGTCGGTGGCAGCGATGCCAACGCGTTTACTACCATAGTCAATGGCAAGAATTCGTCCCATGCACCAAAGATACCGCAAAATGATGAATGCAGCCGGTTCGTGAGGATGAAGTATTCGGGACACTATGTGATGGCCGCAAGGCACGCCGCTGTTTTAAATTTTGTTTGAGGCAGTAGAAAAATTAGTTATCTTGTAATACCCCTAAAATGATGAGAACATCCAAGTATATCCTCACCGCTGATGATTACGGTGCTGTAGATTTTATAGATGCCGGCATTCTCAAAGCCATTCAAGCTGGTCGAATTAATTCTGTAGCGTGTTTTGCCTTACCGATGGGTGAGAAAGACGATTTGGACGAGCGGATGGAAAAGCTACTTGCTTTAAAACGCAATCATGATTTTGCGATTGGTTTGCATTTTTCATTAACCGCAGGGCGGTCGAATGAAATCAATGTCAGTAAGTTTGGCAATTCATTGACCCGACGGAAGGCTACCAAGGGGTATTATTACATGAGGGACCCTAAGAATTTCAGGTTTGGGGCCATTGAACCAGATGAATTAGCGGCGGAGTTAAAGAGTCAGTTGAATCGATTGCGGGAGTATACCGCTGAGGTGGATTCCATTTCCAATCACCATGGCATCGTTTACATGGATACGGATTTATTTAAGCCTTATGCTGAAGTAGCTGCGCAGGAAGGGATTGCTGTTCGCGCTCCGGTAGTATGGAAAAAGTACAAGTTGCCTACAGGTAATTTTGATCACCGAATTGGGAAACCCATAGTGCGCCAAGGATTGAAGCTCCGTTGGGTGGATCAGTTGCTCAATGCTGCCAACAACCAACCGCGCATCGATTATGCAAGCACCTTGAACTTGCTCTATCCCACCTGCTTGGTCGATGAAATCTATGGTCAACCTTATCCTGATAATTTAGAATTGTTGTTTAGTGCCTTTCATCAAAAAGTATTTTCTGCCGAATTCATGTTTCATTTGGGTGATCCAGATTTTACAGGAGATGCAACTGCTCCAGACGGTATAGACACCAGTTATTTTGATTCGCGTAAAATGGAATACCAATCCCTTATTAACGCTACTTTACCGGACACCTATGCGCAACGCGTGCGGTTCAGGGATCTTGTTCCTGAAGATTTATTACCACCTATTCCAATAATTATTTGAAATGACGTTAAACACCTTGCTTGGCCCCTTGTTATCACTAGAAAACGAAGACCTTTATTCTTGTTGTGTGCTTACAGAAAAGTCGGTTAGCACTGTTCAATTGAAATGTCGGGGAAAGTCCTTTACATTGCATGCTATCGCTGAAACGCTGACAGGCACGTTTTGGAAGGCAGTGGTGCCGGCAAAAGAACTGGAGAGAGGACATGCTGTTCAATATGCCTTGGAGGCCGATGGGAGCACCCTGGTGGATAAAAATGGAAGAGCTACTTGGTCGTTTTATATCCCCAATACTGAGCCGCGTTGATTTGTTATACCTCCTGTAATGGTTTTTCAAGTGCCCAGTTAATGAAGGATACAAGGGATCCGTATGCGTTGTGGCGCGAAATGAATAAATTGAATAAGGAACATCCTTATTCGTTGATGATTATGGGTGGCGACCAATTGTATGCCGATAGTATTTGGTCGGACATACCAACGCTAAAAGGGTTGATAGAAAAAACGGAAACTGAACTGATAAGTTTCCAGCCGGATGCCGCATTGGAGAAGGAGATTGAGTTGTTTTATGAGCAACTGTATTTAAAGCGGTGGAATGAACCAGAAACAGCGTTGGCATTGGCTAGCATTCCCCAGTTGATGATGTGGGACGATCATGATATTTTTGATGGCTGGGGGAGTTATCCTCAGGAAATCAATACGTGTCCTCTCTATCAGACCATTTTTAAATGCGCACGAACCTATTTCAATTTATTTCAATTGCGCAATAGGAATGGTATGTTGTCTCAGCAAGGACTGCACCATGCCTATTATTTGCATTTCTCGAATTATACCCTGTTGGCCATGGATCATCGCAGTGAACGTACCATTCACCAAGTGATGGGCAAGGCGCAATGGACCGATTGTTTGACGTGGATGAAGGAAGTTGAACTGCGTAAAAATTTATTAGTGCTGTCGGGTGTGCCAGTGGTTTATAGAGATTTTAGTTTTGTGGAGCAAGCTGTAGAAGCCACTTCCAAGGTAGAAGAGGTGACTGATGATTTAAAGGATCATTGGCGTGCAAAGGAACATTTAGGCGAGCGCTTGAAGTTCATCAACATGCTATTGTCTGAATTACGGTTGCGGCAGCAGCGCCATGACCAGTTGTTGGACACTAAAAACGATTGGCACGTGACCAGCAGTGCGAGAACGGTAATACTTTCGGGGGACGTGCACGTAGGGGCGATGGGGGTGATTATGGACCGCCGTGTGGCACCAGAGATCAAGGTGTACCAGGTCATATCCTCGGCGATTGTGCACCCACCACCAACTGCTGTGCAATGGGCTGGCATTCGCATAACAACCAATGACCGTAATGAGTTTTTAACCGAGGATAAAAAAGTGGAAACAGCGATGGTGACTCCGATTGGCACGGGCACTTATATTCGTGCCCGCAATTACGCCACACTGCAAGAGGGGAACGACGGGAAATTGTGGGTGAACTGGATAAATGAATCGGATGACACAGCGGAGTATCCTTTGGAATGATTTTTTTAGTAACTTAGAGTTTATGCGCATTTGTTATTTTTCCTTTGTCTTGTTGCTGATGAATGGTTTGTCCTTATTTTCTCAGCAGTCGGTTTCATTTAAAGCAACGGTGTATGGACAAACGCGCGATATAATCAGTTATGATTTGTCTTTATTGACTGAAAATCCTATTGTATCGGTGGAACGGACCGGTTTTGTGAACAAGATTCAAAGTACCATTC
>CANGWA010000140.1 GCA_947457335.1 Sphingobacteriaceae bacterium
AGGAGCCTACATCTGGGGACATTCGCAAGTTTGAAAATTTAGGCACACGGTCGTTTGCCTCCGAAATTGCCATTGGCGCTGCCGTTGATTTTCATCAACTGATAGGTATACAACGGAAGGAAGCGCGCTTGCGTTATTTAAAGGAATACTGGACCAACCAAGTGAAGGATTTGCCGAAGGTGAAATTTTACAGCAACTTGGATGCAGCGCATTCGTGTGCCATTTCGAACATTGGCATCGATGGTTGGAAGGCCCAACAGATAGAAGCCAGGTTGTATGAAAAGCACAAAATACATACCGTCTCCATTGTGCATGAGCAGGTGAATGGTATTCGTGTGACGCCAAGTATCTATACCAGCACACGCGATTTGGATCAATTGGTAAAAGGCATCACCGCCATTGCAAGCACTACCCCACCGACTGACAAATGAAGCACGTCATTGCCCTTCTGATAGCGCTAATAATCATTGGTTGTGACCACAAGCGCTCGGTGATCACCACTTCTGACGCGCCCAAACCCGTAGGCCCCTATAGTCAGGGTATTTTGATTGATGACCGTTTGTATATTAGTGGACAAATAGGCTGGAAAGCGGATGGGACCGCAGATACCACCACCATTGAAGGGGAAACGCAACAAGCGCTTGAAAATATAAAAGCGATTTTGAAAGCAGGCGGAAAAACTTTTGCTGATGTTTCTAAAGTCACGATTTATTGTACCGATCTAAACAACTTTTCTAAAATCAATTCCATTTACGCTACCTACTTTAACACCTCACCTCCAGCCAGAGAAACAATTCAGGTCGTTGCGCTCCCCAAGAATGCACACGTGGAGATTTCGGCGATAGCAGATTAGTGCCTTACGATGAAAGGATAAAGAAAAACTTTTCTGCTACATAAAAATCAATGACGGATGTAAAGCTATTCAGTGCGTGAAGAAATAACGCTCCTGTCAACGAAACGGCAGATTTACTCGTAAGAATAAACGCGTTTAACCCGGCCAGAAACTGCAGTGAGCACCTCATAAGGAATGGTGCCCATGACTTCTGCTTGTTTCATGATATGTGCCGCATTGGAGAAGATGGTGACTTCGTCGCCCTCAGTGCAAAAAATGCCCGTGACATCAACCATACACATGTCCATACAAATACTACCGATGGTTGGACAAAATTGTCCGTGAATATAAACGCCATGTTTACCATTACCCAATGTGCGGCTAAATCCGTCGGCATAGCCAATTGGAATGACGGCAATTGTTTTAGGCGCATTCACTACCCCCCGCCGGCCATACCCCACTGTTTCGCCAGCTGGTAAGGCTTTGATTTGACTAATGCGTGTACGCAGCGTACCCACATTCAGTAATTGTTGTTGCTCCTCCTCATCGACGCCAATGCCATACATGCCGATACCCACACGCACCATCTCAAAATGTGCTTTAGGGAAACGACGGATGCCACCTGAATTACAAATGTGGCGGATGAATTCATACCCAAGCGCTTGTCGCAAGGCATTGGTGCCAGATTCAAACGCTTTGATTTGTTCATCTGTAAACTTATCCAGCGCAGGATCATCTGAAGCCGCCAAATGAGAAAACACCGTGGCCACCTTTAGTGCTGGTGTTTGACGGAGAACTTGGCACAGTTGATTGATTTCATTCGGCAGAAAACCCAAACGGTGCATCCCCGTGTCAAGTTTGATATGAACAGGGTACGGATCTGTTACGCCACTTTGCGACAAGTGCGCCGCAAAATCATTTAGCATGCGAAACGAATAGATTTCAGGTTCCAGCCGGTAAGCAATTAAATCTTCGAAGGCACCATGTTCGGGGCTCATGACCATAACTGGCAAGGTGATGCCTGCGTTGCGCAACTCTACCCCTTCATCGGCATAGGCCACCGCTAGGTAGTGAACACCCGCGTGTTGCAAGCGTGCAGCAACTTCAGGACTACCAGAGCCATACCCCATGGCTTTTACCATGCACATGAGTTTAACATCGGGACCCGCTACACGCCGATAGTGGTTGATGTTGGAAGCGAGGTGATTGAGATTTATTTCAAGCACCGTGTCGTGCGATTTTAATTGCAACACCCCACTAATTTGTTCAAACCCAAAGCTACGAGCACCTTTTAATAGAATAACCGACGATTCGATGTGTTGTGTGAGCGAAGGCAACGCCGAAATAAATTTTTCGGTGGATTCAAAAAACAAAGAGCCCTGTGGAAACATGGCTGCATTCGCCGAAATAGCTTGACCAATGCCTATGAGCAAATCAATTTTACCTGTTGCTGTGATGGCAGCCACCTGTTGATAGAGTGCTTCGGAAGGCAAACCTGTTTCACTCAGATCGGAGACGACCACCACTTTGCGTGGGTGACGTGTTTGTTGAGCAAGATAGGCCACCGCAATTTTCAAGGACTCTAAATCCGAATTGTAATAATCGTTAATGATGACTGTATTGTTGGTGCCTTGACGGCTCTCGAGGCGCAGGGCTACCGGTTGCAAATCCCGTAGTCCCTTCGCCACCTCATCGTGTTTTATACCCAATGAAAACAATACCCCTGCTACAGTAGCGGCGTTGGATACCGACGCTGCATCCGACAGTGGAAAAGCAAATAACCTCTTTTCATTGCGGTAATTGAGTTCCAACTGGTCCCCTATTCTGCGGTAGTACACATCGTTACCAGGCGATTGTCCGATCGAGATGGTCTCTCTTGCAGAAGTCACGAGCGGAATTGAATTCATTCCATTCGTATTAACAATCAGTGCCTTTGCTTGGTGAAACAATTTAAATTTCTCATTTAACTTTTGAGTGCGGTGTGTGAATCCTTCGTCGTGAGCACTACCGAGTCCCGTAAAAACCCCAATCGTCGGTTGAATGATTTGATTCAACACTTCCATTTCACCCGGCTTGGAAATGCCCGCTTCAAAAATCGCGAGGGTATGAAATGAACGTAAGTTGAGCACGCTCAACGGCACCCCCACTTGCGAGTTGTAGCTACGCGGACTGCGGCAGATCACATAAAGCTCCTTCAAAGTTTGGTAGAGCCATTCTTTTACAATGGTCTTACCGTTCGAGCCCGTGATGCCGATAACAGGAATATCAAACTGTTTGCGGTGGTGCGCTGCCAGTGTTTGAAGCGCTTTGAGTGTGTCTTCTACCACCACACAAGACGCCCCTTTCCATTCCTTGTTATAATCCGACGCATTCACCAGAAAAGCACCCACACCCGCTTTGATAAGGGAAGAAATGTAGCGGTGGCCGTTGTTGCGTTCTGTTTTCAACGCCACAAAACAAGCGCCCTCTGATTGCAATAATTCTCTACTGTCGATGATGAACGATTGAATGGAATGAGAAGGTCCCATTAACTCACCATTCGTAATGTTTGCAATCTCTTCAAGGGTATACATGTATCAGCGCAGCATCAATGTTTATAAGCCGTTCAAAAAAAAGATAAATGTACTTTAAGCAGTCATTATTTCAAATTAAATTCGGGTATATGGTTTCTGAAAAATTGTTACACAGTATTCAGGATGAGATCAGGGAATTGTTACCTGCGCTTGAATCGTTTATGGAGGAACATGTTTCACCGGGCGCCGAGGAGTGTGAGCGTTTGAAAACACGGTTGAGAGCACTGTCTGATCAACTCGCCATCTACCACCATTACCGCACCCAGCAAGAAATCACCCCGTCGTTTGAACTCCATGCGCGTGTTAGCGAGGTAGCGGCAGCAGAAGCAGAACTAAAAGCCATTCAAAACGAAATCAAGCAACAAGTGGTGACCCCACCAGCGGAGGCAGTGGTGCCACCTCCTTCAACACCACCTCCACCCCCGCCGCCGGTACCTGTAACAACACCACAACCTGTTGCAGCGCCACAGCCTGATGTACCAGTTGCTACTGAACCCCTTGCGTCGCCACCTCCTTCCCCAGCACCTGCCTCAAAAAGCGGCACACCCTTGGCGATTGGACTGAATGATAAATTCCGTTTTATCAACGAACTCTTCGGACAAAACGGAAAAGAATTCGGTTTAGCGATTGAGCAAATCAACTCCATCACCAATAAAGCCGAGTGCGAAGTGTATTTAACCAATCTGAAGTCACTTTACCATTGGGATGAGCAGAAGGAAACCGTGAAGTATTTCTTACAATTGGTTAGAAACCGTTACGCATGAAATTGTTTTGGCTCGCCGTACTAACTTGTTTGGCTTGTTCGCTTGGCGCGCAGGACACGGCGTATGCCCGCAAAATCATCAACGACCTTACCTCTGAGAAATTTTACGGACGCGGGTACCTGCACAATGGTCTTGGCAAGGCTGCTAGCTACATTGAACACGAATTAAAATCCAACGGCATCACCCCTTTGTTTGATGGAAAGTACATGCAACCCTTCTTTCAAACCGTCAATACCTTTCCTGTCATTGAAGTCACCCTAAATGGAAAAAAGCTGATTCCTGGATGGGATTACATTCCACATCCCTCCAGTGGTCCGTTAAAAGGACGTTACCCTGTTTACCCCAAGGACAGTGTCACCTATGCCTCACCGCGCGGAGAATTGGTTTTTCAATTGCGTAAAAAACTAACCTATAGTGTTGGGAATGAAAGCAGAAATAAAACCATTATTGAACTGGATAAAACGCGCTTCAAAGAACTACCAGAAAAAGCGGAACTAGAATTAAAAACAAAATTGCTGAACAAGTTCAAGGCCAATAATGTTGGTGGAATGATAAAGGGCACTAGTTCCGATTCCATAATCATTTTCTCAGCGCACTACGATCATTTGGGTGGACTCGGCGATCACACCTATTTTCCAGGTGCTAACGATAATGCCAGTGGGGTGAGCATGGTGTTAAACTTAATGCAGTATTACAAAACCCATCCACCAAAATACACCACAGTATTTGTTTTCTTTGCCGGCGAAGAAGCAGGTTTATTGGGCTCCTTGCATTTGTCTGAAAACCCTCCCTTCCCATTAAAACAAGTAAAGTTCATGATTAACCTCGATTTGCTGGGGACTGGAGACGAAGGCATCATGGTGGTGAATGGCGCAGTGTTTGAAAAAGAATTCAAACGGTTACATGACCTCAACGACGCACAGCGCTTGGTTTATGGCGTAAACAAACGTGGAAAAGCCGCGAACAGCGATCATTATTGGTTTTCAGAAAAAGGAGTGCCTGCATTTTTTATATACACCTTAGGGGGTGTAACGGCCTATCACGATGTACGGGACATATCAGCCACCTTACCACTGACCGACTATGCCGATGTGTGTCGGCTCATCCTGAAATTTGTAGATGGTTTTTAAAAATTAGCGGTAGTACCCCGAGGCTTCCAATTCCTCCCAAACCCCCGGCGGAAAAAAATAACGCACTTCTTTTCCTTCTTTGATCGCCTGCCGTAAAAAGGTAGACGATATTTCTATAATGGGTGCTTCGGTGAGAATAATGGCGGGATGTTCGTCCAATGGTCCCGCTTCTACACCGTGTCGCGGGTACACATAAATTTTATGGTGTTGCAAAATAACTTCGTAATTCTTCCACTTGTGAAGCGTGGCTAAATTATCTTGACCCATAATCAATGAAAAAGTATGTTGTGGATACTTTTCTTTTAAATGCGCGAGCGTGTTTACAGTGTAAGAAGGTAGTGGTAGGGTGAACTCAATATTACTGCTGCGAATAGCGGAATAGGGTTCAATGGCCACATCTACCAAATTCAACCTTTTTTGTTGATGAAGTAAGGAGGCTTTATCTTTAAGCGGGTTGTGCGGACTCACGACCATCCACACTTCTTCCAACGGCGTGTATTCAGCCATGTAATTGGCCAGTATAAGATGTCCGGCATGTACCGGATTAAACGAACCGAAAAACAACCCGATTTGCATTGTGTAAAATTACGAAAGCAATGAATCAAATGTTTACGGATATTTGAACATGTTTCCGCCAGAGCATCCTAATTGGGTATTTGTGCCACACAATGGCCTTCGAGGCAGGTGTTACCTGCTCGAACCCGTTGCGCGTTACCAACGTAATGCGTTTGTGATGGTGCCCTATTGCGAACAGGGTCAGGCGAAGCCTGTATTTTATAATTTAAAAGGTTCATATGAAGCCGATTTGCCCCCCTTTGAAAGCAAGGAGGTGGACTGTACAATTACACCTTCACTTACAAAGGAAGCTTACCTAGATAAACTAGCAGTCATCCAGAATCACCTGCAGAGAGGGGATATCTATGAAATCAATTTTTGCATGCATTTCGACCTCGAGGGGCAGATTGATCCTGTGCTTACCTTTAGTCGTTTGTATCACATTAGTCAGGCGCCCTACGCCATGTTGGCTTGTATCAATGGTCAGTATGTGCTCTGTGCTAGTCCCGAACTATACCTCAAAAAAACAGGCCACCAATTAGTAAGCAAACCCATCAAGGGTACTGCTCCACGCGGCAAGACCGTTGAAGAAGACGACTATTTAAAAGAACAACTCCATCACAGTTTAAAGGACCGTACCGAAAACGTGATGGCGGTAGATGTGGCCCGTAACGATTTATCTATGGTTGCAGCAAAAGGCACTGTGCAAACCACGCAGTTGTACGCCATAGAAACCTTTGCAACAGTGCACCAAATGGTTACCACCGTTTCGTGCGACATCAAGTCCGATTTAATGGGCGATGGTTCTGAAAGTGCCGAAGGACAGTTGTTTTCTGCTTTGTTGAACGCCACCTTTCCAATGGCCAGTATGACGGGTGCCCCTAAATCCTCCGCTATTCACCT
>CANGWA010000141.1 GCA_947457335.1 Sphingobacteriaceae bacterium
TTCCTTTTAATATGTCCTTGAAAAAACTATAGACAATGCTTACAGCTGTGGTGCCATCTACGTCATAATCACCATATATCAACACTTTTTCACCGGAATTAATCGCGTTTTCAATACGCGCTATAGCAGCCGCCATTCCCTTCATCAGAAAAGGGTCGTGCAAGTGATTCAAATCTGGCCTAAAAAATGTCTTCGCATTCTCAAATGAATCTATACCCCTGTTCTCCAAAAGGAGCGCAACCACTCTGTCAACATTTAATGAATGTTGTAGTTCACGAGTAATTGCAGTGCTCTTTTGTGGGCGTATGTTCCAAGTTTTTTCCACTTAAGCAATATTGTGGTAAACAGCCTGAATATCATCATCCTCTTCCATCTTCTCTATCATGGCCATTACTTCCGCTTCTTGCTCTTGTGTTAACTCCTTGGTGGTGGTAGGAATATAGGTTTTACTGGTCTCTAAAACACTGATTTTCTTTTCCTCCAGCGCTTGCTGCATGTTGCCAAAATCGGAAAATTTCACCTGTATGATGAATTGCTTGTTCTCCTGGTCAAGGGTTATGTCCTCTAAACCAAAATCAATCAAATCCAACTCAAGATCGTCCTTGTTTAACCCACCCTCCTCAATCTTGAAAAGCGCTACATGCTCAAACATAAAACTCACAGAACCACTCGTGCCAAGTGATCCACCAGCACGATTGAAATACATACGAACACTCGCAACTGTTCGCGTAGGATTGTTGGTAGTACACTCCACTAAAACAGGAACCCCATGTGGCGCGTACCCTTCATAAATAACTTCTTCATAATTGCTAGAGTCTTTTTCACTAGCCCGCTTTATGGCCGCTTCTACATTCGCCTTGGGCATATTGACTGCCTTGGCGTTTTGTATAATCATGCGCAACCGGGCGTTGGACTCTGGATTGGGCCCTCCAAGCTTTACAGCAATAACAATATCACGACCAATTTTTGTAAAAGCTTTTGCCATTTTGGCATAACGCTTAAACATGGTGGCTTTCCTGGTTTCGAATATCCGTCCCATAATAAAAAACCACAAAGATAAACCAATCTTTAAGTGATTGTTAGTGTGAAATGGACTAAAGTTTTAGTAATGGATAACTTTTATCACCTTTCTTTGCTCAATTCCTGTTACCATTATCAAATAAACGCCTTTAGGGTGATTTGATAGATCTAATAGAACACTTTCAGACGTGGCTAGATCATTTATAACCAAATGGCCTGTTGCGTCAAAGATCGCAATCCGACTGCCCTGAGCTAAACCTTCAACTCTAAATTGTCCATTTGTTGGATTTGGATAAACACTGAGCGCACTGATGCCATTTAAGGACTCAACGCCATTGCAGGCGGAAAAGGTCACTTCTACAGTTGTACTCGATTTACAGCCATTTGCGTTCGTTCCAGTGACGGTATAAACGGATGTCGCTTGCGGGGTAACTCCGTAGGTACTTGTATATGGTCCATTCATCCATGTATAACTGTTTGCACCTGTTACACTTAAGATTACTGACTTTTCAGCTTTACAGAATAAAGTTCGCGATGCTGTGGCAGAAAGGGTTGGGTTAGGGTACACAATTACACCGATGGTTTGTGTACCAATGCAATTGTTTGCGTCTTGCCCGTTTACAGTATAAATGCTGGTGATAGAAGGTGTGGCACTATAACTCCAATTCACTGTGCTTGGTAACCAGGTGAACGTTTGTGCCCCAAATGCAGTAAAGATCACTGGGTTTCCTGCACAAACACTACTTTGATCACTGGCTACTGTTAATAAAGGTAGGGGAAGGGTGTTGACAGTGAACTGACCGCTACCGCTGCACCCATTCGTTCCTGTTGCCGCTACAGTATAAATCGATGAAGCCAATGGAGCAACTGTTTCAGTGCTGGAAGTGCCACCTGAACTCCAAGTATAGCTCGCCGCGCCATTGGCTGTTAGGGTTACTGCTACTCCTTGACAAGTGACGGTATTACCAGAAATACTTACTGTTGGTAGTTGTAAGACTGTAAATCCTGTTGTATAACTGCTGGTACAGCCTGTTACCCCAGCAACCACTGTAAATATACTGGCAGCGCCCGCTGTAACCGCATAACTTGTGCCCGTTTGGCCGCTTGGCATCCAAGTATAGTTAGTGGCGTTGCCTGTTACACTAAATCCAACGGTTTGCCCAATACAAGCAGCAGTGGAATTACTTGTAACACCCACGGTCATCATCGAAACGGATAGTCCAGCAGTACCCGTCCCACAGCCAACTTGAGCAATTACTGAATAAGTGGTTATGCTCGACTGCGATACTGGTAACAAAGTTGACGATACGCCGTTGCTCCAAATAGCCGAGCCGCCACCAATCACGGTTACGTTAACAGTGCTACCGGAACATAACAGTAAGGAGGGACCTGAACTCAAAGAAATTGTCGGAGCTGCAGGTGGATTAATGCTAAATTCAGCAATGGCAAACGTACAACCATTTAAAAACTTGAAATTACTCTGAAGCGCAGGATCGGTACCTGAAGTGAATTCAGCATACACTGGCGCAATTTTATATACGCCACTCGAAGGTTCAAGCACTTCAGGTGCAAGATGGGTGTAGAACATCTTCCCACTAGTAGCAATATTACAAGAGGAGAAATTTTTCACATGGGTCCATTTGTTTTGTGTCACATCATACGCCCTGCTAAATAAATCCGGGGTCTGATTGGCTTGCCCTAACGTGTAATTACTATTGTCGACCCAACTAAAAAATAATTTAGTACCATCTGCAGAACGCGCAGCTTGTGGCGACATGTCTAGGGTGGTTATATTCGGCGACACCCCAAAGGTTCCTCTACCAGCCTGAACAGAGGCGATATCTCGAGCCACCCATAAACCATTCTGTAAAGTAATATCATACATTCGGTGTGTTTGAGTGTATTGCACAGCATAAGCCCCTGTGCCGTAACAGATGGTTGTAACAAGGTGTGGATTGCCGTTTACATCTACTACCAAATCGTGTTCAAAATTAGTAGTTGGAATTCCTCCAGAGGCAATGCTCTGAGTAATACAACTCAAAGTGTTGAGGTCGACTTGTATCGGCCCAGTCCAAGTTACTCCGCCATTTGTAGTCTTGTAAAATACCGGATAGTAAGCATAACCACTCGGCCCAGGTGAAACGTGACCAAGAAAGCTTAACCATCCGTTTTGGCCGGTTGGATCAAATGCGATATTGTAATCACCGAGCTGTGCTGTTCCGTTGTAACTTGTGTTAAAGGGAGGGGAAACTGTATAGTTGGTTACCCAACTCACAGAGTTCACGCTTGGTGTCCAAACACCTTTGTAAACAGCAAAACCCGTAATATTGACCCCATTGAAAAGTCCGTCCACCGCCCAATAAACCCCCGGTGCGCCTTTTACGAGGGAATGTGGAATTAATTGTGGGGCAGTAACAGGTACGTTGTAATTTTCTGAACCACTGTTTGCACCTACTTGCGCAGCTCCTTCTACTAAACCGTTCCATGCTGATGAAGACGAACTAATAGTGGCAGCCATATAACAAACGTAGGCCGAATTGGGATTGGTGTTGTTGGTGGCACTGTAAATCGCAACATTGGGATAGCGGGCCAAATTCGTATTAATTGGATTTAAGTTGCCGTAATCAACAGTAAATGAATTGCCAGCATTCGTAGATACGTCGTAGCGCAGGTGACCAGAGTTACCACCATTGGTTAAATTGTTGTTTCTGTGAATAAAAACCACTGTGTTTAGGTTTTTATCCACTGCAACAGGGTTGGTAGAGTTTCTTATCTGGGTAAACATGTTTCCTGAACTTCCATTGGCAACAGCTGCGCCACATTGCGCAATGGCAGAGAAAGAAATCATAATTGCAAAGGTGGCGAGTAATGATTTGTATTTCATGTTAGAGGTTTTGCGATACTCTAAGTTAAGAATAAAGTGAGAAAAATCATTCAAAAATTAAATACTTTTTAAGGAAAGTTTGACAAGGGTGAAATAAGCGTTATGTGTCCAACACTTTTAGCGTGAATATACCTGCCTTGTCGTGATTGAAGGTGGGTTACTTCACCAAGATCCGTGTTTCCATCATGTCCATCATGGCATATTTTACCCCCTCTCGTCCCAGACCACTATCTTTAATGCCTCCATAGGGCATATGATCAAGACGAAGGGTTGGTACATCATTATGTATTACTCCGCCTACCTCCAAATGTTTAAAAGCTAAATCCAATTCTTCAATTAAATTGGTAAAAATGCCACATTGTAATCCAAATGAACCCTCATTTACCAATTTAATAGCTTCTTCTATTTCATCGAATGGTTCAATGCAAATGGCTGGACCAAATACCTCCTCCTTACGCACTTTCATGTTAGCCTTTGTGCTCGTTAAAATGATTGGGTCGAGATAGTTGTTTGAACGCCCCCCCCTTAGCACCACCTTTGCGCCTTCTTCAATTGCCTCATTCACCCAATTGTCGACGCGAACGGCGTTTTCCTCGTCAATCATGACTGAAAATTGGGTCTCAGGCAATAATGGCGCACCTTTCGTTATTTTTAAAGTGGCTTCTCGCATCAGTTCAATAAATGCGGGGTAATGTGTTCTGTGAACAAAAAAACGCTGGGCGTGAATGCATATTTGTCCACTGTAAGCAAAGGCACCAAGGATACATTTAGATATAATGTCTTTCAAAACCGCTGTCGCACCTATGATAACGCCAGCGTTCCCACCTAATTCCAAAACCGCTTTTTTCTTGCCGCATTTTTCTTTCAAATGCCAACCAACTTTTGGCGAACCGGTAAAGCTCAGAAGGCTAATCCGCTCGTCTGTCACAAGCATCATGCCCGTTTCCCGAGTACATGGAAGTAATGATAAGGCGCCATGTGGTAACCGTGTTGTGGAAATGATTTTTGCTAAGGCAAGCGTGGATAATGGCGTTGCACTGGCTGGTTTTAAAAGGATAGGACACCCAGCCGCTATCGCTGGAGCAATTTTGTGAACAGCTAGATTCATTGGAAAGTTAAAGGGCGATATTCCCGCAACTATTCCAATGGGAAAGGATTGTATAAATCCCTCTTTTCCCTTGCCAACCGCCGTCCAATCCATGCGAATAATTTCACCCGATAGACTCCGACAGGCCGTGGCTGCTACTGAAAAGGTTTGAGCCGACCGGTCAATTTCCGCTAGTGCATAGGTTATAGGCTTTCCGCTTTCACGGCTCAATAAGGTGGCTAATTCCATTCGAGAGGATGAAATTTTTGCTGCGATTTCTGTTAAGGTGTCGAATCGTTCATATAGTGGCCAATCCGCAAGGATGCTTTTACAAGCTGCAGCTTTCTCAATGGCGCTTTCCATCAACGCTTGGTCTGCCAGATATGTGTGAGCAAATACCTCACCAGTATTTTTTTCAGTTACAGCTAATTCTGTGGTGGTTTTGATAAATTGCCCTGCTATGTATAATTCAAAGGTCTGCATAGAGATTGAATGGTTAATCGTAAATAGTATGTCTTGAACTCCAAGTTCTCAAATGTAAATCAATATTAGGGCTTATTGATGTTAATGACAATGATAAGTGTTGAAGTTTGAGGTACGCATTGCAATAAATGGGTGATATTGATTGATCAAGAATTCAACTGAGAACATCCAAATCTTCCTTACTTTTGTGAAACATGAATCCAAACGAAATACCTTATATCATCTATGCGGAGGAGACACCGAATCCCTCTAGCTTGAAATTTGTGGCAAATAGAATGTTGCTCGTTTCAGGAGCTACGGCTGAATACCAACAGGCTTCTGAAACAACTGGTTCTCCGCTTGCGAAGATGCTCTTTCAATTTCCTTTTGTGAAACGTGTTTTTATTACAGCCAATTATGTGGCGATAACCAAAATTGATGCTTTAGAATGGGAGGAAATTCGTGATGAGTTGCGCACGTTTATCACCAAATGGCTAAATGATGGAAATGGCGTGGTGGATAGCCTTCCTGAGAGACAAATGCCGAAGGACAATTCTTTTAAGGAGACCATCCGTGTCAACACACATCATGAATCGCCTACGAATGAAATTGAACAAAAAATCATAGAGGTTCTGGAACAATACATTCGCCCTGCCGTTGAGCAAGATGGTGGATTAATAACATTTAAGGATTTGAAGGATGGGGTCGTAACTGTACAGATGAGAGGAAGTTGTAGTGGTTGCCCCAGCAGCACCATAACACTAAAATCGGGTATTGAAGCACTTTTGAAAAGAGTACTCCCCGATCATGTTTCAGAAGTAGTAAGCGAGGCAATATGATTAGTCGACCTTCTTTTGATGAGATTTATATGGAATTAGCCGAACGGCTAGCACAACGATCGCATTGTGTGAGAGCACAAGTCGGCGCTGTTTTGACCAAAGACACACGCATTATCTCTTTAGGATACAACGGCCCTCCAGCCGGCACGCATAACTGTGATGTGGAATGGCCAGAAAAGGGGTGCGATAGGGATAGCAAGGGCTCTTGCTCACTGGCCCTGCACGCTGAACAAAATGCCATCCTCTTTGCGACAAAAAACAACGTCAGTTTAGAAAATGCTACCCTATATGTGACCCTTTCGCCTTGTATAGCCTGCGCACGGGTCATTTATACTATGGGTATTAAGAAGGTTTACTTCCTTTCTAGCTATGCTGCTTACAAAGGGTTACCAACAGATGAGGGTGTTGATTTTCTGAGAAGATTTGGGGTTAATGTCATTCAGTATTCAA
>CANGWA010000142.1 GCA_947457335.1 Sphingobacteriaceae bacterium
AAAGGAAAAAACTGGCAGAAGCTGCACTAGCTAAAGCAGAAGAAGCCAAGCGTTTAGAAGAAGAGAAAAAAGCGCAACTTGCAGCTAAACAAGAAGAGCGCAAAGCTGCGGCGGCCGCAAAAGCAGAAGAAGCAAAACGTATAGCTGAAGAGAAAAAAGCAGCTGCGCTTGCTAAAGCTGAAGAGAAAAAACGTATCAAGGAAGAGCAAGCAGCTGTAATGGCTGCTAAAAAACCGTCCCGTGAGACAACAGAACCATGTAATCCAACACTGCCGAGCATTGCAGACTTTAAGGGTAAATCATTAAATGATCCAGCCATTTACGCTGAATTCATTGCTGCTGCTGGCAATTACTGTGCACAGGGTGTAGAATATAAAGTACAAATTGGTGCATACCGTCACCCAGAAAACTTTAAAACTGGAAAAATTGTGAGCTATGGCAAGATTGAGTCCACTCAATCCTCTGATGGCATCACGCGCTTCACGCAACGCACATTCAATACCATTAAGGAAGCAGAAAAATTGCGTCAGAAATTGATTGCAAAGGGTATAAAGGATGCATGGATTGTTGTCTTTATAAACGGCACCCGCTATACATTAGAAGAATTCATCGCAAGCGATTTACAGCCGAAAGCTGTCAATTAAAAAGTTTGGATTGCAACGAAAAGGGCTGTCAGAGATTCTGACAGCCCTTTTTCATTTTCATTCAAAGGCCAAACTGTCTCACGTCATCTTCAGAAATCTCTTTTCCGCCCAAAATGACTAGTCGCTCCATTACATTTCTAAATTCGCGGATATTACCTGGCCATTTTCTACCCAGTAGCAATTTTAGTGCATTGGGATTAATTTTTTTCTCTGCAATACCCATTTCATTGCAAATGAGCGCAAGAAAATGATCTGCCAATAGGGGAATATCGTTGATGCGATCGTCCAAACCAGGTACTTTAATTTCAATTACCGCGAGTCGGTGAAACAAGTCTCTTCTAAAATGCCCTGCTTCAATTTCCGCAACAAGGTTTTTGTTTGTTGCTGCGAGCACGCGTACATTGACTTTAATTTCTTTATCGCCGCCAACACGTGTTATTTTTTGCTCTTGCAAAGCCCTCAATACCTTGGCCTGAGCGTTAGCGCTCATGTCACCAATTTCATCTAAGAACAAAGTCCCTCCTTCTGCCAATTCAAATTTCCCCTTGCGTTGTGCTACTGCACTTGTAAAGGATCCTTTCTCGTGTCCGAACAACTCACTTTCAATCAAATCAGAAGGTATGGCTGCACAATTGACCTCTATGAGGGGGCCTGCAGACCGCCCACTCAGTTCATGAAGACGGCGTGCTACCAATTCTTTACCACTTCCATTCGGGCCTGTTATAAGCACCCTTGCATCGGTGGGTGCCACCTTAGCAATCATCTCTTTCACTTGGTTGATTTCACTGGCCTCCCCAATCATTTCTACCCCCTTACTTATCTTTTTGCGCAGTGATTTCGTTTCTTGAACAAGTCCCGTTTTCTCCAGTGCATTGCGAATGGTCACCAGCAATCGGTTCAAATCAATGGGTTTGGCTAAATAATCATAGGCGCCTCTTTTAACAGCATCAACAGCCGTTTCAATTGTGCCATGGCCACTCATAATTATCACTGTGCTTTCACTTCCAGCTTCCTTAAGTTTATTGAGTAATTCCGTCCCATCCATGCCAGGCATTTTAATATCCGACAAAATAACATCGAAATTGTTTTTAAGGGCCATCGATAGCGCGCTGCTCCCCTCTTCCGCTTCTTCCACCTGGTGTTTTTCAAATTCTAGGATTTCCCTAACTGAGCGGCGAATCGCGCGCTCATCATCTACCACTAATATTTTAGCCATACTTTAAATTTTCTTGATGTAATCAATTGCCGCCCCTTCTTTCAGGCAATAGGTTGAAACATATATTTGTTTGACTGGAAACCATTTCAATAGCAAATTTATTTTAATAAAAAATATCACAATCATATCCACGCGCATGGCAACAAGTCCTTTCATCTCCATGCGCTCCGCCATGGTGGATTTCATCATTTTATCTGATATTTTGTAGTAATTATCAGCAGAAATAATGAATTCAGATTTACCTTGCTCGAAAGGGTCGCCACTTAACTGCTCAGCAATGAGTTCTATAACTGATTCGAATGCACCAGAGGAACCGATAAGGCGTTCTACCTTGTATTGCTTCATGGCTAAGCGAAGTGGTTCTAGCATTTCAGTCAAGTAATGATTAATTGCTTCAATCTCATCAGAAGTAATGGGATTGGAGGGCTTAAAGGTGTCTAGAATTCTAGCAGCTCCGATATTAAAACTTTGTTTCCACAGTATGGACTGTCCGCTAGCAATAATGAACTCTGTGCTACCACCACCAACGTCCACGATTAAGTTGGTAGCTCCATTTAGATCAACAGCTGCTGCCACACCTTTAAAAATTAACTCGGCTTCTCGGTTGCCATCAATTACCTCTATTAAAATCCCAGTTGCATCTAGAACTGCCTGGATGAAATCAGCGGCATTTGTAGCATCCCTGATAGCAGATGTGCCAAAAGCAATGGTGCTGTGGCAAGTAAACCGCTCTAATTCCTTTTTGAAAGAAGCCATAGCATTAAGCCCTCGACTAAATGCAGGGGGAGCGATTCCTTTTTGAGGAAGAGGGTTCTCACCTAGTTTAACTGGAATGCGGGTACTAAATAATCGGAATGGTTGTTTGTTTATGTTAAATGAAAAAACAGCCAGATTAAACGTGTTTGTTCCACAATCAATAACCGCCAATTGCATAGGTCAAAATGCATGCTTTTTTTATCGGTACTTCCACTGCCTCTTTTAACAGTAAAAAACACTATCTAGCAGTGGTAGCCACTCTAAGGACTCCTCTTTACTCACCGAAAACAGCTGCTTGGTAAATATAACGAGAATATGACCAGAATCGCTGTCTACAGCTGACAAAAATTCATATATTTAACTCGAATTATTATGAAAAAAATTACGCTTCTTTTACTTGGACTTTTATTGGGCATAGCCGTTCAGTCACAAACCATATACAAAGATTACATAGATGGCCGCATTTATGTAAAAATAAAGCCAGGTTACTTTGTTGGAATTGACCGATCCAATCCCCGCAACATTGGTATCTCAGCAGATCCAATCTTGAATAAAATTTTCATCAAGTATGGGGTTACTAAAATCATCAAGCCCTTCTACCATGCTACGGACAATGAACACTTGCCCAATATTCTTAGAATTGAGTTCGCTTCAAAGACGCGAATAAATAGTTTCATTGCTGAATTAGAGTCTGTAAAGGGCGTAGAGTACTCAGAAAAAGTGCCCTTGGTACAAGTATTTGCCACACCCAACGATCCACTGATTCCCGCTCACCTTACGCAAATTGGTGCCAGTAATGCTTGGAATGTTTTTAACGGCAACTCCACTGTTCCCGTTGCTATTGTAGACAATGCTGTGATGTGGAACCATGCCGATTTATTAGCTAACACCTACTCTAATACTGCAGAAACGCCAAATAACAACATTGACGACGACCACAACGGTTATATTGATGATGTGCATGGATTCAGTGTTGCAGACAATAATAACGACGCGGCGCCTACCAATACGAATATGATTCATGGGACCCATTGTGCTGGAATAGCCGGAGCGGTTACTGACAATTCCGTTGGAATTGCCTCCATCGGTTGGAACATTAAAATCATACCCGTTCAGTGTGAGCCAGATAATGGCAGCAGTATGACAGCACTATCTTATGGTTACGAGGGCATTGTGTATGCTTCTCGTGCTGGAGCAAGAGTCATTTCTTGTTCTTGGGGTTCAACTGGCACAGCTACAAGTGAACAATATGTGATTAATTATGCATGGGACCGTGGAGCCATTGTCATGGCAGCTGCAGGCAACAGTTCCACCAACACCCCCCATTATCCCGCAGCATACAACAATGTATATTGCGTTGCCTCAGTAGCAAGCAATGATGTGAAGTCCTCTTTTTCGAATTATGGCACTTGGGTCGACATTGCAGCACCTGGCAATACCATCATGAGTACAGTTCCCTATGCATCTACGGCTACACCGCTTTACCAGCAATCCTCTGGAACCTCAATGGCTACACCATTAGTGGCTGGGCTAGCAGGGTTGATGTTATCAAAGAGTCCCGCTATGACCCGACAAAACGTACTCAACTGTATTTCTTCTACGGCAGCAAACATTTATTCCTTATCGGGTAACTCTTCATACAGCAGTGGTTCACAGCTTGGTGCAGGTAGGATTGATGCATTTCTGGCCATGCAATGCGCCGCCACCTATTCAGCAAGTGCACCTGTTGCGAATTTTTATGGGATGCCGAGGGACATTTGTGTAGGTACAAGTGTTGCGTTTAAGGACAGTTCCATTTATACACCAACTGCTTATTTGTGGACCTTTCAGGGTGGATCACCGGCGACTTCAACACTTGCCAATCCTGTGGTCACCTATTCCGCCAATGGCACTTATTCTGCCTCCTTAATGGTTTCAAATGCCAGTGGTTCGAATACAATTACCAAGGTGAATTATATAACCGTTAGTTCACCCATCAACCTTCCTTTCACAGAAGGATTTCAAAACACTCAATTTCTTCCTTCAGGATGGAGTTACAATAACATTTGGAACGATGCCATTTATTGGAGTCGGGTTACTGGTATAGGTGGTTTCGGTGCATCGAGTGCATGTGCCCGTTTCGACAATTACAACATGTACGCTCCAGGTGAGCGTGATGAAATGCGTTCACCCCGTTTTAATTTCTCGAGTGTTATCAATTCCACCTTAACTTTTGACGTAGCCTATGCGCGCTATAATTCGGTTAACTCTGATTCGCTAGAGGTTAAGGTTTCAACCGATTGTGGCACTAGTTGGACATCTATCTATTTAAAAGGCGGAACCAATTTAGCAACTGCGTCCGATCAAACTACTCCATTCGCTCCATCTTCATCACAATGGCGAACAGAGTCCATCAACATCAGTACCGTCACCGCACTTGCTCCCAACGTCATGATTAGTTTCGTTAACCGTGGCGGTTATGGTCAGAACATTTTTGTAGACAATATCAATATTGTAACAGCTGTTCCGAACTTAAGTATGGCCTTCAGTGGAACCGTTTGTCAAGGTGCTCCAGTTACCTTTACCAACAATAGCACTGGAGCTGGTTCTTACACATGGAGTATTCCAGGTAGCACAACTGCAGTTAGCAATGCCACTGCACCTGTCACTAGCTTTACTGCTGCAGGCATATACACCATAACACTTACAGGTGCAAGTGGATCAAATACCGCACAAATTACTCAGACCATTTCAGTGCTTTCCTCTCCAAGCATTTCCGCTAGCTCACAGAGTTTGTGTGCAGGGGCGACCATCACCATTACCCCGACAGGAGCGAGCTCCTACACCTTTATGAATGGCGCGACTCAGGTTGGAACTGGAACCAGTTTAACTTTAACGCCGGCGAGCACTCAAACCATTAGTATTCTCGCAGGTAATGCGCAGTGTACCACCACCGCCAACATCACAGCAAGTGTCATTCCTTTGCCTGTTGGTGGCTTAGTAAGTCAAACCATTTGTAGTGGCGGTTCTGCAACCTTAACAGCAGGTGCTGCCACCGGCTACACATGGAGTACTGGCGCTTCCACGAATTCTATTGTGGTTACACCAACACAAACATCCGTTTATACATTAACACTTTCAAATTCTGGTTGTGACGCAACAGATGCCGCCACTATTACCATTGGCACAGGCTTATCTCTTCAAATTACTGCTAATCCAACGACCATTTGCCTTGGGAATACATCGACATTAAGTGTTACTGGAGCCCTGACGTATACATGGGATAATTCAGCAACAACCAATACTATTGTTGTAACACCAACCACGACTACCTCCTATTCAGTAATAGGATTAAATGGGACCTGTAGTGGAAGCGCACAGATTACCTTGTCATTAACAACCCCTCCAAGTATAACCATCTCTGCTTCACCTTCGCAAACCATTTGTCCAGGATCAACTGTTACGCTTAATGCTACAGGTGCCTCATCCTACACATGGAATACCGCTCAAACCTCAGCAAGCCTAGCCGTAAGTCCAACCACAGCTACAAGTTACACTGTGATAGGCGGCACGCCAGGTTGTACTGGGACAGCTACCATTGGCATTCAAGTGGGTTCGGTAGCCATTTCATTAAGTTTGACGGCATCTGATACCATTGTGTGTGGCAATGAAACGGTCAATCTCTCTGTCATCGGAGCGTCCAATTATACATGGAGCAACGGTGCTAGTGGTCCACAGATCGCTGTTTCTCCAACCATAACAACAACCTACACCGTTCTAGGTGCAAGTGGCGGTTGTACAGGTATTGACAGTGTTGAGATTTATGTAAGTAGTTTACCGCTTACACTTATCAGCACCTCATCCACCCCATGTGAAAGCGGTTGTAACGGCATTTTGCAACCGAACACCACAGGTGGCAAGGCGCCATACACTTACAGCATTAACAATAACAGCTGTACGGCTATGCCCTGTAAAGGCCTTTGTCCCGGTTTGTACACCCTTTTAACTATTGACTCTTTGGGCTGCAGCAATACTAAGGTATTTTCAATTGGCAATTCTGGTAGCACCTTGCTAACGAATTTTTCTTTTACACATGCAAGTTGTCCTACTTGTACAGA
>CANGWA010000143.1 GCA_947457335.1 Sphingobacteriaceae bacterium
ATTTTTAGGGCCTTTTAAAATGGGGGGACTCGATGGGTTTCCCTTTACCGGACTTACCGGAATGCGGGCATTTGCCAGTCACGTGCCCGACGATGGGGCCGTTTTTATTTATTATGGCCCCCATATTGGCATTACTAAGAATGGGGAAATAGGTGAAATACACCGTCACGGACAAAACCGCGACAGCTCTTGTTGTGGCGCTGCTGTTGGCGCACTGAATCGACTCAAGCAAAATCAAATTACTGAGGGACAGATGAGCGAAATGGATTATCAAATGAATACCATCGAACAAATTCTGTTCAAACAACGGCAACGCATTTTAAATGCCACCGAACCCATTTTCGAAGCCAACGAAGTTATATACGAAGCCATCGATACACGCATGTGTGAGCTCGTTGCAAAAACAGAATTTCGTTGCAAGTACGTAATCATGATTGGTGCAATCTTGATTAATAGCGATTCCGATATGGGGTCGTTTACACAAGCCCGCCGTTTTGAAGTCATCGATTTAAAAACCGGTAAACATTCGAATCATATGGATTATTTCGGATTGTAAGTTTGTTGACTGCTTCGGAATTTTAGTGTTAAGAAGTGAAATTCGACGCAATCTCCATTCTCAACTCTCCATTCTCAACTCCTAAAAAGGGGTGGAGGGTAAAGGTTAGGGGGTCCCGCAACCGAAAGAAATAGTTGAATGAAACTGCTCGTGACTTTCTCTGCGGGAGGGTAGAGGTGTGTCAACGCCATTAACCATTTCCCTTTTCACTCATTTAACTTCTTTTAAATAAATAATTAATGCATTCAAAGGGTAAGTCAAATACATTAAATTAATTTTCTGTTTGACTTAATTTTTTGGGCGCCTCCCGCTCTTACCGCCGTATTTATTCAGCGGGCCACGCTTTCAGGCAGTAGTTGGCTTGCAGGGCCGGCATACACTAGGGTGTGCGGGGTCCCCGCTGCTACGCGCGGGGCCTCCGCCACCCAAGTGTATGCACGTCCCCGCTTCGCCAAGCTACAGCCTTCAATCGTTGGCGCGCGTTACGGCAAACGGTTACTTTAATTGACGTTATTCGTTGTTCGCTTGGCACTTTCTTAAACGCGGTGTACAACTTCGTAAATGAACAAGAAAAATTGGACGAATTAATATGGCGATAAACCACTCACGTTAACGTGCGCCCGGGATTGCAGTGGAAATGACGCTTAGGCATTTGCAAAAGGGTTGTTGGGCGAGGAGGCGTTTCACCCTGAAGCGAAGGCGGGTCATTTTTTTATACACACCTTCTGCTTCAGGGAGCCACCGCAGCCCTACAACCCTTGCAAATGACAAGCGGCATTGGAACGGAAAGCCCAGTGCCGCCTGTGTAAAGTGGCGTAGGGCGGCAGGCGCCCAAATAATTAGCAAGCGCTTCTAAATCAGGCTGTTTTAATGACTTCTGAAGCGTTGGTAGTGAACAAGGCGTGTGGTGGACTGTTCTTAATTTTCCGCCCCAAGTATGCCCCTGTTTTCGTATTTTTGTGCTTTATTTTAAAAATGACCGCTACCAAGTATTCTGAGCAATTAGCAGATGTAGAAGCTGCGAAAAAATTGGGACTTCTCGCCGAAGAATTCGACAAAATAAAGGAAATTCTCGGCCGTACGCCGAACTTCACTGAAGTAGCCATTTTCTCGGTGATGTGGAGCGAACACTGTTCGTACAAAAACTCCATTACTTGGTTAAAGAAATTACCGAAGGATGGTCCGCATATGCTCGCCAAAGCTGGTGAAGAAAACGCCGGCTTGGTTGACATTGGTAACGGCTTGGGCTGTGCCTTTAAAATCGAATCACACAACCACCCTAGCGCTATTGAGCCCTACCAAGGAGCAGCAACCGGCGTAGGGGGCATTAACCGCGATATTTTTACGATGGGTGCTCGTCCCATTGCGCAACTGAACTCACTGCGTTTTGGTGACATTAAATCGCCTAAAACCCAGTGGCTCATTAAGGGTGTGGTGAAAGGCATTGGCGATTATGGCAATGCGTTTGGTATACCCACTGTGGGCGGCGAAGTATTTTTCGACGACAGCTTTAACGTGAATCCCTTAGTAAACGCCATGAGCGTGGGCATTGTTCAACGCGGCGAAACAGTCAGCGCTATTTCTAAAGGCGTTGGAAACCCTGTATTTATTGTAGGTTCAGCAACTGGTAAGGACGGCATTGCCGGTGCGTCGTTTGCGAGTAAGGACATTACCGAAGAGTCCGCAAAGGACCTACCATCGGTGCAAGTGGGCGATCCGTTTCAAGAAAAATTATTACTCGAAGCTACACTCGAAATTATTACCACTGGTGCCGTAGTGGGTATGCAGGACATGGGAGCTGCCGGCATTACTTGCTCTACCTCAGAAATGAGTGCTAAGGGCGAACACGGTATGGAGGTGTGGTTACACAAAGTTCCGACCCGCCAACAAGGCATGCACCCGTTTGAAATATTGCTTTCTGAATCGCAAGAGCGCATGCTTGTAGTGGTTGAGAAAGGCCGCGAAGCGGAAGTCAAACGCATCTTCGATAAATGGGATTTGAATTGCGAACAAATTGGCGTGGTAACAGAAGGCGATCGCTTGCGTTACTACATGCACGACGAACTTGTGGCCGATGTGCCAGCAGGCGTATTGGTGCTCGGTGGCGGTGCGCCGGTTTACACCCGCGAATACAAGGAACCAGCTTATTACGCAGAGACCAAGAAATTTAGTATGGCCAACATTGCAGAGCCTGCTGATTTAAAGCCGGTGATGCACCACTTGGCCAATCACCCGAACATTGCCAGCAAACGTTGGGTGTACAACCAGTACGACAGCATGGTGGGCACTGTAAACATGTCGACCAACAAACCATCGGATGCAGCCATTGTAAACGTGCGCGGCACCGATACCGCTTTAGCGATGACAGTAGATTGCAATTCGCGGTATGTGAACGCCGACCCTGAAGTAGGTTGTGCCATTGCCGTGAGTGAAGCTGCCCGCAACATTGTGTGCAGTGGTGGTGCACCAAGCGCTGTGACCAATTGCTTGAATTTTGGTAATCCCTACAACCCTGAAGTGTACTGGCAATTTGTGGGCGCCATTAAGGGCATGAGTGCAGCGTGTTTAAAATTTCAAACCCCGGTAACCGGTGGTAACGTGAGCTTTTATAACCAATCGAGTTACGAGGGTCCCGTTTTTCCAACACCCACCATTGGCATGATTGGTATTGTAGAAAACAAACAACACCAAACCGGCATTGCTTTTGAAAACGAAGGTGATGTGATTTACCTGGTAGGTGAAAGTTTGAACGACATTAATTCATCGGAATACTTATACAGCTACCACAAAGTAAAATTATCGCCAGCCCCGCACCTCGACCTTGATCGTGAATTGCAGGTGCAGCAAGCCATTGCCGCAGCCATTGGTACTGGCAAGGTGGTATCGGCACACGACGTGAGCGATGGTGGTTTGTTTATCACATTGCTTGAAAGCGGTATGGTAAAAGGCTTGGGCTTTGAAGTAACCACCGATGGCACTGTTCGCACCGATGCCTATTTATTTGGTGAGGCACAAAGCCGTGTTGTAATTACGGTAAAAGCGGCCGACAAAGCGGCGGTAGAAGCAGCCCTAACATCGAATGGTGTTCCATTTAAGGCGATTGGCGCTGTAAAGGGCCATGACGTTGTAATTGGCGGCACGAACTACGGTGCTGTAAATGGTTTCAAAGAAGAGTACACTACCGCGCTGGAGAAATTTTTAGCGTAAATAAAGACTAACTCATTAGAAAACCCCGCATCGGTTGATGTGGGGTTTTTTTATGGGGTTGAAGAAATTAATTGATAGCAACACTTTCATCTTGTGCCACTATTAATATTAAATAATCCTACAACTTCTCCAAAAAGTAATTCGTAATTTTTTCCATCAAGTGGGCTCTATCCGGACCTAACACATTGTGAAAGTGCCCTAGATATACGTAGTAGTTTAGCTGCACGCCTTTGTCGACTGCGGCTTTTTGGTGCATAATAGAATGTTACCATACCACTACATCGTCTTGTGCGCCATGAATCATCAATAACTTGCCTTTTAGTTTGCCAACGTGGTTCAATAAATTATTGGCATCGTAGCCTTCCTTGTTTTCTTGTGGCATGTCCATGTACCGCTCGCCATAACGATTTGTTATGCAAGAGTTACAGACAGCTTTGACTACAACCTATACCTTACCACGCAAGTGGAAGTGGCTGAAATACAAACGGACAAATCAAAATAGTGCCGACATAAAACATATTCATCTTGTCTAAATCTGAATAAGGGAAATTTTGACATTTCTATACCTTAGAATGAAAAATATTTGATGAACATTTACGATATCAAATTAAACACAGTTTGGCAACAATATTTAAAAAAGGTTCTACAACTATTTACACCCAATTCCACTTGGGTATATACTCTGTATATCTATGCGCATAAGCAGAATGAAAGAAAAGAATCATTGAGTGATGTGATCCACATTGAGAGCACAAATTCACTAATTTAACTAATAAGTTAATGTCTTAGTATATACAATGACTAAAACCATTTTTTCACCCTTCATCACCCTTAATAGTTTTTCTTTTATGACCAAAGAAAACTTCCAGTCCTAATGAGTAATTAGAATTTACGCCGTTTGAAAAGTAAAAGTATGTCATTGTTGGCAATGTGTTGGGTGCCACCAATTCGAGCATGTGCCATAATGCATACGATTTAGACATGCTATAATTAAAGCACAATGCAATAACATTCCGCTTTTCCTTAACTAGGATAAATTTCAAGCCAAGGATGCCAATGAAGTTGTACCTGTAAATATTCTGAAAAGCAGTATTTTGAACTAGGTATGTGCCTTTGCTTGTTTCGATTGAAATATTATTATTGATGGTGTTATTAAAAAAACTCGGAAATAGGTATTGTGCCCCAATATTTAGGGCTGGCTTTATGCGATAATTCGTTTTCAAAACCTTAATTTCCAATGGCACATAATGGAATTCAAATTTGAGATAAGGGAAATAAGTATTGTAATAAAAAACCTTGTGATAAGATGCATCATCTATTTTCATTTGAAAAAATATGTCATCCCGAAAGTTTATCATTCCGGTTGTTAGGCCCAAAGAAAGAAAAGAATTAGAATAGACTGGGCCTATGCCAAAATATGGTTTTGAATTAAACATGCTGAACTTGTTTTCTATACGCAATGAAAAATCAGAAGTATTAATAATGAGTGGCGTTTCTAATCCAGTTTTAACTGTCTGACTTAACCATCCCAACTCTGTCTTTAGCAAAATAGATTGCGCATGTGCCACCGTGGAAAGCAAAATAAATATTCGCAAAAATTTCATTGGCGTTTAGATAAATACAAATCCTTTGAAATGGTGAAATAAATTCCTGCAAGTGATACTGGTTTGTATTGAATTAACAGGAGTTGTTTGTTCAAGGAATATTCCATAAATTGATATACAATTGGGATAGAAGAGTTACTAATGAAGGAGATTCTTAATCGAAAGAGTTGCCTTTCCTTCCGATTGAACAAGACCGTGGTCAACCCTATCATGCCACGAACACCTATGCGACCATTGGTCACTTCACCATTCCGAAGCACAATAGTATCCATAGACGAATTACTAAGCCCAACTGAGGAAAAGCCATAGTACTTTTGTGGATTAAGGTCTGACACAATTTCTATCCCTGAAGCAAAAAAAGTCTGCATTTTTATCCCATTATCCAAGACCCTCACTTGTATTAATCTCTCAAAATTAATGTAGAGCTTTTCAAAATTGCATTCGCTGCGTCCAACCCCACCAATATTCTGTGTCACATTTCCCAAATTTTGTTGTGTTTGATTGGTGGTATAATAGTATACTCCCTGCATAGAGCGATCCCTTCCTATTCCTGCCTCAAGCCTGTAATTTTTGTGTCTAAACACCAAAGCAAGATTAAACTTAAAGGAAGATGAATAAAACGGAGTTCTGGTTAAAAAACCGAAACCGTCTGGATAATTATTCAAAAACCCCGGGAGATGGTCCCAAGGTTTCTGAAAAGAGTAACTAAACTTGTTATCTAAACCAAAATTTACTGCCCATTGTTGCGATAAACAAGGGAAATAAAAGCTACTGATTAAAACGCATAAAATTTTAGTTTTATAGTTCAGATTTAATTGATGCATTATGGGACGATTTTCAGCTGATTGGAAGTCACTTGCCCACTGTTGGCTAGCGTTTTTAGCAATTGTACTGTTATTTCGTATGATGTACTAGTAGGAAAATTTGTGAGTCTTGTCCCATTGTGGATAAAACATTCTCTGGTGCTACTGTTTAATGCCATTGTTAATACATGAGGGAATTTATTAATTTCCGCTTCACATCTCGGCTTGAAATGTGCTTTAGTAACAAAACACTGTAAGCCAAGCGTAGATGTATTAGCTGTTTCAATGAAAGAAACCTTTATACTTCCGCCAATACCATAATTGTTATACTTCAAGGTGCAACTAGGAAATACAATTCCATTAATAGTATGAGCACTCTTTGAGTCAGTTCGGTCGGAAATTGCCACTTGATTGCATACACCCCTCGCGCCAATGGTACCATTTAGGCTATCTCTTAAATTAATTATTTCGTCATCAACTGGGTGATTAAAGGAAAA
>CANGWA010000144.1 GCA_947457335.1 Sphingobacteriaceae bacterium
ACAAGCTTTGACATATGTAGTTGGCGAGAAAAAAATAATTCCAGGTTTAATTTGTGGTTTGGAAGGAATGACCAAGGGCGAGTGCCGAAAAATTTATATACCCTATCAACAGGGGTATGGCGAGAAAGGTGTCGAAGGTGCTGGAATTCCTCCCCGCACAGACCTGTTCTTCGACATTGAAGTTATTAATATTAGACACAATTGATTATGAAATTTAAATTGACATTACTTTTCCTACCCATGGTATTGTTTATTGCAATGGCAAATGGACAGACCAGCGGTGCTACTAATGACGGGGCCACGAAGAGTGATGGCGCAGGCGTAGCCATCAGTCCATCGACAGTTAAATTTAACGCATCACCTGGATCTGTAATGACCCGAACTGTTAAAATATCGAATGATACCAAACGGGATTATAGCTTTCAGTTGTTTTTTCAAGATTACCAATCTGAAGGCTTGAGTGGTGTTGAAACTATTCCACAAAGGGGCTACCGGCATTCCCTATCGCGTTACGTTGTTGCGTCACCTTCATTTGTGGAATTAAAGGCAGGACAGTCGAAAGTGGTGACCATCACCTTAAATGTGCCATTCGCCGACTCTAATGCTATCGCCATGTGGACGCAATTGATCATCGATCAGGTCTTCGAACGGAAACCGCTTGAAACACCTCGTGCTGATAAATCGACCATTGGTTTTGGAATCACCTCTGGAATCGGCTTTGGTGTAAAAATTCTACAAAACCCGCCTAACGTTAAATCGACCAATGTTGAAATTACACGCCTCAAGTACCAACCCGCTGATAAATCAAAAAAGAAAAACGGGTCGTTGCAAATGAGGGTTAGAAATTCGGGGGATGGCGTTGGCTACTGCTTGTATTACATCGAACTAACTAATTTGGCAACTGGACGTCAATCCAAGGTTAAAGTAAAACAGTTTAGTATTTTACCAGGCGATGAACGCGAGATGTCTTTTGACTTAACCAAGGATTACATTTCCGGCAATTATTCGGCAGTGGCTGTGTTGGATTTTGGTGACGCAGAAACGCTCCAGACAGCCGAAATAGAGTTTAGGCATGAATGATGTGGCTTGTCGTTGAAATGATTGACCCCATAAATCTTTGTTTATGGGGTTTTCTTTTTACATAAACAACTGTAAATGTTCTAGTCACATTTTTGATTATAGGCATTGAGTTTTTTTCGATATTGCAGCATCAATCATTTGAAGAGAGATGAGTCCTTTGTTGCTATGGTCGTTAATTTGTGTCGTTTTGTTCTTGTTGACTGCGGGTTTGGTGCTGGCAGGTATTCTAAAACAAAAGGTGAATTACATTATTGTAGCCACTGTAATGTTTTTGCTGTTGGTGGGTTGTGGTGTTTACACTGGATTTTTGTTTGCAGGCAGAGCCGTGCAAAAGGTAACGCATCTGCTAACGCCCCGCAGTGGATACATGGCTTACACGGCGTTGTTTGGTGAACCAATCGATAGTTCCGTAAAAGTACTTTCCTTACAAGATCAATACGTTCCACGCTTAGATGTCGCCATCCGCATGGAAGTTGTAGCCTCATCCAAGGAATTCAGACGCATCATTCTACAGCAAGACTACACCAAAAGCGCTTATAACGCAGCATCGCAACCAAGGGCCAGTGATGCTCAACCTTGGTTCATGCCCGAGCGGTTAAAGGGTCAAGTGTTCGTTTACTCCTCTCAACCTTCTGCGGATGGCGATGTGCAGCATATTTATGCTTCGGAGGATAGCACTCATTTTTTTGTAGAAGATATTGCGGACTAATCATTGAAATGGTTGCATAAAATAGTTAAAGGCATGATTTGGTTTTTAATTGGTTTAGTAGGGTATGCTCTGCTTGTTTTTTGTACTTCCTTGGTAAAGGTGAATCAGGAACAGGCTGATGGCGAAATTGACGTATATATTTTATCCAACGGTGTGCACACCGATATCGTTGTTCCGGTGAAGACCGAGGTTATCAATTGGCACAGTTTTTTGGATCCTACGCTGCCCAAGAACAATTGCACTGATGCCCGTTATATTGCTTTTGGTTGGGGCGATAGGGGGTTCTATTTGGAAACACCAACGTGGGCGGACCTCAAGTTCAGCACGGCCTTTAAGGCGGCCTTTTTTTTGAGCACTTCGGCTATGCACGTGACCTACCACGATGAATTGAAGGTGGGTAAGTTTTGCAAGCACACTAAAATCAAACGGGAGAATTATGAGAAGATGGTTGCGCACATCAAGAAAAGTTTTGCTGTGGATAAAAATTTACCCGATTGGCTGGCTAGCGCACATTACAACGATAACGATGCGTTTTATGCTGCAAATGGTACCTACAGCATTTTTTATACTTGTAACAGTTGGTCCAATCAAACGCTGAAAGCGGGCCATTTACCGGCTTGTTTATGGACCCTCCATGACCGTGCCATTTTGAGCAAGTATTCGTGATGGAAGAACGGGTAATTGTATTAAAACTGTTTAAAGGAACAGATAAAGAAATAATATAAGAGCGAAAGAAATGTCTTTAATCGATACTGTCCTATCCGCCTACGGTGGTCGCGATCTTTGGTTAAAGGCCAAGGGCATTGAGGCTGAATTTTCAGCCAAAGGCCTTGCTTTTACGCTGAAACACCGCCCTGCACTCCATCACGCGTTTTTGAAGTTGGAGGTAGATCACCTTGTTTGCTCCATTCATCCCATTGGTAGTAAGAGAAAATCGGTCACCGGTAAATTAATTGATGGCGATGCGCACCTCTTGAATAATTTGAATTTGATTACAGCACAACGCAAAAGGATTCGCCAATTATTTCCCTATGGTAGACGGTTGTTCTGGTGGGATGATTTGGACATGACTTATTTTGCAGGGTATGCCATGTGGAATTACCTCACACTGCCCCGCTTGCTGATGGACGAGGCGGCACAGTTTAAAGAGGTTGGACCAGGTGTGCTTGAAGCGGAATTTGATGGCTCGTTCCCGACGCATTCCAACAAACAACAATTTATTTTTGATACACAAACAGGATTGCTCCAGCAACACAATTACACGGTGGATATCATTAGTCCCCTGGCTACTGCTGCCCATGTAGTTAAATCGCATGCGCTTTTTGACGGTATACCAGTTGCCAATCACCGGGTAGTAACGCCCATGCGGAAGGATGGAACCGCCAGAAACGGCCCTGTACTCATCGATCTTCACATCCACGCTTTTCGCTTCGTTTAGCACCTCGCCGTGGGGCAGGGAATCCCCTCAAAGCACTAGGTCTTTTTGTTATATTTGTAAATAGACCTTTGAACCTGCGTTTATATACTGTTGTTCTGTGTATGGTAAGCTCCTTTTTTACTCGGGCGCAGGATATCCATTTTTCGCAATTTGACGCCTCCTTGCTCAACCTTTCTCCAGCTTTCACAGGGGTGTTCAAAGGGGATTACCGAATAAGCTCTGTTTATAGAAGTCAATGGCAATCGGTTCCTGTTTCTTATAGCACTTTTAACCTCAATGGCGAAATGCGGTTAAAGCCACGTTCAATTTTAAGGGACGCTATTGGAGTGGGTTTTATCTTTAATAACGACCGAGCTGGTGATGCGAATTATGGTACAACGCAGTTTTACTTTACGGGTAGTTACATCTGGATGGTTAAAAAGGATAGTTCCTTGATGGTGTCACTAGGTACCAGTTTGGGATGGTGCCAAGTGGGCTTCAACTACTCGAAAATGACCTTTGATACGCAATTCGATGGGGTGCGTTTTAACAACGGACTCGCCAGTGGGGAGCAGTTTGCTAGAACACAAACCACCTTTGTGGATTTTAATAATGGAGCTGCACTTTTCTGGCAAATCAATCCCCGTCACCGCGTGCAATACGGATTTGGTATTTATCACGTGCGGGGGCCTGTCACCACCTTTCAAGGCGATATTAAAAAGCTCGATTACCGCATGTGCCACTACTTGAGCTACACCACTCCCATGACCGAACACACCGATATTGTAGCAGAGTTGATGTATACCCAGCAAGGCAAGTACTTGGAGGTGGTGCCACACGTGTCATTAAAACGGTTTATTGACAAGGCCACTGGTCAAGCGGTGTTAGCAGGTGTTTGTTGGAGGACACGCGATGCTGCGATTTTAAGGATGGGGTACCACCAGGGACCATTGCAGTCGGGCATAGCCTACGACATCAACATCAGTAAATTTACAGCAGCTACCAACCGGCGGGGGGCATTTGAAATTTATTTGAATTACGTTTTCAAAAACAAACCAACCTTCGTTGCGAAGAACCGGTATTGCCCAACTTTTTTATGAATAGAAAGTGCGTCATAGCGTTTGTTCTGGTGTGCAGCGTCTTCTGTAGTTATGCACAATCCAATCAGTTGTTGCGCAGGCAAGGTAGCGAAGCAGCCATGAACAAGGATTGGTTTGCTGCTGAACAATACTTTGGCAGGTTGTATTTGCGCGATTCTTCCAACGTGCCTGTCTTAAACGATTATGCCATTGCAGCGCGTGAGGCATTGGATCTAGACGTGGCCATTCGTTTGCACAAACGGTTGGCGACATTGGATAACGGGGACAAGTATCCGCTGACCTTCTTTTATCTCGGACAATTGTATAAATACAAGGCTGATTACAAAGAAGCAAAACGGTGGTACCAAAAATTTAGTCGCATTGACCAGATTAATAAGGACAAGTTTGCGTATTACCGCAAGAAATGCAAGGTTGAAATGGAATCGTGCGACTTAGCACCAGAAATCATGGCACAGCCCTTGAAAATTGAGATGCTGCATATGGAGCCACAAGTAAATACCAAGGGAGCCGAGTTTGCAGCAGTTGAAGTGGATAGTGTTTTGTATTTTACAGCGGCCCGACCTGAAAAAAAAGATGCAGAAAGCAATGAAATGGTTACGAATGCCAAGGCCTACCGAACGGATTTAAGAAGGGGGCGGCCCATTCGGGCAAGGGTATTCGATACATTGGTCAATGCACCGGCTTATCAAGTGGCTAATCCTGTCCCCAGTCCCGATAACAAATTGTTGTTCTTTACACGCTGTACAAAAGAAGCGGGTGGATATAACCGCTGTGAATTGTATTGTGTGCGCCAAATTTCAGGTAGGTGGATCATGACACAGCGTCTGCCGGATCCGCTGAATGCAAAAGGCTTTTCTACCACTCAGCCTGCGTTCGGTAAGGTCAGGGGACAATGGGTATTGTTTTTTGCAAGTGATCGCCCGGGTGGCCAAGGTGGATTAGATATTTGGTATGCCCCATGGCGAGGCGATACACTTTTTGATGCCCCCTTGCACACAGGGATATCGGTGAATACACCCGATGATGAAGTGTCACCGTGGTACGATGCACGGAAGGACCACCTCGTTTTTAGTTCCACTTGGCACAAAGGCCTCGGCGGTTTTGATGTGTTTTACTCAAAAATTCGGGAGGGCAATTTTATGCCACCCGATAATGCCGGTTACCCGATCAACAGTAGTTTTAACGACGTGTATTATTCCATTAGTAATCTTGGTCATCATGTATACTTGTCTAGTAACCGCAAAGGCACATTGTTTGAAGGCAATCGTGTGAACTGTTGTAGCGATGTGTTCGTGTTCAACGCCGATACTACGCGCCCGCTGCCACCCCCGCCACCACCGAAGGTAGACAGTGTGGTGGTGAAGAAAAACGAAATGAAATTATTGGTGCCACTGACGTTGTATTTTCACAACGACGAACCCGACCCCCGCACTACCAAAACCACGAGTAAACGCAATTATGCAGATGTGTTCAGGGACTATGAACGCCTGCGTAAAACCTACGTGAAGGAATTTACAACGGGATTAGAAGGAGAGGACAAGGAAGCTGCTGAAAATAAAATAAGGGAATTTTTTAGTGACAGTGTTAAGGCTGGTTTAGAGAACCTCGACCGTTTTACGGCACTCATGAAGGAAGTGCTGTTAAAAGGTGAAACAGTCAAGATTACTTTGAAAGGGTACTGTAGTCCACTGGCGAGCACCGACTATAACGTGAACTTAGCCAAACGCCGCATTAGCAGCCTTCGCAATTACTTTATGGAAAAAGACAATGGCTGGTTCATGAAATACATCAATAACACCACGCCGGGTGAGGGGCGGATTGAAATTCAAGAGGTAGAAGTAGGCGAATTGGTAAAAACACGTGCTAGCGATAACCTCGCCGATAAACGCAATTCGGTGTATAGTCCCGAAGCGGCCGCTGAACGCAAAATCCAAATTATTGCGGTGAGCTTTAATGAATAAGGCTTTTCAATTTTAGTTAGCGTTTACCACCTCAAAACTAACGGTCCAATCGAGTGGCAATGCGGGCACACGCACGAGGTTGTAAGATAACGCCATGGATTTGCAGTTGCCACACTGCGTCACCTTTACAGTGTAGTGGTAATTTTTCATGGTGGTATTTGCGGTAACTGTCCGCTCAAACCCTACGTCACAGCCGCCGTCGGCGTATCGCGCTAGCACACTTTCATTGGCGAAGTCTATGGTAGGGACGTTGCAAGCGGTTGTATCGATGACTCTTTTTAATTCTTCCGGTGTACGCAGGATCAACCCATTTTTTGCATCGCCACTAAAGCAGGGTATGAAAATGGTATTAATGATCACCCCATGGTTGCCCTCCTTCACTTTGCAGAAAGGGTGACT
>CANGWA010000145.1 GCA_947457335.1 Sphingobacteriaceae bacterium
CTTTCGAACATGTGAAGATTCGTGACCGATGAGGGCCACCAATTCTTCGTAACTTTTGAGTTTAGTTAACAAGCCCGAATAGATGTACATTTTTCCACCTGGAACGGCGAAAGCATTGATATCCTCAGATTCAATTAATTTTAAAGAGAGCGGATAAGGTGATTTGATTTTTATTTTGTCTAAAAAAGATTGTAGATAATAATTGGTGGAATCATTGTTTTTAGCCTGTGCGTCATACATACTACCCATTTTGTCACCTAATTCAATTTCAGTAGTTATTGGAAAAGAATCTGCAGCTGTCTCAGCAAGTATAGGAATGACAAAAAAGTACAATCCAATAATGATTGCAGCGATAAAAAGACACAATCCCAGAAAGAGTTTTAGTCCTTTGTGTTTGCCCTTGTTTTTGATTGTATTAAATGAAGGGTCGTTTTGAATCGTCCAAATATGATGGAGTTGAAGTCCGTTTTGTCCCCAAACTATTAATGTTGGAAGTGAATTATTTTTATGTGCAAATTCTATTTCTGATGAATCGAAGCGGACTTCATATAGGGAGCTTATTTTCCAGATAATCATGCTTTGCCCCTCCTGAAAAATTTGTAATTCTTCATTATTGAAGTGAATATTACAGGGCATGATTTCACCTGTAACTGACTTGAATTTACCTTCTGCTTGCTGCATTTTTAGGTGGGTCAACTTAATTCGTAGGTGAGATCAGGCAATTTATTGAGTTCGCTTAATAATTCATCTTCGATAGCCACCTTGCTTTTTTTGGAATAGAGTCGAATGGATTGTCCTTGGGTTCCTGTATCCAAAAGAAATTCTACGCTACTTTTTCCGCTGTTCGCGTTTACTATTGCGTCTAGCTTGATAACCAGGTCATTGGTGAGTTTATCGAGCGGAATTTTGAGTTTGATTGCATTGAAAGCGTTTTTTTTCATTTCCTCTAGGAGCTCAATTTTCACCACCTTAAATTCAAGGCTCCCCGGTTGGTTAAAGCGTTCTTGCACTCGACCTCTGATGAAGAGCGAAAGTCCGGGTACCATGAATTTATTGTACTCCACAAAATCTTTACCAAACAGCATTATATCGAAACTACCTTGATAGTCTTCAAGGACAATTTTGCCAAAGGGATTTCCTGTTTTGGAAGTTCTATTTTCGATTACACTTACAATGCCGCCTGTATAGACATCTTTGCCTTTAAATGGTTCAAACCCAGATTTTAGTTGCGCACAATTCACATTACAACGGTGTTCTAAGACGGTACGATACGAATCCAAAGGGTGTCCACTGATGTAGAATCCAACCACTTCTTTTTCACGGTTGAGTTGGTCCAGCACATTCCAAGGGTCTACTTTCGGCAACTGTGGTTCACTGATTTCAACAGTTTCTTCGCCAAAAAGCGAACCTTGTGAGGTGTCGTTGCCCAAACTTCTTTGGTTGGCGTAACGTGACATGCGTTCAGTTAGATTGAGGCCATCAACAGGGTCAGGAGAGAAGAACATTGCTCGGTGCACCCCGTCGATATTGTCAAATGCACCAGCCAACGCAAGTGCTTCGATTGATTTTTTATTGATTGCTTTGCTATCTAGACGCGCCACTAAATCGAAAACAGTTGCAAACTTTCCTGCCTTATTTCTTTCCTCCACCAGCGCTGAAACTACGTTTTCGCCTACGCCTTTGATGGATGCCATGCCAAAGCGAATGGCTCCATCTGGCATTACACTGAACTTGCCAAATCCTTCGTTGATGTCTGGTCCGAGCACTTTTATCCCCATTCTGCGGCATTCCTCCATGAAAAAGGTAATCTTATCAATACTACCAGCATGGTTAAGAACTGAAGCCATGAATTCTGATGGGTAATGCGCTTTCAAGTAGGCTGTTTGCATAGCCAGGTAGGCATAACAAGTCGAATGTGATTTGTTGAATGCATAACTTGCGAAAGCTTCCCAATCCTTCCAGACCTTTTCGGCCACAGTGGTATCGTGTCCATTCGATTTACAGCCGTCGAGGTACTTGCTTTTCATTTTATCGAGTACATCTTTCTGCTTTTTACCCATTGCTTTTCGCAAGGTATCGGCATCGCCCTTAGTGAAATTAGCGAGTTTCTGACTGAGTCGCATTACTTGTTCTTGATATACAGTAATACCATAAGTTTCTTTCAAAAACTCATCCATGCCCTCAAGGTCATATGTGATGGGCTCCTTGCCGTGTTTTCGATTGATGTAATTCGGAATATAGGCCAATGGTCCCGGGCGGAACAGGGCGTTCATTGCAATAAGGTCCGTGAAGCTATCTGGTTTAAGGTCTTTAAGGTATTTCTGCATACCTGGACTTTCAAACTGGAAGATGCCGTTGGTTTCTCCACGTTGGAAAAGTTCGAGGGTAGTTGTGTCGTTAAGATCTATGGTGTCGATGTCCAGTTCTTTGTTCCATCGTTCTTTTATGAATCTAAGAGCATCCTTGATAATTGTGAGGGTTCGCAAGCCCAGGAAGTCCATCTTCAACAATCCAGCGCTTTCTGCAACTGAGTTGTCGAATTGAGTGAGCAGCATCTCACTATCCTTTGCTTTTGTTACTGGTACAAATTTGGTTAGTTCATCGGGTGTAATGATTACCCCACACGCATGCACACCAGTTCCTCTCACACATCCTTCTAGTTGGTAGGCCTGTCTCAATACTTCTGACTCTGGTGATTCTGTTTCGGCCAGTTTTCTGAAGTTATGCGATTGCTCAACGATTTCCCGACGGTCCTTGATTTTATCTAAGTATTTTTCATCAATACCCTGTGGCTTCAGTAAACTTTTTAGTTCCGCCTCTAAACTATCTGGGAAGGCTTTCGCTAGTTTATCGGCTTCTGACAGCGGTAAATTTAGGACCCGAGCTGTATCGCGAATGGCACTCTTCCCCCCAAGAGTTGAGTAAGTTATAATTTGAGCGACTTGGTTGCTTCCATACTTGTCAATAACATAACTAATGACTTTGTCCCGTCCTTCATCATCAAAGTCAATATCAATATCGGGCATACTGATACGATCAGGATTTAAAAATCTCTCAAAGAGTAAATCATACTTGATAGGGTCAACATTTGTAATCCCCAAACAAAAGGCGACGGCTGAACCTGCGGCACTGCCTCGGCCGGGACCAACTGAAACCCCCATTTCTCTGGCCTTAGTGGTAAAATCTGAAACGATTAGGAAGTATCCCGGAAATCCCATTTTTTCCATTACGGAGAGTTCGAAATCCAATCTTTCCTTGATGTCATTAGACAAGTCTGGGTAACGTTTTTTAGCGCCTGCATAGGTGAGATGCTTTAAGTAAGCATTTTCACCACGCTTACCTTTGCCTTCATCGTTAGGGTCGTCATCCCTTGGATCTTTGAATTGATCGGGAATTTCAAATTTAGGTAGCAATACATCTCTCCCAAGTTTGAAGTTTTCAATTTTTTCTGAAATTTCTATGGTGCAATCTAGGGCCTCTGGAAGGTCGCTGAACAATTCGTTCATCTCTTTCACAGAGCGAAAATAGAATTGATCATTTGGAAGAAAAATGCGTCCTAAGCGGGGATTGTTCTTCAGTTCCTTTAACTCATTCTGTCCATTAAAAGATAGTCCTTCCTTCACACCGATAAGAATATCACGTGAGAAGGCGGATTTTTTGTCCATGTAATAGTTACTATTCGCGGCGAAATATTTTATATGATGTTTTTTAGCAAATTGAATAAGGACGTTATTTACGTGGTCTTCCTCGCTCAGTCCATGGCGGTTGAGTTCAATGTAAAAATTCTCACCAAAATGTTCTTTATACCATAGCAAAGCTTCTTCCGCAAATTCATCTCCTTTGTTAAGAATGAGCCAGGGTATTTCACCCATGAGTCCCCCTGTTGTAACAATTAATCCTTCTTTGTACTGCAGTAAGAGGTTTCGGTCCACTCTCGGAACATAATAAAAACCATCGGTAAATCCTTTGGAGCTCAAGCGTGAGAGGTTTTCATATCCCGTTTTGTTTTTAGCTAGGATGGGAATATTGTAGCCATTATCTTGTTTCGACTTATCAGCATGATCACGTGTAAGATAGATTTCACAGCCGATGATACACTTTATTTCTTGTTTTAAATCGCCACTTTTTTCTCCATTGGATATGGATTGGTTGTGACCTTTAATACCTTTATTGTGTTTATCTACAGCCTGCCAAAAAAGAAATGCGCCATACATGTTTCCGTGATCGGTTAGAGCCACGGCGTTCATATTATACTCTGCTGCTTTTTTTACAAGATCGCCTACATCACTCAAACACTGAAGCACGGAAAACTGAGAATGATTGTGCAGGTGTACAAAGGGGCGAAGCTGTCCCGATTCTTTAACCGTAATTGTTTCTTGGCTGTTCGCTTTGCCTTTTTGTTTAAGGGAAAGTTCGTATTTCAGCAGCTCACGAAGATCTACATCCTGATAATTGATAGATTCAGGTTGTGCCATTTCCGGCACTTGTACGATTCGGCGTTTGAAGAGTTCAAACAGTACTTTGGAAGTGGCTTGCACGTCGAATGCTGCATTGTGAGCTGCATCGAAGGTTGCGTTGAATAGTTTGCTATATAACTCCGTTAAAGTGGGCCATTTGAATTTTCCGCCTTTCCCTCCGGGAATTGCGCAAAAATTGGTGGTTTCGTCACTTTTAGTGTCAATGACCCGTTTTGTTTCAAACACGTTGGGAAGGCCCTTACGATAAAACTCTGCGCCAATAATGTTTAAGTCAAATTCTATGTTATGCCCGCACATGTATTGTGCTTTTTCAACCACTTCACTAAACTCTTTCAGAACAGCTGTTAAATCCGTTCCTTCTATAGCAGCTCTTTCTGTAGTTATGCCGTGTACTTGTGCAGCGTTGAAAGGAATCGTATATCCTTCAGGTTTAACAATTACCGTATGATGGTGTAACAAGGCTCCTTTTTCATCGTGTAATTGCCAAGCAATTTGAACCATTCTGGGCCAATTATTGGAATCACTAAGTGGCGCATTATAATTAGCTGGTAAACCAGTTGTCTCTGTGTCAAAAATTAGGAACATACTTTATGTATCAGGCAAATTCAAACTCGCGCCGGGAATTCCAGCGGAGATTTAAATTTAACGAATTAGTGCAATGAATAGGGGAGTTGTTGATTTCTATTAAAAACGCAACTCCCTTTATTTCATGTTGATAAACTGCAAGGGGACCTCGTAGTTTCCTTTTCTACAAAGTGCGATGATCATTTGAAGGTCATCTATTTTCTTGCTACTCACCCGAATGATGTCATCCATGGTTTGGGCAGTTACTTTCACTTTACTGTCTTTAATATCCTTAATAATTTTTTTGGCAACATCTTTGTCTAATCCCTGGCGGACTTTAATATCTTTTTTAATCATGGGACCACTAGGATAATGCTCCTTGCTTTCGTCGAGTCCTCTTGGGTCGAGACCTTGTTTTATCATTCGGGAATGTATGGCATCAATTATGGCCTCTAACCGCATGTCGTTTTCAGTAACAATCGTTATGGTTACATCTTTTTTATTTAAATCTATAGACGACTTACTGTCTTTGAAGTCCCAACGGTTTAAAATGTCTTTTCTTGCAACATTAATGGCGTTATCAAGAAGTTGAGCGTCGGTTTTACTGGCTATATCGAATGAAGGCATGAAATGTTAGGTTGGTGCAAAATTAACAAGAGAATCAATATTTGAAAAATGTACTTTTAAGTAAACTTGAGCGGGTTGGTTTGTGATGAGTAGTTAAGTTCGTTACATTTGGTAAGATGTTTCACCGGCACTGCATTCTTTTAATCTTCCTCTTGGTTGGTTTGTTTTTTCCTTTAGGGTTTTTAGGACAGGTACTGGTTCGTCCAATTCCTCCATCGAGTGATAGTATTAACTTTAATAGGTTCGTAGACACGCTCCGTCCGTCTGAATCCACACGCATCGTTTTATCCTTGGACTCACTGCCTCTCAAAAAGCTAGTCGTTGCTTCAGAACCACAGATTGTTGAGCAAATTGATTCTAGTTTCTTGGACCGGATGAAGAACTTACCTGACGCAAGGGTTAATAACAGTCTTGTACGTTTGTCGCACCAAGACACGTTGGATCACGGTTCAACCCCTAAGTTGGTGACTAAGCGGGTCATGAAGAAAATTGATTTATATCGAAATTCCTTGCCAACTGCAGATACTTCCTACCTAGAAGTCTTATTTAATAGGGATGGACTGACAGATATTCGGTCGATTGATTCAACAATTGTAATCTATCTTCAGTATGCAGATACTGCTAATTTTTTGCACATGAACGTCTATGACGGACTGCAAAGAGGCTATCTGACGTGTGAAACGGCTTGGAGATTGGCTGCGGCGCAATATTATCTTAATTTGTATCATCCAGGGCACCATTTGGTAGTGTTGGATGCGACTCGTCCCCTGCACATTCAACAGATGATGTGGGATAGCTTAAATATGTCTGACCATCGCAAACATTTTTACTTAGCTAGCCCCGATTCGCGTTCTTTACACAATTATGGCAGGGCAGTGGATGTAACGATTGCTGATTCTAATGGCACGCTGTTGGATATGGGTA
>CANGWA010000146.1 GCA_947457335.1 Sphingobacteriaceae bacterium
AAACTCCCTTGAGGTGTGTTTTCGAAATAACATTTTTTGTTTATAAGATAAATACCGCCATTAATCAACCCTTCTTTGTGTTCGTTTGATTTTTCTTGAAAGGCGGTTATTCGAGCAGCCTCATTTCTTAAAATGGAGCCATAACGCGCTGCGTCTTTAACGGCTCGTAAAACCAAGGTTATATCTGCATTTGTTGATTCATGCACTAATTCTACTTGTAATTTATCGAATTCAAGATAGGAGTCGCCGTTCAAAACAAAAGCATCTGGACCATGAATGTAGTTCAGCGCTAATCGTATCGCCCCCCCTGTTCCTAATGGTTCTGTCTCAACGGCGTAAGTGATTTTTAGTCCCTTATAGGCTTCGCCATAACGGAGTTGAATTTGGTTTGCTAAATGGCCAACTGATAAAACCACCCTTTCAAATCCAAGATGAATGAGGTGATTTAGCAGTATGTCAAGGAATGGCCTTCCATTCACTGGCACAAGGGGTTTGGGTGTGTTTCTGGTGAGTTCGCCGAGACGCGTCCCGAATCCTCCTGCCAAAATAATGGCTTCTTTCGACATTACATTCTAGGGAATAATTTCATTTCAGTGAGTTCACAAATGGTATGTCCCAATAACATATGGCATTCTTGAATGCGAGGTGTGTCGGTGCTGGGAATATTAATGAGTAAATCAACTTTTCCATTCATTTGGCCACCTGTTTTTCCTGTGAACCCGATGGTAAGCATTCCTATTTCGCGTGCTTTCTCCATAGCGGCAATAACATTTTTGCTGTTACCACTGGTGGTGAGTCCAATCAGTACATCGCCTGGTCGGCCCATTGCTTCCACAAGTCGACTGTAAATTAAATCGTAGCTGTAATCGTTAGCTACCGCGGTCAGGTAACTGGTGTTAACGTGGAGGGCGTCTGAATTCAGTGGTGGACGATCGTAATAAAATCTACCACTTAGCTCGGCTGCTAAATGCTGCGCGTCGGCGGCACTCCCTCCATTTCCGCACCAAAGAACCTTACCATTGTTCTGGTAGGCTTTTACAATTCCCTCTACTGTTTGTTCAACTGCCCCTAAAATAGCCAAATCACTTAAAAGCGATGTTTTCAAATCAATGGATGCGGCTATGCGGCTGCGGATAAATTCTAACATGTTATAAAATTAATTGTTTCGGTTTATTATTCCATTAAATATGTGAGGTTGATAAACAATTTGATAGTGAATGCTTCGTTTGGCCATTAGAAGTACAAATCGGTGTGATTTTTGCTCCCGATGGCACAACGTGGAAGGAGGTAAATGGGGTCAGGAGCTGCTAATTAGGTGGTATTTAGTGTCTTGTGGTTAGAAAAAAGTTCAGTTTTGCAGTCGCATTCAAAAATGTTATGTTTGTTGAGCCTACTGGCGAAAAATGAATATAGAAGTCTGTTTCAGTCCGCTTTCCTACCCTTTGTTTCATAACCCCAACGCTATTGTGGTTGTCATTGATGTGCTTCGGGCTACCTCTGCCATTACAACAGCATTTTTTAATGGAGTTTCCAAAATGATACCTGTGGCCACCATTGAAGAGGCACGTGCATACAAGGAAAATGGTTTTATGGTGGCTGCTGAAAGAAACGGTGAAATTGTAGATGGATTCGACTTAGGAAATAGTCCTTTTGGATATATGAATTCAAGGGTCAAGGGCAAAACAATTGCTATCACCACTACCAATGGTACCCATGCCATTAATGTTTCCAGACACGCAAGTAAAGTCGTTGTGGGTAGTTTTTTGAACCTTGATATTTTGATCGAATTTTTGAGAAAAGAAAAGCGAGAAGTGCTGTTTTTGTGTGCAGGATGGAAGGATAAATTTAATCTAGAAGACACTTTATTTGCTGGCGCGGTTGCGGAAGGATTGATTTTTAAGCATGGGTTTAATTCTAATTGCGACTCAACAATTGCGGCGATGGAGATATATAAGCTGGCAAAGCACGATTTATTTGGTTTCCTAGCCAATTCGTCCCACAGAAATCGCTTGCAAAAGTTGGATTTAGAGCGGGACATTCAATACTGCTTGACTCCCAACCAATGCCCTGTAGTGCCTGTGCTTGAAGGAAAATTTCTTGTTAAATCTTCGTTTACTCTTTAGGTTGTGTATACTGGTCCCGTTTTGAACCTTGATACATTTCGTATTTGAGGAAGCGGCATTCTAAAGAGCCATTGTATATCTTGATTTTTCTGGACGATCGCAACCCAATGGCTTTTATAGCTTCAGGATTACTGGTAATGATCCATGCATTGAATCCAGAGAAGTCCTTCTTCAGCTTATTACCAATCTCCTTGTAAAGTCCGGTTATTTCATGCACAGGTAGTCTTTCTCCATAGGGAGGATTAATAATCAAGGCACCTCCTTTACGGGTCGGTTGAATGTCGAAAAAGTCTCCGTGTTGAATTTTTACGACGTCTTCAACTTTGGCGTGCCCAACATTCGCAACAGCTTTTTTAACAGTGAATGCATCAATCTCATTTCCGATAATTTCAACTTCTCGGTTACTTATTCTGTTGAGTGCATTCTCAAGAATGGTATCGTACAATTGTTCATCAAAGTTTTGCCAACGCATGAATCCGAAATCTTGACGAAAATAACCAGGAGGGATTTTGTTCGCTAGCAAGGCAGCTTCAATGGCAATGGTTCCAGAACCGCACATGCCGTCAATAAGCAGCTGATGAGGCTCCCAGCCACTGAGACTGACAAGTCCAGCTGCAAGTACTTCTTTGAGTGGCGCTAGGTTTTGTTCAGCTCGATATCCTCTTTTGTAAAGAGGTTCACCACTGCTGTCAATGTATAATGACACTTCATCATTGTAAACACGAGCGTAAATTCTTAAATCGGGACGAATCAAATCAACTGATGGCCGCTTACCTTGAATGCGACGAAAGCGATCAGCGATGGCATCTTTTATCTTTTGTGATACGAATAAACTATGATTGTATAGTTCGGTATTGAGAACGGACTCAATCATGAACGATTGGTCGGTGTTTAAAAAACGCTCCCATTCAATTGTGCCTACTTGCTGGTAAAGTTCATCATCGTTAGCTGCAATAAATGAGCCGATTGGAATAATGACTTTTAAGGCAGTATGCAGGCACAGGTTAGCTTTGTAAACAAATCCCAAATCGCCTGTTACCGATACCCCTCTTGTGAATGGTTCTATGTTTTTGCCACCTAAACGGTGAAGTTCTTTTGCTAAAACCTCTTCAAGTCCGTAGAAGGTTGTGACCTTCAATTCTAGGTCGCCTTTTTGTTCAAATAAATAATTCACCTTCATTTTATGTTCAGAATTTCAGCGGTATTGACTTTAATTTTCACTGTTAACTCATCCGTTGGCAAGTCGTTCGCATCTATACCAAAAGGGTCTTCAATCTCCTCACTAATCAATTCAAGAGAGGCAAAGGCGTAAAATAAAAACATCACTACTGGAATGGCAAAATAACCAATGTTTACTGAAAGTCCCAATGGTAAGGTGATGACATACAGAAAGATGATTTTTTTTATAAAAATACTGTAGGAGAATGGGATAGGTGTGTGACGAATGCGTTCACATCCTCCACAAATATCGGCGAGCGCTTGAATGTTTTCTGCAATTGGTAACATGTCGGAAGGGGAGTCTTTACTCAGTGCTTTTAATTCTGCGTGCAATTGTTGCAGTACAAAATTGGGCTTATGTGAATGAGACGCCAGTTGCTCTGAAAAAGGCCCAGCAATGGATAAAAGCTCTTCTGTAGAATGCTGGTCACGAAGGTGGTTCTTCAGAACAATTGCGAAATTGGTTATCAATGCGGCACATTTGGCTCTGCTAGCAAAGTCAGCGGTAAGTGACGCTGCTCTTACCGCAAGAATGCGTGAATGATTAAGCAGACTTCCCCATAATTTTCTTCCTTCCCACCAACGGTCGTAGGCGCTATTGATGCGAAAAACGAGAACCATAGAAATCATAAACCCAGACAATTGGTGGAAAATAACTAAACCCTGCACTTGCAAAACAGGGTAGTGCTGCTCGAGCTTAACATAGCCCCCAGTAATCACTCCTAGAATCAGCATTGTCGGCATCAACATCCGAAATGTGTCTGATTTATGGAATTGAAAAATAAGTTTAAACCAATCTTTCGGATTATAAGAAACCATTGATTTGATTTAAAATGACAAAACAACTTTTTGTATAATGGAAATGCACTCTTCTAATTGCTCCCTGTTTATCACTAGGGGTGGGGCAAAACGAATGATGTCCCCGTGCGTTGGTTTTGCTAACAATCCATGTTCTGCAAATCGCAAACAAACGTCCCATGCGCTTTTGCCATTGCGCTCTTTAATCACTATTGCATTGAAAAGTCCTTTACCTCTAACACTTTCAATGAGATCGGTCTGCGTTTGTAACACTCGCATGGCGGTCCTAAAAACCTCACCCAATGTCATCGCATTTTCAGCCAACTTTTCTTCTTTCAAAATTTTTAGTGCCTCCATGGCAACTGCACTGCCAAGGGGATTACCACCATAGGTGGATCCATGTTCGCCAGGACGAATGGTTAACATGATGTCGTCTGAGGCCAGCACTGCACTTACAGGCATTATGCCGCCACTGAGCGCTTTTCCGAGAATTAGGATGTCTGGTTTTACGGATTCATAATCACACGCCAATAACTTACCGGTTCGACAAAGGCCAGTCTGAATCTCATCAGCTATAAAAAGTACGTTGTATTTGTTACACAAATCACGTATGCCTTTTAAATAGCCGTCCGAAGGGACAACTACTCCAGCTTCGCCCTGGATGGGTTCAACCATAAAGGCAGCAACATCAGGTTGTGATATTGCTTTTTCAAGCTCAAGTAAGTTATCATAGGGTATTCTTTCAAAGCCAGGCACGAAGGGGCCAAATTTGTGAAAACTAGAAGGATCATTACTGGCCGATACTGCCGCTATGGTTCTCCCCCAAAAGTTATTTTCTGCAAAAATAATTTTAGCATTGTTTTCACCGATCCCTTTTTTGACGTATCCCCATCTGCGTGCCAATTTAATGGCCGTTTCAGCACCTTCAACTCCCGTATTCATTGGCAATACTTTATCGTAACCGAAATACGAGGTGATAAAAGCTTCGTATTCACCTAGCACAGAATTGTGAAAGGCCCGAGAAGTAAGGGTGATTTTTTGTGCCTGTTCCATCAGGGTCTTAATCAGTCGAGGATGGCAGTGCCCTTGATTAACAGCACTATAGGCAGCAAGAAAGTCAAAATAACGCTTACCCTCTGTATCCCATACCACAGCACCTTCTCCACGGTCGATAACCACTGGTATCGGATGATAATTGTGTGCACCAAAACGGTGCTCCAGATCTATTAAGTGTTGGCTAAGGCTTTCTACTCTATTCATAAGGGCTCTAATTCCCACAAATATAAGGGAAAATGGCCATTGATGGGTCGTCCGACAGGATCGGACTCTTAACGATTTTCTCAAATTTTAAGAGCAACAAAAGTCCTAGTGAAACGTTAATTCTGTAACTTTAAGGTTTATCAATTTTGATAAAAAAAACCTACATATTTTTTTTCTTGATGGTTTCCATTCGAATATGGGGACAGTTCAATTATGGACATCAAATGGAATTCGGTAAAAATCGAATTCAATACAAGGAGTTTGTCTGGAATTTTTACGATTATGAGGATTTCAGAGTGTATTATTATCAGGGCGGACAAGAAATCGCCAAATATGTTGCCTATAGTACTTCGCGACAGTTACCCATCATCAATAAGAGAATTGGTAGGCAAACAAAGGACAAAATCAATGTTCTGGTTTATAACAATGTTTCTGATTTCAGGCAAAGCAATATAGGGCTGAATGACGACGAACAAGGTAATACCGGAGGCACAACGAAAATTATTGGTGATAAGGTTTTCCTCTATTTCAATGGCAGCCGCGCAGATCTTGAACAGCAGGTTAGAGCTGGATTGGCAGAAGTTTTGATCAATAAAGAGCTTTTTGAAGGATCAGCGCGAGAAATGGTACGTAACTCTACTTTGTTGAATGTGCCTGACTGGTTTTCACAGGGCTTGGTGAGGTACTTGTCCCAGGGATGGACCACCATCAATGATAATCAACTTTATGACAACCTAAAGAATGATCAATTTAGTTCTTTCAACCGCTTAGGTGGTGAAAAGGCCGCTCAGGCAGGGCATGCTTTGTGGTATTATCTGGCTTCAACCTTTGGCGAAAGCTACATCCCAACATTGCTGTACATGACACGTGTGACAAGAAGTCCTGAAAACGCTTTGATTAACACACTTGGTATTACCCTACCTGGATTGATAAATGATTTAACTGAAGTATACCATAGACGAATTTATAGTTACAGGGATTCACTTAGGAAGTCGCCGATTAAGAACAATACTGTTTTGAAAAGGTTCAATGAAAATATAGAGTACTACCATCCCCGCATAAATGCAAATGGACAGCTAATCGCTTACGCAACAAATAACCTCAATCAATTGCGGGTTTATATTAAAAACACTAACGATGGAAGAATAAAAAGAGTTTTGAAACTTGGGCCTAAAGTAGATATGCTTCCAGATT
>CANGWA010000147.1 GCA_947457335.1 Sphingobacteriaceae bacterium
CTGAAGTTCTTGTAGAGCAAGGCTTTGAGGGTGCGGCACAAACCGACTGGAAAACTAACGGAATCCCAGATATTGCGATCGCCACAATTGCTCATTATTACGCTTATGAGGCTGGGAGATATTGCACAAGTCAAGCCAAATTAGTTTGCAAAGCGTTTACCGCAATTGGCGTTAGAGCGTGGATGCAACAAGTAGCAGGTTGGTCTAACTCTCACACCAAGCCATCCTCATTACCACCCAGCCCTCAAGATATTGCCGACTTATACGAGTTAGTTCTTGGTAACGGTAAGACCAATTTAGACCCCAACTTAATCGCAGGGGTAAAGTTAAACGCGATTGCTACCCTGCATCCTCAACTAGCATCTGCGGCGGAAATGATCAAGCCAGTGCTACAGATTCCCGTTGACGATCAGTTAGTATCTCCCACCCAATTAGCCGAAGCCTTGACACACCGCACTCAAAAGACCTGGACTGCCAGGGAAGTCAATAGGCTATTGATTAAAGAGGGCTTTCAGCAGCCGCATCCAGAAGGTAGCAGCAATCCGGCGTACCTCCCAACCCAGAAAGGGGAAAGGTTTTCAAAAATCATCCTTAACACAGCGAAAAATACCAATAAAACTATCCAGACTTTACGGTGGCTTCCTGCGGTTTTGAAGGAATTGGGGGTATAGGTTTATGAAAATACCAGAAAGTTGGACACAGCCCAAGTATGGTTTAGGGCAACGGACAAAACAGGGTATGATCATCGGATTTTTCCATTGTCCTGATTACACCACGATGTCCTATAAACTTGACTATAAATGGCATTATTCAGTCATTGAGCATCCATTAGATAGCTACGACAAAGTTCTTTACTACGATGAGTCGGAAATTGAGCCACTCCCACAAGAGGAACTACGCGCCCAAATTCAACAGGAGATTGATTTCCACACCACGCGACTGGAAATTTTGACGAAAGAGGCTTTATTCCTTGGGTGCAGCATTTCGATGTTAGGCAACACCACGCTTGTCTCCTGTGAATCAGATAAAGCTTTCATTGAATTAGTCAAAAACCAAAAGACAATGATCTGCAAACTGACGGCAGGGCGACGCATTGACCAAATCATCCTGATTTCCAAAGAGGGTAAACGCACTACCTACTCCCTTAAAGAATAAATAATCTACCCCTAATGGCTAAAACGGTTTGATATACATACATATATCAAACCGTTTTAGTTGTTGTTTATTTCCGTATCTTGATAGATTATTTGATTTTTCGATAATTAGGGTCACACAACCATTAGCTCGTTGTCTGTGGCGAACCGAGTTAATCGTTGTCAAAACTCACGCCAAAATCAACGCCCAATACTTGTTCTAGCTTTTTTAGGGTTGGGTAAGCGATCGCCTCAACCATCCCCGCCTCAAACCTGCGTAGTGCCTGACGACTGATTCCAGCGTCTCTCGCTACTTGCGCCAATGGCTTGTATCCCCTTGCATCCTTTAATCTCTGTGATAAACCAGGAATTTCTGTTTCCTGAACACGGCGGACTTTCATGTTGATGGACATAATTAACTGTTCTCCCATGTTACGTGATACTTTCCAGATTTCATAATAATTTTTATTTTCCCTCTTGACAAGTGGTACTTTCCAGTTTACTATAGAAATATAAACAAAGACAGCTACCCCACCTGGAAAGTTAGATAGCTGTCTTAACCCTAGAAAAAGGATTTATCAAATCATGGCACACCCAATCTACAATCGTCAACAGTTATTGAATCGTGGTTTAGTCAAAGTCAAGTCAGTCGCCGCTGACCTGGGCGTTTTGCCCACAGGCGACAAGAGACTAATCCAGTCTTGGGTTGATGCAATCGTTGAGCATCAAGCCGCCCAGGTTCAGGAAGTCGAAGTTGTAGAAGCAGTTATTGATTTTGACGGCGACTGCTACGAAGGCTTGACAGAACCTTATGTGGTTCTAGTTGGTGGTAAAGTTGTTCACCGCACCGCTACATACCAGCAAGCAGTACGTCACTGTAAGTGGCAAGGGTACACCTTGCTTGATAGTCAAACCTTAGCTCAACAAGAGCTAGAGGTCGAGTTAGAAGTGCAAGCCACCGCAGCCGAGTCCGCATCTGTAGAAGTTTTGGAACAGCACACAGAAGATGGGTTTGTTAAGTTTGTGGTCGTGAACCATGAAAATGGCAACCACTACACCGTCACACCCGGACACCCCAACCCCAAAGAACGCTGTGAGTGTGGAGACACCCACTTCAGGGGGACTGAGTGTAAGCATCAACTCGCTGTCAAGGGTGAAATAGCATCCAGAATCAGCTTCATTTCCCCCTCTGATTTTGGCTATCATGAAGCCATTTTAGATGGGGATATACACAATGTTATCGCCACAATCGAGTATCACAGTGATAGAGACTGTGATCAACCTTGGTGGAATGTACAAATGAGAAAAAAATCAAAAACTCTCACCTCCTATGAAGAGGCTAAAAAGTTCATCAGAGATAAATACGTGAAAGGTGTGTTTATGCACAGGGGAACTGGTCGCATAGAGCCAGTTATCGAAGACATGGGCTATCAAATCGAAGAGTCGAACTTTGTCCATGATTTTGGGCAGTCCTACACAGTCAGGATTTATGGGGTTCTCGCTGGCTCAATCTTCCTTGATGATGATCATGGCTGGACTTTAAATGGTGAGGATTATCAAGATGATTGGCGACCCGTAGCCAAAGAACTGGCCAAGCTGACCAGGCGTGACCTAGTAGCAGCTTAGGTTATTGGCGGATAAATCCGCCGCGCAAACTTTTTAAATAAATCAAGAGGAAGCAATGGCAACCACAAATATTGGATTTTTGGTTTTAGAAATTGAACAACGAGAACAAAAAATCGAAAGACTAAAAAGACAAATAAAACAAGAAGAAAAGGAAGTGGATGCGTTGAGACAAAATCTTAGAAAGAGTCTCAGATCCCAGCTAAATTTGAATGACGGCGAAAGAGTCGTCATTCAAATAACCCATGCTGGTAAAACCAGACAGCTATCAGTTGATAGCCATGGGGTGTTTCGGAGCATTGCTAATGTAATTGTTGGTTAATTCATTGGGGCATTAATGCCCCTATTCAGGAACATTTTAGAGGTGAAAAATGGAATTACAAGAAGCGATTGAATTGTTAGAACAAGCCCAAGAATTAATTAAACCAATCCTGGAAAATGCCCAGGATCTAACCACCGACAAGGGATTCAAAGATAACATCAGCACGACTTTGAATCTGTTAAATATCTGCGCTGAGGATTTGGCGGATAAAGATTGTTTAGAAGAATTATTCAGAGGTTAAAATGATTGAACTAATTAAGGCACTGATTAAAGCCCGTGCAGAGTTTCCTAGCATCCAAAAGGATAAAGTCAACCCACATTTTAAGACAAGCTACGCTTCCCTAGATAGCGTTCTGGATGCTGTTACTCCAGCACTTTGTAAACATGGGTTGTTGATTGTTCACGTGATGGAGAAAGGAAATAACATATTAAAAACTCACTTATTTCATGAGTCAGGCGAAGTTTTAACCAGTGAATATGAGCTTCCTGATATTCAGGACTCCCAGAAAAAAGGGGCAGCATTAACCTACGCCCGTCGCTATAGTGTTTGTGCTTTGTTGTCGATCACAGCCGATGAGGATGACGACGGCAATGCAACAAAAGATGAACAAAAAAACAACAAAACGAAACCCCTATCCTCAAGTAACAACAACAATAGTCCCAATAACATCGGTGATTTAATTCGCCAGATCAGGGAATTTTTAGGAGTTGACAAACAATATGTTATCAATTACCTAAAATCAACGGGTGAGACGATAACCACACTGAAAGATCCCAACCAATTATTTAAAGAAATGTGTGTAGATTGGGCTATGACCCAAGGTGTAGATGAGTTTTCCGCACTTGAGAGTTATGTGGAAAATGTTAAATCTCCAAATCTAACATCAATCCAGAAATGGCAACAAATTTTGTTTAAAGGCGCAAATGTTCATTAAAACTATCGCGGTTAAGTATTCGAGAAAATTTAATTTGGGTGATTTTAATAGTGCCGAACTATCGGTTGATATGTGGGCATCAATCACCGAAGGAGAAGATGAAGATGCTTGTACCATGATTCTACAAGATAAGTGTCGTGAAGCTGTTAGGAATGAGTATTTGAAACTCATCAAGAAACAGCCGCCCACAACACTGTTTAAGGTCAATGGGGATGAAATTCCTGAGTTCGTACCAGAAGGAGGGATAGAATAAATGCGCCTATTCCCTTGGTTATTGTTGCATCCAAACATTCCCAAACCTTTGCACGGTTTAGCACCAAGGGTAATTTTAGGTGATTCTTGGTGGAGGGAACAGAAAGAAAAAGCCCGCCGCAAATCTGACAATTACTGTCAGGCTTGCGGCATATCTCCCAGACAAGCCAAGTACCATCAATGGCTTGAGACTCATGAATGCTACAGCATTTATGCAAACGGAAAGGTTGAGTTTAAAACCTGCGTTGCCCTCTGCCATTCCTGCCACAATTTTATTCACGATGGCAGAATGCAAATGATGGTAAAAAGCGGTGAGTTTTCAGAGGAAAAATATTTTGATATTCTTGATCACGGCAACAAAATATTGAGTGATTGGTGGGGTCAAAATATCAAGGTAAAAGATAAATTTAACGGGGTAGTTCACCCCAAATTTATCAATAAAGCCAACTCCAAAAACTCACTTTTAAAGTGGGAGTATTGGGAGGACGACGATTGTGATTGGGATGATTACCACTTGATTTTATATGGTCAGAGGTACGAGTCAAAATTTGAAGATTATCGGCATTGGCTAGAACATTATGAAGGGTTGTAAAAAATGCAAAAACAAAATGAACAAAATGAGCTTTACGCTAAGTTAATGCGTGAACTAGGGAAAAATCAAAAGGCAGAATGCCACCTAACTTCTAAAGAAAAAAGTCTCTTGGTTCACGTGAGATCAGAGTTAGATAAAAAATGGAGTTACGAAACTCCATTTGAATGGGATGAAATAGTTGTAAACACGAACTGGTTATCTTTCGCATTCCCGTTGACAATTATCTACTCAAGAAAATACTACAAAACTATAACACCGGTGGTAAATTACTAATGAATAACGCAGTTTTATCGGGGGTAATTGCATCCCCTCCACAACTTAGATATACCCATGACGGTAAGTCTATATCCGAGTTCTTATTGTCATTTCAAAATGCTAGTAAAAGTGCCGCTTTCAAGCAGATCAAGTGTGTAGGATTCGGCAAATTAGCCGAATTAATAGCGCAACTTGATCCTGATCAAGCTGTTGTTTTGGTTGGTTCAATCAATATTACCAACAACGGCGTTAAAACCAAAGTAACTGAGTTTAAAATCAACGCTTTAGACGTGGTTTCTACTCCCTTGAGCATTAACTCTATCAGCCTTGTCGGGCGGGCAGGGCGTGACCCAGAAGTCAAGTATTTTGAGTCTGGTACTAGCAAAACATCGTGTTCTTTAGCCGTCCGTCGCACGGCAGATCAGACAGATTGGTTTGATTTAGAAGCGTGGGATAGAAAGGCTGAAGTCATGAGCAATTATGTCCGCAAGGGCGGATTAATCGGGATAAATGGTCAACTGAAGTTTGAGGAGTGGACAGACAAACAGACAAACGAATTACGGTCAAAACCCGTAATTTTAGTCACAGAATTAGAGCTTTTAGGCAGCAAAAAAGAACAGGAACAGGAGGATTTTTAATGATGGAATCTTTAGAGTTTTGGCTTGAACAAGTTAGCAAGAATAGTGACGGTAAATTTACTCACTGGGAAATTGAGGTTTTGTTCACTCAGATAACAAAATCTTGGATTCCTCCAGCTTTGGAGGTACAAATCCTGCCGCTACTAGTGGCAATTCGTGAAAGAGGAAAAATTAGCCACAGGCACAAGGCAAATGTAGCAATATTCGCTTTGAGACTGATAAAAGATTTCAAAGAAAAGTTTTATCCAGATCCTTTCTAGAATCCGTTAATTCATTAAACCATGAAAATTCAAGCACTAAAACAATTAATACCGGGTTGTGATGATATTCGATCTCTCAAAACAGGATTCCTCACAGTCAGAGTCGGAGTATTTGATTTTGAGATCAAAGAAATTAAAGCTGAATATCATTATCAAGTCCTTGTAGGGTATCCCCCAAAATTATCGGTCTTTATGCTCGAAAAAAAGGTGTTTGATTCACCCGAAGCAGCCTATCAGGAAATTTTGAACTTTTTGGTATTGCAGCAACAAACTATCAATAAAGCGTTAGGAGGAAGCAAGGACAAGTAAGATAAAACCCGTCCGCGATGACATAAAACTATTCAATTCAATAGGGTAGGCAGCCGACAAGCAAAACCTACCCTTATCACCAGGAAGTGACTATGAAATTAAAACACCTTGTAATCCCGTTGATCGCACTTTTAACAATAATTAACATTGCTAGTCCCACACTAGCAGCCCGTGACGAGCAGACGGGCGGCTGCATAAGACGAGGAAAATGTAAGGATTAAAACAATGAAAAA
>CANGWA010000148.1 GCA_947457335.1 Sphingobacteriaceae bacterium
AAATAGCCAAACATCAAAATTTTGAAGCGCTGGTTGAACAATTCAAGAAGCAAAGCATTAAAAAAGCGCAAGGTGATGAAAGTTGGCGTGCAAAAAAATGGATCCAATACACCGCTGTTATCGCCGGAATCACGGTCATCTGTACCGTTACTTTACTATCGCTTCAACAAAATGCAAACAAACCACAAGCAACGCATGATAATAAAACTACTCCTGTAACTTCTAACCTCACCACCCGTAAAATCACACCTGCAAGCACCAAAGTAAATGTCCCCTATACTACCTACTCGGTTAATGCTTCAAAAGGCGCTACCATTCAGCACCAACGCACTACTATAAAAGTACCTGCAAATTGTTTTAAAAATGCAAAAGGGGAACTTATTACGGGTGATGTGAAAATTGAATACCGTGAATTTAAAAACGTGGCCGAAGTGCTCGCAGCGGGTATTCCTATGAAGTACGATAGCTCTGGCACTAATTACCACCTCGAAAGTGCCGGTATGTTTGAAATTCAGGGATCGCAAAATGGTCAACCTTTACAAATTGCAGAAAATAAAACGATTGAAGTCACTCTTCCAACGAAACCACATAACTCCTCTTTCAATCAATATCTTCTTGACACAGTGTCAGGCAATTGGGTGTACTTGAATCATGACAAACAAACAAATGCAGATCTAAATACCCCCTCGCAAACTTCAATCCTTAAAGCAAGAGAGTCTAAGTACATGCAATTGGAAAAAGAAGTAAGGGTTATTCTTCCGCACAAAATTGATAGTGTCCAGAAAACTTGTAACTCACGTATTGCACAGCTTCCGAAACCTCTAAAACCAAAATCACCAGCAGCTGCAACTCAAGGACGACCATCATTTGATTTGGATATTAATGAGAAGGATTTTCCTGAATTAGCGACCTTTAAAAACATGGTGTTCGAGGTTTTGCCCGAAAACAAGAACTACTCCCCTGCCCTACATGATATAGAATGGAACAAAGTTTCCATTAATGATGGTCCTATAAAAGGCCAAAATTATTGGCTGCATCTAAGCACCCCGATTCGAAAAGTTTCCTTGGTAGTGATTCCTGTGCTTAAAGGCAACGACCTTGAAACAGCTCAAGCACAATTCAAAGAGAAATTTGAAAAATACGAGCAGTTGCTTCAAAAAAGAGAATCAGAAGAGAAACGGATTTTGGCAGAAATGGAAGCCAAGCAAAAAGCTTACCTAGTTGATTTGAAAAAGAAGGAGGATGAATTGCGCAAAGAAATTGCGCAAAGACAAGAAAATGCGCGAAAAGCAATGCTACTCGCTCAAACAAATTCTACTTCGAACAATCAATTAACCAGTTTTTTTGCACTCAACCGTTTTGGAATCTACAATTCCGATTGCGCCCGCATATACCCAAGAGGTGCGCAACTCACTATCGAACTGCAATCCAATAAGAAGGAAAAAATCTATCCCTCAGAAATTATGCTAATCGATCGATCCCGCATGCAAGTATTTCGCCTCGAAGCATCCAATGCCATCGGGTACGATCCTTCAAGAGCATATTCTCTCTGCGCTTTTTACAATGGCAAACTGTATGTTTGTGATGAACAGCATTTCCAAGTCGCTTCAAAAACACAACAAACCGCTATACTCACTGAACAGCCCTTCGAATCCATAACCGATCTGAACAAGGCTCTTGGCATATGAATAATCGAATCCTCCTTCTTCTTTTACCGTTCCTTCTTGCTTTTACTTCTTCCAAAAAAGTAACGCCTCCTGGTACAATATTAATTCAAAAAGGATTCTATGCCGATGAAACTGAAGTAACCAACGGTGCCTGGATGGAATACCTTTTCGATGTGAGGGCGCGCTTTGGTGCACAATCAAACAACTACCTCCAAGCCTTACCTGATACAACGGTGTGGAACAGTGTGAACCCACTCCTCACACCAAAATACTTACGTCATCCACTTTATAAGAATTATCCAGTAGTAGGTATTAGCTATGAACAGGCAATTGCTTTTTGCAAATGGAGAACCGAAAGGGTGAAATCCTTCTACGGACTGCGCTTCAAAGAAGATTGGAATATTGAATACCGCCTACCTACTGAAACTGAATGGGAAAACATGGCGATTTGGGAGGCCGCAAAAATCAATAACACTACACCTGAAAACAATCGCTTCAACTGCAAAGAAACCTGCATTACACCGCACACCATCGACGTCCATCTTTTTAACAAAAGCTTAACCGGCCAGTACCAATTACTTGGAAATGTTGCCGAAATGACCCAGGAAAAAAATAAAGCAAAAGGGGGCAGCTGGTTCCATGCGGCAGAAGAGTGTCGCACAGGACTTTACCAAGTTTACAGCGGTCCCTCGGCGTGGTTAGGTTTCCGATGTGTTTGTTTGGTAAATCCACAATGACCCGCAAATAGCTTATATTTGCAGGTATAAGTTATGTCACATTTAATCATCTTCCGACACGGACAAAGTGTGTGGAATCTCGAAAACAAATTTACTGGCTGGGTCGATGTTGCACTCAGCGAAAAAGGCAATCAAGAAGCCTTGGCTGCTGGTGAAAAAATCAAAGGCTTTCATTTTGATTATGCCTATGCCTCGGACTTAAAAAGGGCTCAAAACACCCTTCAACTGGCCCTGAATGCATCCGGTCATGCCCCAATAACCCCCATTTATAATCAAGCTTTAAACGAAAGAATGTACGGCGACCTTCAAGGTCTCAACAAAGAGGATACTGCAAAAAAATACGGGGACGAACAAGTAAAAATCTGGCGAAGAAGCTTTGACGTTGCTCCCCCCAATGGTGAAAGCCTCAAAGATACTGCAGCGCGTGTGATCCCTTATTTTGAGAACGAAATTGCTCCAAAATTAAAGGATGGCAAAAATGTAGTGATTGCTGCCCACGGTAATAGTCTAAGAGCACTTATTATGTATCTTGAAAAAATGACACCAGCTCAAATTCTTGAATTTGAAATTGGAACCGCCCAACCCAGATTGTATGAGTTGGATAATCAACTCAACATTATCACAGCACGTAACTTATAAACATGAGTACCTTTTTGAGCGATAAAAGCAAGGTTATAGCAGTCGATTTTGACGGCACCATTGTTGAACACAAATACCCTGAAATCGGTAAGGAAATGCTCTTTGCATTTGCGACTATGAAGGCGCTGCAGCAAAAAGGTCATAAACTAATATTATGGACCATTCGTACCGGTCCACTGTTGAATGAAGCGGTTGACTATTGCCGGAAAAACGGAATAGAATTTTATGCAGTCAATAAAAATTATCCAGAAGAAGTACTCGAAGAAAATATATCAAGAAAACTAAACGCGGATATTTTTATTGATGATCGCAATGTAGGTGGATTTCACGGATGGAGCGATGTATGGAGTACACTGCACCCTGAAGGCGGCGAATTTGCGCATCAACTTCGAAACCCAGAAGCGCATCAAAATTTTAAAAAATCTGATGGAGGAATTCTTAAAAAACTATTTGGCAATAAATGATATTCATTAAAACGCGCGAAGAAATTGAATTGATGCGTGAGTCCGCTCTCATGGTCTCAAAAACACTTGCCATCATCGCAAAAGAAATTAAACCTGGCGTCATTCCATTACACTTGGATAAAGTAGCAGAAACATATATTCGTGACAATGGTGGATTGCCTGCTTTTAAAGGTTACAAAGGTCCAAGAGGGGTTCCTGATTTCCCAGCTACGCTTTGTATCTCTGTTAACGAAGCTGTTGTTCACGGTATTCCAGGCACAAAACCATTGGTTGAAGGGGATATTATTTCGGTGGATTGTGGGGTAAAGAAAAATGGTTTTTATGGTGACCATGCCTACACTTTTGCAGTCGGTGCCATTTCTCAAGAAAAACAAAAACTCATCGACGTCACCAAAGCGGCTTTGTACAAAGGCATCGAACAAATGATCAGCGGAAACAGAATCGGCGATATTTCATACGCTATTCAACACTACGCCGAAGCGCATGGTTACGGAGTGGTGCGTGAATTGGTGGGTCACGGCCTGGGCAAAAACATGCACGAAGATCCTGAAGTGCCTAACTTTGGCAAACGCGGTGACGGTCCAAAATTACGTGAAGGCATGGTCCTTGCTATTGAACCTATGATTAACATGGGTACCAAGAATGTGAGGGGGCTCCAAGATGGATGGACCATTGTTACTGCAGATGGTAAACCAAGTGTACACTTTGAACATGATGTGGCCATTGTGGAAGGTAAACCTGATATTTTAAGCTCATACAGCATTATTGAAGAAGCACTGGCTTCAATTAAATAATTGAAACATCGCACAGGATCAAAAAATAAACTTCAAAGAGCTAAGACAATTGGTTCTAAGTCGTGAAAACAGACGCCTCTCTCTTTTAAATAGATGGATGCTCTGGTTGCATTACGCCCTCATCGTTTCACTTCTACTTTCTGTTTCCGCAAAATACATTTCGCCTGCATTGTTCTGGGTACCGGCATTCTTTGGACTAGCGTTTCCGTTTCTTTTTCTGGCCAACATATTATTCCTACTTTTTTGGGTCGCGCAATTCAAACCCGTTTTCATGATTGGTGCTGCCGCCTTTCTCACTGGTGTGCCTACCGCACTGCGTTATATTCAATTCAGCCGGCCAGATAGTACTACATCACAACCACTAAAGGTTACAAGCTATAACAGCATGTTGTTCGATTTATATAACTGGACACATAACGACGAGCGAAGAGCCAGTATATTAAACAATCTCAATGAAATTGCATCTGATATACTTTGCCTACAGGAGTTCTATACTTCCGAAGAAAAAGGAGATTACAACAATACAGATACAATCACGCGTCTTTTAAGACTACCTTATCATCACATAGAATATACGACAACATTGCGCAATACCGATCACTGGGGCATTGCAACGTTTAGTAAATTTCCAATCATAAATAAAGGCAGAATAGTCTTCCACACTAAATCCAACAACATTTGTATCTTTAGCGATATTGTTATTAATAAAGATACAGTAAGAATTTACAACGTTCACCTTCAAAGCATTAGCTTTAGTAAAAAGGACAATCAATTCCTCGAGGAGATAGCTTCTGATCATCAAGTGAATGATAGGATGTTGGGAGGCAAGAATATTCTTCGACGACTCCAAAAAGCATTTTTAAAACGATCAGAACAGGTTGAAATGATCGCTAAACACATGAAAATGTGCCGCTACAGAATAATTTTATGTGGCGATTTTAATGACACTGCCTCCTCCTTCGCATACGAACGTCTTTCTGAAAACTTAAAAGATGCTTTTATCAGTAAAGGTAATGGCTTTGGAAGGACTTATAATGGCAAATGGCCACAATTCAGAATAGATTATATTCTTTACGATGAACGTATTTCCTGCATCAATTACAAACGTAGTAAGGAAACATTTACCGATCACTACCCCATCACTGCGTATTTTACGAACATAGGTTGGTAAATAACCGTGCGTTTTATATATTTACTTTATAAAACACCCCACCATGAAAAAAGCTCTTTTACTATTGACAGCCATCACTTTCCTAGCTTCTTGCAGCAGTCATTTCTCAATTTCAAAACGACGCTACAACAAAGGTTTTTACATAGCTTCTGCGCATAAAAACGCACCTAAACCACAACAAAATTCTGAGAAAAAGGCACAACCTGTTCCTGCCAATGCATCCGTTGAATCGATGATTGTAAAGGATGATAGCAACGTGGCAATAGCAACAGAATCAAGCTCCCCTGCAAAAACGGAACATACAATCAATAAGTTCGAACGTATCGCCACTATTACCAAGACCGTCATTGGTGCAAAAAACAAAATCACGCCTATAAACCACTCACTCAGCACGTCAATAGACCTGCCCAAGGCTAAAACAATTGCCAAATCGCACCATCAAAATAAAATAGCCGAAACCAACACCCTTCTGCTAGTAATTCTGGCCATACTCGTCCCTTGCCTTGCCGTATACCTTAAAGACGATAGTTTAAGCAAATTGTTCTGGATTACGCTTATACTTCAGGTCATCGTAGTCACATGGATCATAGCAATGGTGCTTGCTATTCTGCACATACTCGGTAAACTCTGATTCTTCTCAGCTTGAACATTTTTAACAAATCACTAAGAATCAAAACGTTATATTTGTATTAATATTCAAAAACAAACCATGAAAAAACTTCTCATTTTAGCTGCATTTGCTGGACTTTTCAGCACAGCTGCTGTCGCTGGTAATTATGGCGATGACAAAGACGCAAAGAAAAAAGAATGTAAAAAATCTGAAAAATCTTGCGCTGGTGAAAAATCTGGCTGCTCAAAAGATGCTGCTGGTTCTTGCTCCAAGAAAAAAGCTGAATCAAAAGGCGAAACAAAATCAGAAGCTAAAACTGCCGAAAAAAAGTCATAAACGTTTTGTAAATCATATGAAAGGGTCTTCTAATAAGAAGGCCCTTTTTCATTTACCCAATGGCATTCTGGTTTTTGGAACGATATCCAACGAATCCACAGACCCCGATTGCCATTTATAATACCCTGCA
>CANGWA010000149.1 GCA_947457335.1 Sphingobacteriaceae bacterium
ACCACGCTTTGCATTAGGGTGATATTCGCTTGGTGCATTACTTGCAATCCAGTTTTCGTTGCCGCATCATTAATATTGCTGACACCATTCAGTTTAGCAGAAAACTGTGCAACCAATAATTCTGCTTTCTTCGCTTTCATCGCAGAGGTAGTAACCTCTTCGCGAACTTCTTCTAGTGGAAGTATACCTTTGTTGCGCACGCCTGCTAGTTTAGCGACTATGTATTTATCTGAGAAAGTGAAAACACTTACAGAACCTTTCTCAGAATTGAATGCCCAACGAACAATTTCTTTAGCGCCGTCAATTCCAGAGATATCGCGATCACCCTCATGAATATTATCGGCTAAGCGTTTAGTTAATTTTTCGGCAGCTACTGCTTTGTCAAACAACTCAGTCGTATTGTTTTTACCTGCGAATTCACTTGCTCTCTGATAAATCTTATTGGATGTTTCTTCACTTGGTTGAATTTTCTTGAACACTTCTGCTACAATATAACTAGGGTGAGAAGTTTTGCTAACATCCATTACCTCGATGATATGGTATCCGAAATCCGTTTCAACTACAGAGATATTTCCCTTTACACCTTTCAAGCCAGCCATTTTAAACGGTTCAACAAAACTTGTTTCTTCATTAAACCAACCATAATCACCACCTTTATCCTTGCTGCCAAAATCATCACTCACCGTTTTAACTAAAGTATCAAACACCGCCTTTTTTTCTTTAATCAAAGTCAGCAAGCTATCTGCTTCGCGTTTTGCCTGAGACTTGCTGCGTTTCGCTTGGTTGGTTTGTGGGTCGTTAATACCAATTAGAATATGGCGCACCTTGGCGCTATCGGCTAAATTATTGATGGCTTCAAGTTTGTACACTTTCACAAAAGCACCTTCATTATATGGGCCAAATACAGTTCCAGCGGTAGCATTATAAATAGCAGAATCGCGAATGACCATGTTTTTCTTGGTCATTGGACGAATGCTTAATTGACCATTATCGCTTTCTTGCGCAAGGATAACGCTATCTTCCGATGAGGATTTTCCTTTAAGCTCATCCGCAACACGTTGAGCATCTTTTTCAATGTCAGCAACATCTTCATTGCTTGCTAACAGATTAAAAGTTACGAATTCCACTTTGCGTGCATCTTCATCGTTGCGGTATTCATAAGCATGAGAACTGTAATATTTTTCAATATCTGCGTCAGTCAATTTAACTGTAGAATCAGCGATTTCATCGAAGCGTTTTGCAACGAAAGAAACAGAACGGATTGAGCGTTGAGCACTGCCGAAAATTTTTGCCTCGTGCGACGTGACATAAAGCCCCTTGTTAACCAAAGCACGGAATTTTTCAAAGCGACGTGTTTCACGCACTTCGTCTTCCATTTGTTTAACTGCCATTTCAGATTCGCCTGTCACACTTTGCACGGCTTGGCGCCACTTAACTAAATCCAAAGTACCATCTGGTTTTGCAAATTGTTCGTTCACGCGTCCATTTTGATCGGATAAGTTTTTTATAATGGATTGTGCAGGATTGATGACCACCAACTCATACAATTCATCATCACCCACATTGATGCCAATTTTTTCAAACTGTGGCTTGATAGCATATTCCATCACGTACTGATTCCACACTTGCGTGATCACCTGTCCGCGCATTTGCTCACTTACTTCTGCCCCTTGTTGACGGGCACGGTATTGGTTTATAATACCTTCCAGGCGATTTGAAAATTCGATACGGTCAACTTTTTTTCCGTTAATCCTTCCTACTATAAGGTCATCGTTACCAAAGATCGATGCTCCCGAGCCCAATAGGCTTTCGAGAATGAAGATCAGAAGCGCGAGCCCCACAATACCAACCAGGAGACCAGTCCTGCGGCGAATACTCTCCAGAATACTAACTCTCTCCGAAGTACCAATGTTATTGTTTTCTTTACTCATTGCAGTTCAAAACTTTTAAGGTTTGCAAAGATAATAGTTTGGCTGAAACGACCAACAGGCAGAAACAGAAGCCTGTATACTTTAATTTTTCGCCTTTACGGGTCATTTTACTTACTTTTGCAGGCTATGATTATCAGGAGTAAGGCGCCCCTAAGGATCGGGTTGGCAGGCGGTGGAACCGACGTTAGTCCCTACTCGGACCTCTTTGGAGGTGCCATTCTCAATGCTACCATTGATTTGTACGCTTATGCTAGCTTGGAGCCATTGGCTACTGACGGGATAGAATTTGTGATCGACGGCACCCCGAAGAAATGGAGTGGTCCATCAATCGAAAAATTACCTTTAGTACCTGGTTTTGAACTATTTATAGGCGTTTATAACCGCATTTCTGCACAATTTAATACAGGGCCTTTGTCGTTTCGTCTGACTTCCTTTATTGAAGCGCCGCAGGGGTCGGGTTTGGGCACCTCTTCCACCATTGTGGTTTCTCTCATAGGCGCTTTCGTTGAATGGTTAAAATTACCCCTTGGGCCCTACGACATTGCTCACTTGGCTTATGAAATAGAGCGAATAGATTTAGGGATGTCAGGAGGAAAACAGGATCAGTATGCTGCCACCTTTGGTGGGGTGAACTTTATTGAGTTTCTGGCCAACGACAAAGTCATCGTAAACCCCCTTCCCCTAAGAAGGGAGGTTTATAACGAACTGGAATTCAATATTTTGCTATTTTATACCGCCACGCAACGCGAATCCGCCAACATTATTGATGAACAGGTACGGAATGTAAAGAGCAAGAATGAAAAAAGTGTGGAGGCGATGCACCGTTTGAAGGAGCAAGCCACACAGATGAAGGAGGCCTTGTTGAAAGGCGAATTGCACCGTACTGGTGAAATACTAAATTTCGGTTGGCAAAACAAGAAGCAGATGGCTACTAGTATCACGAATGATTTAGTAGATAAGATTTACACCACAGCCCTTGAACATGGAGCCACTGGTGGTAAAATTTCTGGTGCGGGTGGTGGTGGATTTATGTTTTTCTTCTGTCCCGGAGTCACCAAGGTCACTGTTGGTAAAGCGTTAGAAGCGCTGGGCGGCAGGGTTCAACCTTTTAAATTCACTAACAAAGGTCTAGATACTTGGACCACCAACTAAATTAAAATGGAAACACTAACGAGTACAGACTTTCAATTTTCAGGCCAGACGGCTATCTATAAGGGTAAGGTAAGGGACGTTTACAGTTGTGGAGACTTGCTTGTAATGGTAGCAAGTGATAGAATTAGTGCCTTTGATGTAGTATTACCGAGAGGTATTCCTTACAAAGGCCAAGTGTTGAACCAGATTGCTGGGCATTTTTTGTCACGCACACAGGACATCGTTCCTAATTGGTTGTTGTCCTCTCCCCACCCCAGTGTAAGCATTGGCAAACGGTGTGAGCCTTTTAAGGTTGAAATGGTGGTGAGAGGTTACTTAGCGGGACATGCTGCGCGCACCTATTCGTCAGGTTTACGTACCTTGTGTGGTGTCACCCTTCCTGAGGGATTAAAAGAGAATGACAAGCTTCCTACCCCTATTATTACTCCAACCACGAAAGCATCTGAAGGCCATGATGAGGACATTAGTCGTGAGGCTATTATTGCGTCTGGTTTAGTAAGTAAGGAGCATTACGAGCAATTGGAAAACTACACCCTCGCCCTTTATCAACGCGGTCAGGAAATGGCAGCGGCACGTGGATTGATATTGGTTGATACCAAGTATGAATTCGGATTATATAAGGGGGAGATTACCCTTATGGATGAGATACACACTCCAGACTCATCGCGTTATTTTTATGCTGAAGGTTATGAAGAGCGCCAACATGCGGGTATAGAGCAGAAACAACTTAGCAAAGAATTCGTTCGTCGTTGGTTAATTGATAATGGTTTTCAGGGCAAGGAGGGTCAAATCATTCCGGAAATGTCGGACGAATGGATAGGTAAAATTTCAGACCGGTATATTGAGTTGTACGAAAAAGTAACCGGTGAGCCATTTGTTCGTGGCTCCTATGAAAGTATTAGGGAACATATCCATCAATGTGTGGAGCGAGCGCTTCATGGATTAAGTTAAGGTGTTTGAGCCTTATATATGGAGAAGTAAGGCACGCGTGACATCCAGCCATTAAAATCGAAAAGAGCCGCCTTTCTTGGGATGGAGGAGAAATTCCGCACATAGGTCGTTCCATTCGCTACAACCGTATCGCTTTGGATAAAATCCTCAGTATAGTACCAATTGCAGGGAGGTGCATTGTGAAGGGTATCGTTGTAACACTGTACACGAGGATTGTGAAAATAATTCAAGCCTAAGTTGTTGCTATAGGGGGATTCACCGTGGATTAGCACCTTCACTATCCCGTTCGTTTGCAAATAATACAATTTTCGCATTTTTCGTGTAGCGCTGTCGGCGGGAGAAAGACAAAAGATGAGCAGAGCGGCGAGGTTGCAAACCACAAATAAGCGAATAAACAGGCGGTGGCTTAAGAATTTAAAGAAAGGATACCTCAGCAAGTCCCTTCGCGCAATGACCAGCATGAAAGGGATAAAGTTCATGATAGGGAAAAGGAATCTAAATTCTTTATGTCCCACAAAAAAATGCATGAGCACAAATGGGAGGGTGATCCACGTGACGGCATGCAAGCGTTCTTTCCACCAGAAGAAAATTAAACCAGCAATGATGAGCACGCTAAAAGGGGGGATTAAGTGTGCAATGCTTTCTGTGATATAATAGTAAAAGGGTTCAACACCGAATTGATTAGCCTTTGCTTCAAATATATTTTGATAGATGTAGTTCCACCAGCTCAACGTAAATTCGCCATACAACCAGTAATCGGTTATTGTTGCAAACAAAAAACCAAAAATGAATCCCATGAGCAGCGATAAAAACGCTTTTAATTTTTCGTATTGAATGAAGAGCAGCCATGCTGCATAAGGCAGTATCATGAAGGCGATTTGGAAGCGAACATGAAAGGCCAAAGCCATAAGCATACCTGGCAAAATCCACTTTTTGAATACACTGCCATACTCTTGGTTGAGCACATAAGCCCATAGAAAAAGGGTAGCGGAAATGTTTTCTGCTGAAAGGCGGACATGAAAATAGGGTAAGGACCACCAGATTAATGCTAAAGTCCATAGTACCATTTTATCATTCTCCACAAGAGAATCGCTGGTCTGTAATTTTAACAACCTTATGAAGGCCATCATCGAAACTGCTGCCATGAAGAGTCGCAAGAGCAAGGCAATAATAAATGGATCGTTAATCTGAACAGCGTAGGCTAATTTTGTAACCACAAAGACCAGAAGTGGTGGCAAGGCAGAGCGCATTTTGAAATCAAACTCCCAAGGCAGTGATTCTGGAGTATTTATTCCCAGCTTGTAACCAGCAAATTCAAAAACTTGAAAAAGTTCATCACATTGGTGATAGCCCGATGAGAAGACTACCGCCAGCAAGTGTGCGGTGACACCAAGAAGAATAAGGTGGCTACGTTTCAAAAACACTGTATTAATGTACATATTCCTTTGTGAGTGCTGTGTATTTTTTTCAACAAGGAATTGGCTTTAAATAAAAAAGGCCATTCTTTCGAATGGCCTGTTTGTTAGAGCAATATAATTAAGCAGTTGCTTCAATAGAAGGAGCAGCGGCAAGGATTTCTTCATTAGCAGCAGAGGCATACTGTGTGAAGTTTTTATTGAACTGTTCAGCGAGGTTTCTTGCCTTATCATCGTAGGCGTTCTTATCGGCCCAGCTGTTACGAGGATCGAGTAATTCAGTTGGCACACCTTCGCAAGCCTTTGGGAAAGCAAGAGCGAAATTGCGTGACGTGCCGAATTCGGCTGTATCTAATTTACCAGTTAGAGCAGCAGTGATGAGTGCACGTGTATAAGACAATTTGATGCGGCTACCTACACCATAAGCGCCGCCTACCCAACCGGTGTTGAGCAACCAAACGTTTACTTTGTGTTTTTTCAGTTTCTCGCCCAACAATTCAGCATACTTGGTCGGGTGAAGCGGTAGAAATGCTTTACCAAAACAAGCTGAGAAAGTTGTAGTTGGCTCAGTGATGCCCATTTCAGTACCAGCCACCTTTGCGGTATAACCGCTGATGAAGTGGTACATTGCCTGACCGGTAGTGAGCTTGCTGATCGGAGGAAGAACACCAAACGCATCGCAAGTGAGGAAGAAAATGTTTTTAGGCATATCTCCAACCGCAGGTGTTACTGCATTATCAATGTATTGAGCAGGATAACTTACCCTTGTGTTTTCGGTACGCGAAATATCGGAATAGTCGACAGTAGTAGTGCCCTCATAGCAGCCGATATTTTCGAGTAATGAGCCGAAGCGAATGGCATTAAAGATTTGTGGCTCTTTCTCTGCAGTAAGATCCACACATTTTGCGTAGCATCCCCCTTCAAAATTGAACACCCCTTTATCGCTCCAGCCGTGCTCATCATCCCCAATAAGTTTACGCATTGGATCTGCGCTCAAGGTGGTTTTACCAGTACCAGAGAGACCGAAGAAAATGGCGGTATCACCATCTTTACCAATGTTGGCAGAGCAGTGCATGCTAAGCACTTTATGGTGAT
>CANGWA010000150.1 GCA_947457335.1 Sphingobacteriaceae bacterium
CGAAACATCATCGACACTCATCCCGGAACACCGCGCATCCACAACGCGCTGACGTAAATCATCACTGTAACTCTTCGTGCTATGGCGCATACTTACCCCCCCATAACACACCTATACAATAATAGCTAATTAAACGTTAAATGCTATAAATAGGCACGTTAATGCAAAAAAAATTAATGCGCTTGCAATCAAAAATGATGAGCTATTTTTTGAACCTCGTACAATTTGCGAGTGGGTTTATAAACAAAGCCAGCTGGAGCCATTGCCTGAGATGTTATCAACGCTCAATTTTAATGATGAAGTTAAGATCGCTTCGTGTTGGAAATGGTTGAAATCAGTGGTTGAAAATGATCCTCAAAAAAGATCAGGAAAAACTAAAGTCTCCTTACAAGAATATGCAGCCAAAGAATATGGTGTTACTAAATGGCATTTTGACCGAACCATTTGGCCTGAGGTGACTAAGAGGTATCCAGCATGGCAAAAATCAGGCCGTCCGATTGCCACATGATTAGGCGATAACCATCTAATAAACATAAATAATAAATCATGTGGTTTATTCATGTGGTCAAGATTTTATCACATCTATAACCAGTAGAATTTTTATGTTTCCCTAGCTGTGCATAACAGCACAAGGAGAAACAATAATGTCTGATACAATTTTAAGGCTCGACTTAGTTAAACGGCGCACAGGCCTCAGTAGAAGCTCTATTTATGCCTTTATCAAAAATGGAGATTTCCCACCACCAATTAAGCTTGGGTTACGTTGTGTAGGGTGGCAATCTCAAGAAATTGATGAGTGGATTGCCTCAAGGGTTAGCGCGACTCGTGGAGGCAGCCAATGACTAATATCGAACAACTCCCAATACCGCACGCTGGGCTTGACGATAACTTACGGGTATTAAGCACCGTATATTCTATCGATCATTATTTGCCGTTCGGATCCTTACAAAATTCAAAAATTACCGTTATTGATTCGCTAAAATATCGGCACGAATCAGTTGCATTTCGATATTGCAGATATGACGCTTTGATGAAGGCTATTTTGTATTGTGATGCTTGTAATATCTTGATTCGGAAGAACATTCCGAATTTATACGACCTAAACAAAATGGCATTTCAGGGGCATCGGGTATTGCTAATCATCACCGCTGAAGATGATGAGGGAAACTGGACAGATTTCCTAGATTTTGATGCACGTCAGGAAGGTTTTAACGCCCTAGTGACGTGGTGGAAATAACTATGTCAGATGTCGAACTAACCTGTATGAGCGATATTCAGATGAAACCTATAGAATGGCTATGGGAAGGCCGCATTGCCTGTAGCAAGATTACGGTGATTGCAGGAAATCCTGGGCTTGGCAAAAGCCAGCTTACGGCATGGTTGGCATCTATCGTGACGCAGGGTTTATATTGGCCTGATACCTACTCCAAGGCTCCTCAAGGTGAGGTAATATTCCTCTCTGCTGAAGATGATGTCGCAGACACCATTAAGCCACGATTATTAGCCACTGGTGCAGTTGAAAGCCTCTGTCATGTCCTTCAAGCCGTGAATATTCATGCGGCTGATGGAAGCGTTAGTAAGCGAGGGTTGGATTTATCACAAGATATTAAGCGTCTTAGTAATGCTATCGGCAGTCGGCAAGGTAACGTTAAACTCGTTATTGTTGACCCCGTTAGTGCCTATTTAGGCAAGGTGGATAGCAATAAGAATGCTGAGATACGCGGGTTAATGATGCAGCTCAGTGCCATTGCTGAAGAGCATGGTGTTGCTATTGTGATGATTACCCACAATAGTAAGGATGATAAGAAAAGCCCGCTAGACAGGGTTATTGGAAGCATTGGGATGGTAGCGGCTGCTAGGGCTGCATACACCGTGATCAAAGATACGAAGAATCCCGAACTCCGTTATTTTCTTCCCCTCAAAAATAATATTGGCAATGACTACAATGGATTCGCCTTTGAGATTAAAGGGGTGGTTTTGTCGGAGGGAATAAATACTTCCTGCGTATACTTCCATGATGGATTGGTTGATGCCAAGAAAATCTTAAATCCAGAGCCAGAAGAAAAGCCCACCGCGACCAATGGCGCAATACAGTTTCTTCGTGATCTACTAACCAATAATCCAATGATGGCAAATGATGTCTATGTACAGGCCGAGGGTGGTGGTTATGGCAAAGCTACCATTCAACGCGCCGCTACCAAACTTGGTGTCATACGCAAAAAGCAGGGCATGGGCGGTGGTTGGCTATGGAATCTCCCGAAGCCTTATGAAGAACCAGAAGATAGCATTGATTCATGAGTCATATCTTCACGAAGATAACAGGCAAATACCGAAGGTATGCCTCCAAGAATCATGTGATCTTCGTATCTTCGGCAAGATACGCGGTCTATAGTAGGAAAAAATAGATGAAAAAGAAAAAAACAGGAGGCAGAAAACGAGGTGTAAGTAATAAACTTACCCGCACCGCTAAGGAGGCATTTAACTACGCCTTCAACCAACTTGGTGGAGCCGATGGATTGGCAGCATGGGCAGCAGAGAGTAATGAGAATAAAACCGTATTTTTTCGTCTTTTTTCAAGACTTATACCCATAGATGTAATGGGTGATGTGAATTTTACGGTTACTTGCGCCATCCCTGCACCGCCGAACAGCATAAAACCCTTGCCAAACAGCCAGCCAGTTATTGACGTTACGCCAATCACGACAAACGTGGAGCAAAAATCATAGGGGGGTGTGTCTTTGCTGTAAAAGTGGGTGGGGACACCCCCCCCCTGTTAGAATTACGGGTGGGTAGGTGAATATGAACGTATAATAATTCCAGGATTTTGACTCTCCCGAAAGGAGGGATTACCTGATGAGTGATTTTATGAGACTATCATCATTGCATCTTCGACAAAACTCATGTTGAAAACTATACATCAAAGATACGACAATCATTAAAGCGACAATGACTCCGATCTTTTGCCTTTTATTGAGCGAAATGATTTTCCCAGCCGATTTAGTTGGATAATAAAGAAATAAGCCGACAACAATCAGATTCAGGCCAAACCATATATCCCTTGATAAATGCACAATAAATATCGGATTATAAAGCAAGGCAGTGGCAGCGAATAGCTTAACAAAGTTGGTAATTGACGCATGCTTCTTATACTCACAGTGAGCAACCCACGCCGCCGAGAAACAAACTATAACGCGTAGCAACTGATAGTATTCGTACTCTTCCGAAGGGAATAGCGTGACGATAATCGTTGCCAACACCGGAAACAGGCAAAAACCCCAGTGACAAGGCATCGATGTCAATATTTGCCCATAGAAATAAGGCAGCGATCTCAGAGTGTTATAATACCGCATTAGAATTATTTTAGGGTCTTTGTAGTATTCCGAAATTAGCTGGGAAATAAGCCACAATAACGCAAGTAATGATCCTAGCACGGCGATCAAGCTGAGACTTGTTATGATGATCTTATTCAATCCCTCAACTGACTTCGTTTCATAAAAATCAGCGGCCGCCTTTTCCAGTTCTTGCTGACGATCTTTGATTATCCGGCTATATAATTCTGGACGATGCTGCTCAAGACACACAGCGGCGAGATACTCAGGTTTGCGCCAATTCACCTCAAGTTGCGAGCGTTGATATTCAGAAAGGTCTTTGTAAAATTGATTACTAGGATCGTTTTTATCTATGCAGGGAAAACTAACTGGCTCAATTTTACCTTGTTGCAGTAGCGATTGATACTCGCGAAAGACAATTTCTGTTTTTAGTTTATCAACCTGAAATTCCGGTAAATCAGATTTAATCAGCGCAACACCGCCCAGAATAATGGCGGATCCAAAAACAAAGATGCGGATGTATAACTTGGGACTCATGTCGTTTTGAACTGTTTGCGTGCCCGTTCTACTTTATATGCCAAGAATAGCCCACGCATAAAAGCTACCCAAAATACGAGAATAGCAGCTTTAGGGAGTTGCTCCCCCATCCAAGCATCAACAGCGGCAAGAGTCCAATAAAGCATCGCAATTAGAATTGCCGCTATGCTTCCTCTACATAAGTAATAAGCAAGAACTAACAACATCAACGTATACACCGCGTAGTAAATAGCGACTGCATAAGGATTGGCTCTATCGATGCCCATTATTTTGATGGAATAATCATCTGAGCCATAAGAACCCAGGAGAGTAATTAAGGCAAAAAATAAAAAAAACAAAAACCATGCAGCTGCCTCCCCACGTGCGGAACTGGTCATTCTGAGCGTTGAATATTCTTCCACTTGATACCTGACTTCTTCTTCGGGTATCATTAACCATCGAATTATATTTACCGGTTTAAGTTTTCTTTTCTTACGGCTTCTGTGGTAGATAAAACCAATAATTACAAAGACCATTAGAAGAATTAATGGTGTTGCCATTGCAATTTCTGACATGAATGCCCCTAAATCTGTTTGTTGCACATTATCCAACATCTTCTAACAACGCACGTTGAAATCCACTCTATTTGCGAGTAGAAAAACGAGTAGATTTTTGACGTTATTTCATGAAATTGTTTATTGGCGCTGATTACAGCAGATTGTTAGGCTGTCATCCCCCCGCCATTAAAATAGCCCCTTCATGGGGCTTTTTTAATGGCGGAATAATGTGGGATGAGAACGTAGTTCGACAAAATGTCAGCAGACATTTTGGGAACCGAGCGCAAGCTCGGGACCCGAAGGGCGCGAAGCCAGTAGGCGAAGCGTCAATCTCATCCCCTCCGCCATTTAACGCCGAGCCTCTGAGGTTCGCAGATACCCTCAAATCATAGGTTCGAATATATAAAATTCTTGCTTTGCAACTTATTCAACCATATGTTTTACAGGCGTTTTTATTGGTTCGAATATCATTGTGGCAACCATTAATACCTACGATAAATTAGTTTTACAAAAAGGTGTAAATTAATGGGAACTTATATTCATCTATACTTAGGTCGGTTTCAAATTGATTGGGGTAAAAACCATGGTTTTTATAACCATTCTAATTTGTTCCAAAAATTTGATTTAGGAAAAGTTAAAGATTACGGATACGAAAAACCACTAAAGAGGGATGGTTATTCGCGCCCATTACGAAATACAATATGTAGGCTTGAATTACTTGGTTATACCATGGAAAAAGTTAAGGCTGAATACAACATAGCCAAGAAAGAGTTTGTTGAAAACGCTCCAACCTTCAAACAGTTTTATGACATTATAAAAAATGTGGATATAAGTTCCGTCACAGGCAAATGGTCTGATTCTGCAGAAAACAAATATATACCCCAAGAAATAATTGATAAGTTTGGATACCATGAATACCGTAATGGTGGCAGCCGTCCAGATTATTGGGATTTAGAAACGGCTTTAGATATTTTTTCTCCATATGCTAAACTAAGATTACTTGCTGAGAACCCTAAAAACCTAGATATACCTATTGTTTACCCATTTGGTGAGTTAGTAAAAAGCGGATGGGCAGCCCGCAAAGATTTTTTGTCTGAGTTAGATCAGCAACAAAAATTCTTAATAATTACTGAGGGAAGCTCAGATACTAAAATCATTAAAACCGCAATATCTTGTCTAAGAAAAGATTATGAGGATTTCTTTCAGTTCATAGATGTAGATAAAGGGCAGCACTTTGATGGTACGGAGTCTTTATATAAATTTTGCAAGCGTTTAGTCAGCATAGGAATTCTAAATAGAGTAATTTTTCTTTATGACAACGATGCTGCAGGTATTAGTAGATATGAAGATACTAAAAAATTATCATTACCAAAAAATATTGTAGCGGCTAAACTTCCAGATATTCCTGCTTTTAGAAAATTTGATACAATAGGTCCAAGCGGAGAGCGCAAAGAAAATATTAATGGCAAAGCAGCTTCCATAGAATGCTACTTAGACTTAAGTCAATCTAAGCCTCGCGTAAGATGGTCTTCTTATATTGACTCTATAGGTATGTACCAAGGAGCTCTAGAAGATAAAACGACATACACTAAAAAGTTTTTGAGCCTAATACACAAAGACATTAATTATGACTACTCAAAGATTGAGACTTTGTTAGATCATCTTTATAAGATTTGTGTAAATATCGGCTCGCACTAAAAAGAATATTTAGCATAACAACACTCATGACACATATGGAAAAGCTAAAAGAATTGATGATATTTTTGGATGTTAGCGAAGAAGACGCAATAAAATCCATACTTAATTTGGTTTCACCGCCGCCGCCTCCAGCTACAAGGCAGAATTGGTGTAGACTTTCGACATTCGGTCATAGCGCGCCTTCAAGTCAGGATTTGTGGCAAAAACTTGTAGAGGCTGATTTTAAATGTCAAAAATGCCATAGCCAGATGAGGTTGTCCTTCAATCACATTGATGGGAATGCAAAAAATCACACTCTTTCAAATCTTGAGGTTATTTGTTTCGCTTGCAATAGGATGGTATCAAAAAAAGGAACGACAGATAAAAACCATCATTATAAATTGGTAATGGCCGCTATAAGCCTTTGGAA
>CANGWA010000151.1 GCA_947457335.1 Sphingobacteriaceae bacterium
AAGTCCTGTTCGGCTCTTTAAGTCGTCGAGTAATTTTTCGCGGTGCTCAGATTTAATTAATTCAATGTTGTCGTAGGTGATGGTTTGCACTGATTCTTTGCGAATGAGCAGTGGACTTTCGAGGGCCCACGCAATTACAATGATAACAACGTTGATGATGGCAAGAAACAAATACTCGAATTCATCGCTGGCCCCCTTGATTTTTGTAACGGCGTTGATGAGGCCCATGGCAATAACTAAAAACAAGTACGACATATCGCGAATGCTAATGTCTTCGGTACGGTAACGTAACATGCTAAACACGGCGAAAAGACCAAACGCAGCGCCCATGCTTAAGTCGACCTTGTTGAGCAAGAAACAAATCAAGAATATAACGAGATTGAAAATGAAGTAGGTAAAAAAGTGTTCGCGGCGCTTGTGCACATGAAAGTACACCCCCCTCACCAATACGATTACTGCGGCGAAATCAATAATTAAACGCACAATGAGTTTGAGTGAAACTTTTTGCACGGCTTCTAAACCACTTAATAAAGCGTCATCGCTAATTTGTAAGAGACTAAATAATTGGCTCATATTTTAACTTATCTAAGGTATATAACTTTCTTTTGAAATTATTCTGTTTCAGTTCGGGATAAACTGAAATCATGCCCATGCAGTACTTGCTTAGTCCCCCTTCTTTAATACGCAATTGGCGCAGGGCCTCGCTAATAGGCGTTTTTAGCTTGCCGGGTTGTTTTACTTCGGCAATTACCAGGTAATCCATTTTTTGCGTGTGGCCATTGCCGCTAAAGGTCAAGTCTAAATCGAACGTTATCCGTTCGGCAGCGGTTTTGCCAACTAGGGTAATGCGACGATAAAAGACATTGAGCACGGGTAGCAGATGTTCGTGTGAAAAAGGTGTTTTCTTACGGATGAATTTGGCTGAATCGTTGTCAAATGCGGTGGGTGGCATGGCGCATTTGATGCGTTCTTTATTTGTTCGGCCGTGGTTGTTTTTGAATTTGACTTCTAAAAAACCGATGCCACTGCTGATATAAGTGCGGTGACGAATTTTATAGCGGTTCAACGCTCCACGGTGATGGTGCAGGTACAAGTCGCGCGCTGCCGTGTCGTAATACATGGTGTCGTACGAAAGCGCACGTTCGCCTAGTATTTCTACCACACGGTAATTTGGTTGCAGCAATTGTAAAAGCGCTTCTAGTTGGCTGTACCGAAAGACGTATTTGGAATCGGTGCGATTCATGAGGCGCACGTTTTCCATTGCCTCCAAGGTGATGGGAGCAAATGCGTTGAGTATGTTGGTTAAGTTAGACAAGTTATTTTGTCAGGTAACTAAAACGTTTGGTGGATACCAGTTTATTGTCGGCGTCGTAGGTCTTTTTTTCAATTTTCAATCCACGTGCATCGTAAACATAGACTTCCTTTTTTTTCTGTTTTCCAACTGCATCGGTGGTGATTTCTTCTGTTTTATCGCCCATAGCGTTGTATACATAGACGTGTTTTTCTGTTAGCACATTATTTGGAGTGAATTCTGTTTCTTCGGTAACATCACCCTCCCTGTTGTATTTATAGCGCTTGATGCTTTTCAATTGGCCTTCCTTGCTGTAATCATACGCTTCAATGACGCGTCCTTCAGCATTGTATACCTCTTTAGAGGTGGTAATGGTTCCGGTAGCGGTAATTTCAGTTGACACGCTGGATTTAATGCCTAGCTTTTTCAGGTCTTTTCGCTTTTGCGCCATACTTGGGATGGAGCAACTGATAACGAGGAATAGGAAGAGGAGACGGTTCATTATTTATAAACAGTAAAGGTTTCGAGGGCAACAGTTTGTTTGCGTTCGCTGACAGTAACATTTTTCACCAATACGGTATCACCCGATTGGGAATTAAGGGTTTTATCTTTTGAATAAACATACACTTTATAATCGCCTTTACGAAGATACTTGAATTCAAATTGTCCGTCGTAACTAGCACTCGCTTTATCGCCATAACTGGCATCATCGCCGTAAATAATGTAAACATCGTAATCGGCCCCGGCATATTCGCCATTCTTTATGGTAAAACCCGCGTTCCAGTCTTCTACCCACACCTTGCCCTTGATGGTAGCCTGTCCCCCTTCACCCGCTGTTTTTTTACAACTCAACAAAACACTGCTTAAAAGAACCAGTGCCGAAAATAGTCTATTATTCATATTAATGTGTGATGATCAGTTTAAATGTTTCGGTGTCGGTAGACACGAGGTACATGCCTTGCGCCCATTGACTTGTATTTATTTCTGCTTGCCCTTCAACTGGTAGTTGCGCTATCAATTGGCCCATGATAGTATGTACTGCAACCATTTGGTTGCACTCGCAGGCGATGCTGATGCTCGTATTAGCAGGGTTTGGATATACCTGCAACTTTTTGGTTGCAGTTATTTCTTCAACACCCACAACGCAGTTTTGAAAGGACCAAGTGGGCACGAGTTGTTTAAAGACACCGGTGCCATCGGGGCAACGAGCAAGGGAGCGGTTTTTTTCTTGATTGGTGTATGTCACCGCATCATATTGTACATAACAGCCATTGCTTACGATGATTTGACCACTTTCGGTATTGAGTTTAAAGTTGGCGTGCAATTGTGTTTTTGGTGATAGGTTGTCGGCCCAAACGGTGACATATTGATGGGATCCTAGCGAGGTGCCAATGGGAAAGCGATAGATTGGCAAATTGTCGTTTTCGTCAGATAGATATACGCCATCTAAACGAATAGTGTGATCGCTGTTATTATAGAGTTCGATCCAATCTTCAAACAAATGGTATTCGTTGCGCACATCACTGGTGTTTTCTGCTAAAAACTCGTTTATTACTAAATCTCCACTTATAGGTAGCGGATAGCGTTCAAGTTGATAGAACGCGTGTTCGGCTCGTTCGGGTGAAAAGATGCCAGCACTGGTGTTTTCAGCGTACACATAGTACTGCATAAAATTACCTGTGAAAGCAATGAAACAACCGTACACATTATCACCAGCGGCGCCATCGTTGTGTGCACCATCATCGTAGGCGAACGTTTTTGTAAAGGCTGAACGTTCATCGCTGCGGTAACCAATTACTACTTGTCCACTGCCCACCCCACTCACGGTGGCGGTTATTACTACTTGCGCACCATTGATACTAGCAGATACGCCAGAAATGGTAGGTGATACATTGGTATAAACCTCGGTAGTTTTGAGGTAATTTAACCGCGCCGACATCAAGGGTTGAATGCCGGGAACAGAATAACTACCTACGGAAATATTGGTATTAAATGAATTGTTGAATTGTGTAGTTGTAAAAAATTTACACGTATCATCAGCTACCTCTTGCTGTACCAGGGTGGTGTAGGTGGAGAAAGATTGGCTATACGTGCCAGTAGCGATTAGTTCCTCACTTAACGTTTTAATATGGGCGAAGTACATGCGTTTCCAGGTTGCGTCGCTGTATACGGCTTTTATGAGCGGCCAGTAAGCATCAGCTGAATGGGAGCCAACGGCTAGTACTTGCATATTGGCAATACTCAAACTTCCTAAACTGGTATTACTGCTGCCTAAAAATGGAAACCCACCGAAGCTCATGTTTAAATCCCACATAATTGGATTGAACCGTCCAGTGCCATCTTTGTAGACGTAATAATTTTGTGCAAAGGCGCCAGTGTAACTATCTAAATTGACTAAGACGGTATTGAGGGCGAGCATCCATAGGGCCCGATCCATGTCCATTACCGAGGCGGCTTGCGATGGATTGTTCGACAACACGTCGCATAAATTAGCTAGTTGTCCCCACCCTGTATCACTTTTAAGTTCATAATAAGGTTTATAGAGGGAGGTGTCAGTACCAAGGTATTTGAGATTACTTTTGACACTGGGCGAAGGAGTTAGTTCAGGATTACCTTTTACAAAGACGCCGGTATTGCTGTAAAAATGGCGGGACAAGAAAGCTTTATTAATTGATTCTGCATTCGTATACAAGCCAATATAGCGACCATTGATATAGAGTTTAGCAAAATTAGCTTGCGGTGCATTCATGTAATTTCTTGCTGTTGTATAGGCCATTACTTCTCTTACAAGCGATGGATCGGCATAAGCGTTGTTGAGTTTAATATCGCGTACACCTTGGTAATCGGCCGTTTTAAAAGCATCCAATTCAATGTGTACTGGATTTTTTTTGAACGTGGAATCAAACGAACTATTGCCTTTGTATTTAACACCCACGCTGTCGTAACGACTACCATTCAATAAAACGTAATCGGCCATGACATAACCATCAGCGCCTAGTTTAGCGGTATCGAGTCGGTAATCCCAATTCGTGAAACTAAACTGAAGTTCAATTTTCTGGATAGTGGCTGCGTCGTAAAAGGATGTCTGACCAGATAGAGCAGCCACTACCAGAATAAGCAGGTATGTCAAGTTGTTCCTCACTCAACAAGTAGTTTAGCGTATTGCTGTCCGGCTCTCACGAAATAAACGCCTTTTGTGAGCGTGTTAAGGTCAATTTGTGTTTCACCACTGCTCTTAAGGCTTAACAAAGTTCGCCCGCTCATATCACTGATAGAAATAGTTGTTTCAGCTGCAGGAAGCAGCAGTGTGACTTGACCGTTGGCAGGATTTGGATACAGTTTCAGGGTTGAAGCCGATTGCTCTTGAATACCAGCGCCCACGCAGGCGGCACAGGCAGAGAAACACAACGAAGGTAGCACCGTATCCCTGCTAAGTGTAATACTTCTTTTACCATTTACTGAGCAGCTAGAAGGAACGGTTTCTGTGGTGCCGCTGGCGTTACCATTGAAGAAAATGTATCCAATAGTGCCGGCAGTCACATATTGCTGTATATCGTACACATTGTTTCCGAAAGAATACATGCGCAATTTCGAAGCGTCGTATGCTGTAGCTTGGTAACTAGTGCCAACGTGAACGCCATTAGCTGATATGGCACCACTGCCTGTCAAATCAATTTTGAAGCGCAACAATAATTTTCCCGTAGGGGCATTGGCTGCGAATAAAACTGCACCCGCATAAGTGGTGTCATTGGCAAGAGAATCCACATACATCCAGCGATTGTCTACAATGTCGCCATTAACGGTACCCACGCGTGATTCATCGGGAACAAATTCAGCTTCATAGGTTTGGTCGCCATTGATGAATTTGTATTCGTATTTTTTAAAGGCAGGAATAGTGACGATAATGCTGTAAATAGTACTAGTGCCTTCCTTGGTTAGCAAGGCAGTGGTGGGGTCCCAATCGGGACCAATGCCAGCTGCGGCTTGAAAATCACCAACAATGTGTACGCCGTTGGTGCTAATGGTTTGACCAGCCATGTCTACAGCAAACTTTACTTTTTTGCCGAACGCTTGGCTGGTTGCAGCGAAGAGAAGGGCGATAAGGATTATTTTTTTCATAACTAGTTTTTTATGAGTTTACGTGTAAGTGTGATACCTGATTCGGTGCGGGCATTCAATAGGTAAATGCCAGCGGGCACGTTTTGGATGTCAACGGTATGATCATAAACAGCGGCTTCAATTGTTTTTCCGGTAATGTCGGTGATGGTAATGGTGCAAACAACAGGTACTTCCACGGTGTAGAGACCGTTACTTGGATTTGGATAAACGCTGAAACCGTTTTCAAGGGACTGTGTATCGATGCCAGTGTCAATTGGACCAGTGCCGCCATCAACAGAATACGATTTCATGGCTGAGTACACATACACACAACCGTTACTGTCTGTAGTGCGCACCAAGTACTTACCGGTGATAGTTGGTGTTAACGATTGTAAGGTAGCACCTGAAATGGCAGATCCATCAAGGTACCATTGGTAACTGGCTGCAGTTGCGGTAGATAGTACACTTCCAGTAACTGTAATACTTGGCGTTGTTGGTGCTGGATTGTTGATGTAACAAGTCGAGTAGCGGTGTGCCTGGGGGGTGGTGCCTCCTGTGGATTTGGTCCACAATACATTCCCCGAAGCATCCACTTCGATAATACTTCCTACGGTAGCAAGACAAATCATTTGATTACCGTTGGGGAATTGTTCGGTATTGCCCATGTTGGTGGTGTAGCCAGTAGTGATATACCGATTGCTGAAGGTGGAGGGGGCATAGGCACTTCCTGCGGTGCGTGTATAATTAAATCCAGAGCGCGGTGTAATTACATTGTCGGCGGTGGTTTTTGTAGAGGGACTCGTTTGTCCACGGTTATTAACACCAGCAAGGTATCCGGCGTTTGGACAATCTTCTGGTATCCAATGGGCATCGTGGGTCACATCAAAAATGGTTGAGCCACTTGCGCCGTATGCCGCTGGATTTCCCCAACGAAACAACAAATCACCACCTTTACCGGAGTTGCCACCACTGTGCGATGCAGCTTCTGCGGTGGTGGTGCTATGATCAATGATATACCATTCATTCAAATTGTGTGAACTCAAAACAATTTGGTCCAGCACGGGATTATAATCCACGCCATTCATATGAATCCAGTCC
>CANGWA010000152.1 GCA_947457335.1 Sphingobacteriaceae bacterium
AAAGCAGAAATCCCTGGAATGTACACTTCACCAGCATCATCAGCCTATTTGTATTATACCAATGAATTCAAAAGCTGGGTGCCTGCAACGCAAGTGGAAATTGTGCGTTAGTTTTTTGTTGATGTTGCAATGGGCTTGCAGCTCTAAAAAAACGGTGTCTTCTGACTGCCCTTGTCTGGATTACCAGGCAAGGGCAGAGCGAGAAGTTATTGTAGAAAAAAGAAAATCGAAATCAGCGCTGCATTTGAGGTTAAAGGGCAAAAAAGCACTGCCAAAGCCAAGGAAAAGAGCAATCGATGCCTGCCCTTAATTGTAAAGTTGGGTAATTTTTATCTTTATAAAATCTTATCTTTAAGGCATAAAACTATCCAACATGCGTCAACTAATTTCCCTATTTTCCTCCCTTTTATTTATTAGTTTGTGTAATGCACAAGTGTTTTCTCCAATTGCGACAACAGGTTACACTTTTGATGCAGTAGCAGAAAACACCACGGCATTGTCAACCACGAGTGGACCAATTGATGGAAGTAATTTTGTGATGTATTCTGTAGCCTATGGTGCTTTGTTCAATGTGTCAACAGGATTACCCAACAATGGCGTGGTAGCAGCCTCTAGTAGGACCTACCAACTGCAAACATATACTGCAGGTAATGTTGTTTATCTGACGGGAGGAATGATTGATTCTGTTACGGTGGTTAATCCTGCCGCTTATGGTGCGTTGAGTTTACTCGGATTTAGCACAGAAGGGACTTCTGTATTTAACTTTACGGTTCGCTTCACGGATAATACCACTCAGACGTTTACCAATCAGAGTTTTCCTGATTGGTTCTCTAGTAATACTGCGGTTTTAGCAGGGTTTGATCGTGTGAATCGTTCTGGAACTACTCCATCGAATGCCAGTGGTAATCCGAAATTATTCAATATTGATTTGGTATTGAACTGTACGAGTCGCACCAAGCAGATTAAACGCCTCATTTTCCAAAATACAAGTTCTACACCTCGCATGGTGTTTATGGCACTGGCAGGCACCGCTGCCCCTAGTTTTTCGGCAGCAACTTCCCCCGTCACGTGTGCTAACGGATTTAACGGTAGTGCAACCATAACACCGAGCGGAGGCGTTGGGCCTTATTCCTACACGGTTAATACCACTCCTCCACAGTTAACTGCGCAGCAAAACTCCTTGGCTGCGGGTGTATATACTTATTCCGCTGCTGATGCTGCTAATTGTATTGTAACCGGCACTTACCAAGTTACCACTTCGCTTACTGCTCAACCCGCGCTCACCATTGTTGCAAGTGCAACGAATGTTTGTGCTGGTACCAATGTAACGCTTTCAACTTCTGGCGCCAATACTTATACTTGGAGTGCACCGAGTGGTTCAACCAGTGTGCAGGTTATAAATGCTACTTCTTCATTTACTCAAGCGGTATCAGGCATCACAGGAGTAGGTTGTTTTCGGACAGGAAGCATCACTGTAAATGTGAACGCCTTGCCTGTGCCTTCTATAACAGGCCTTCCATCCAATATGTGTACCAATCAAAATCCAGTGCCATTAATTGGTAATCCATTTGGTGGCAATTTTAGTGGACAAGCGATTAATTCAGGATCGTTTGATCCAACCATTTCTGGTGTTGGCTCCTTTACAGTGCAGTATGTCTACACTGATAATAATGGATGTGTGGGTATAGTTACACAAGCGGTCAATGTTGCCTCTTTAACGGTTCCACAAATGCAACTGCCAATGTCGATTTGTGAAAATGCAGCTCCTATTACCATTACAGTGACGCCAACTGGTGGATTGTTCAGTGGTAATGGTACTTCAACTTCTAATGCAACCTTTGATCCGTCAGTAGCAGGGGCGGGTAATCAAACCATTACGTATTCCCTTACAAGCGGTGCTTGTACAACCATTGCTCAAGGCAATATACAAGTGAATCCAAAACCAACAGTAACTTTCACGTTGACAAAGTTGTTCTACTGTACAAATGCACCAATTGTTACATTGAATGGTAATCCAAGTAATGGGGTATTTTCAGGTGGTGGTGTGACGGGTAATTTCTTTAAACCATCCACTGCTGGCGCCGGTACACACACCCTTTCTTATGTTTATACCACAGTGCAAGGCTGCTCTGCAACTGCTAAAAACACGGTGACTGTGAGTACCTGTGAGGGAATTGCCACTTTAAATCAGGCCAATGTTGATTTAAAAACCATCTCAGGCGGCTTCGAAATTATTGTGCCATTTCAGGCTGTGCTAAAGGTAATGACGCTGAACGGTCAATTGATGCACGAAGTGCAGGTTGCACCAAGTGAAATGCAAAGCATTAGTGGTTTAGCTAAGGGCATCTACCTTATTCAATTGAATGATGCGAATGGTCAACAATACGCGCTGAAATTGGGCGTCGAATAATTTGACTAGTGTTTAGTAAGCCGGCACAAAACTGCCGGCTTTTTTATTTTTCAAACAAACGGATATCATCCACTTGCCATGTGGCGCCATTATTCGCGGTACCTCGGTAACGAAAGGCGATACGAAAGTTCTGGCCTTTTTCATTTGAAAGGTAATAAGGCCCAGCCGTGATAAAGGTAAAACCCAGTGGCCCTGTTAAGGAGTCCATCCTTCTCCATTCATTCAAGGTGGGCTTTCCAGAGATGTAGCGTGTGGAGGAATATATTTCGAGTCCACTACCAGCGAAGTCGTGTGCATGCCGAATTGTTAAAACTGGCGTTACTGCGGAAGATAAATCGATTGCTGGAGAAAGCAGCCAGGTTTCGCAAGGTGTGTTTTTTGGATTGGTGCTTGACGAATAATTAGAAATACGGGCAAAAGGCGAAGCAGCACCATTACTACTAATGCTCCAATTGACGTTGGCTGAAATCGTTTGGGTGGACCAACCACCACTGGTAAGACTATTATCATTGAAGTCCTTCAGCAAATAGATCTTAGGCTCTGCACAAAGAGGGAGGTTCATGTTGATGTCTGAAACACTTCTTACCAAGAGTTGAAAGGTGGTGCCATACTGACTGAGGATGCCAGTTATACTGCCCATTCCACTTGGTGTACGTTTTCCTGCTAAAAGAGAATAACCGCTGGTTCTAACTATCAACTGGATGCCGTCACACGTGTTAAGCGTTCTTGTTAACGCCGTTCGTGTTGCTTCGTTTGCAAAGAATTGGTTGCGGTCAGCTGCTACAAACGCTACATCGCTGATTTCAACCAAAAGGGACTGTGCCGTATTGGTTGCATTGGTATTGGCAATTAAATCTGAAAGGGGACGCTTGACAGGTTGCACGTTCCATCCAGAAGCAAATTTGACAATATTGGTTTCTGGAGGGATGCCATCCACTGTTATTAAACGGTTGTCTTCTTGCAGAGTTGCGCCTTTTAAATTGATCCGAATACTGTCTCCCGTGAATAATCCACCACCACTTGTCAGTCCGATGTGTAGTCCACCCGTTACGTCTTTTACATACAGCTCCTGGTATAGATTTCCGCAAGTTTCATCAGCGGTAATAACGCAATAAAGATTGCTGTCATTTTGAAAAGTATATGTTTGGCCTGTTTTGAATTTAGCTTTGATCTGAGCAATGTTAATTGCGGGCCCCGAGGCTACTGGCTTTAGAGGGGGTATGTCGTATGTTTTGCTACAGGCCACACAAAAAGAGATAAGAAAGAGAAGGGTGTTTTTCATTTTTAATAACTAAAGGTGAGGTTAAGGTTCATTTGTATTCCGTTGCTAATAGTTAACCGGTTGCTAAAGCGATCGGGCCAAGCGGGGTCAAATCGTAAGGCTTCTACAGAACGAATTACTTTCCGCTGATTAAGGAGGTTATTGATGCTAGCCATAATGGCCAACGTGTATTTGCGATGAAAACGTTTCGACCATCCCCCAACGAGTCCACTTAAGATGGCTGGTGGTAAACGTTCTTGTTGTATTATTTTTTGTACGATGCGTATTTCATTTTCAAGGTACTTGCCTGTGGCATAGGTGGTACGCTTCAATGGATTGATAACACTGTAGTTGCCGTTGGTCGCACCAATATGCCCTCCAATGTTCCAATACCGTTTGGCCGTGAATTTGTAAGAACAACTGATCGCTTTATCTGGACCATTAGCAGTATGGTAATTGGAGAGATAAGCCGTGAATTGATTAAATAATAGTGTATCGGCATTGTCTTGCCAGGCGCTGAGGGTAGCCGGTCCTTTGTGTCTGAAATCGCCAATATACCAGCAAAGTGTAAAGAGGTGTGTGCCTGTGATGGCGTGTTCAAAAAAGCCTTCCAATCCTTTGCCTACCTGGTGCTTGAATATGGTTAGTTGGTTCACCATCGAATTGAAACCATCGTGCCAATAGGTTTGCATTTGAGATGCCATTTGGGTGCTTGTATAGAAACCTGTTATTCGTCCACGCCATCCTGGAATACGCCATTCATAAGCTAATTCAGCGCTACGATGAAAGGAAGGCGCAACTGGAACGAGCGTGTTGCGTGTATTCGGTGAGGGGAAAATAAATAAAGCGGTTGGTGATTTTAGAAATGCTGTTATTGCCATTGTAATAAAGTGCCTTCCATTTATTTTATAAATCCCACCTGCTTTACCGCATGGTGTGCCATAATGCATCACTCTGCTCTTACCAAAACTGTTGTTTGGAAATTTGCCGTTTCGCATGTATCCCTCTCGCCAGATTCGGCTTTCAATCCATTGTCCACCCAAATAATAATCGACATGTTTGCCTGTATGTTCTAACTGCAACCAAAAGGTTGTATTTATAGTTTGGAGGGAGAAATCATAACCAAAGCGCTGGTTTATGCCTATCGGTTTATCTGGTGCATCGAGATTGTTTTGTTTGAGTGAATCATTGCCAGCGTTAACAAATGTATCGTAGTCGAGCCAAAAAGTGGCTCCAAGTAAGTCGGCTAGTTCTTTATAGCGGCGATTAGATTGATAGGCAGCAGTTATACCAGTGCTTAGAAACAAACCATTAATGCGGGTGTTAAACAACGTGTTGTATTGCCATTGTTGTAACTTATCGACCTTTCTTTCAAGTATGAAGCGAGCTCTTGTTGCTTGCGTATCAACTACATTTGGATCGATGGAGTACAAATTGAGTTGATTTAAATGAATCATTTTGTCGAAATCGAGTTGTGGGGGCAGTAATAGCCATTGCTCATTAGTAAGGCGAGCCGCAGCCGTATCGCCGGTTTGCGACAAATAATTGGGAAGGTACTTGTAATAGACGGGTGAAGGATTCGCAGCATCGCTGTAATTTAATGCCTGATACGAAGTTTGCCCGTTTATCCATTGTACATGAGTGCGCCAAGCAGTTGTTTTATTGATTTTCATTTGATGCGACAAGATGATAACGGGTTGAAGCCCTTGCGAAACGGCTATGTTCCGCCACACGCCTTGTTGTTGACCTACCTTGCTATTGTAGCGGTAACCGGCTAGTTGGATAACTTCTTCGGTTTCGGTACTAGCTCCCTCTCGGTAATTAGGTACTGCAAACGCATGAACCGTAAAATTGTTTTTTTTGAAAACACGTTGTATGGCTAACCACATGCCGCCAGCAGTTGAAAGGGTATGGTCGCGTAAAAGATTTTGGCTGTATCGGTAATAGGTAGAAAGCGATAAGGCCCATTTCTGATGTAAAAGTCCACTGTGATGCGTAGCAGAGCATATAAACAGATCAGAACGATTACCGCTGCTGATACCGAAGCGTTTTCCTGCACGGCTAAGCATTGGAATGGATTCAATGGAGGTATATCCATTATTGGTTGACGGACCATGGCGATTCGCAGCAATGCCTCCACGAGTTTCAGAAAACCGGATCATGTCGTTGAGTCCGTTCCACCACCGCCATACATTGCCCTCGGTGATGTAGTCTTTTATTGGCGCATCATTTAAGTACACGTTGTTGGTCGCTTGTTCGCGGTACCTAAATCCGACTACACCCCATGTAAAGCCCGCGGCTTGTAAAACACCATCACGACTGGCTTGTAGCATCGGCGCAATTTCTTGTTCCATTGTTTCATCCTCTTCGTCACCAGTAAAAACAGCTATTAAGGGTAAGATAGAAAGCGTATCAAGTTGCGGCAGGGTGTCCTGAGCGTTTAGGAAGATTGGAAGCAGGATAATCCAAATAATTTTATTCATGACGATACGTGCAGATGTGTAAACATATAGATTTACCCACCTGCAACATCGTGTTTGCAGGAAAGACAGGTCGAAATGAGAAAATTTTATCTAAATGCATTAGGACTATTTTTTATTGCAAGTCCCTTCTATGCGCAACAACGGGTTGTTGAACAGCGCGTGGTGATTGCGTTTTGGAACATTGAAAATTTTTACGACACGCTTGATGATCCGATGAAGAACGACAATGATTTTTTACCTGAAGGGTCGTATCATTGGAACGGCGAACGTTTTCGTACAAAATTGGATCGGGTAAGTGAG
>CANGWA010000153.1 GCA_947457335.1 Sphingobacteriaceae bacterium
AGATCATTTCGGCATTTCCATTGATAATAATTCTGCGAATGCTATCCTTGCTTAATTCACCGATAATTTCTCTACCGGTCATTTGATTAAAATGCTGCTGATTAATTGAATCAGGCTGTTGCGTCAAAAAAGCCTTTCCTTCCAAGCGAAAGCCCGTTATTTCTTGTTTATTGAGTTTGACTTTGATTTCCTTTGAGGTGGCTTGACTATATTTCATCCACAGTACAGGTGATTTAAATAACGACAAAAGGGAATCGTTGGTGTTCAAGGTCGCGGAATCTGCTTTTGCCTGCATATCTGATTTATAAATCTTGACGTGGTGGTAGGCATTTAAGAACCTGGATGTTGAGTCCACATCCTTATGAAACATGGTATCAGCTGCAATGAATAAAGAATCATCATTCATGATTCTACAATACAAGGGTTTACCTGTTGCTAAGGCCACTGATCCTTTTTGTTGGTATTCGATGTAATTTCCTTGAAGGAACGAAATCCCACTAGTATCAAAAAGTGTTACCCGTCGATAAGCCCTGCCAATTTGTAACTTACGGTCATATACCAAACTATCGCCCCTTAACTTTTGATTATCTGTCACGAGTAGTGCATTTTTACTGAAAGCCGATTTTTCATTTTGTGTATCGTACCATCCGTTTTCACAATAGATGTAATCCCTTTTGCTAATAATTATACTAGGGCCAATAAAATAAGCGGTTCGATTACTAAGCCGGTACCTTAACGTATCCGATTTCATTTCGTACTGCGGGTTGGTCAGAACCACATCATAATGAAATGTTGCTTCACGCGTGTTGGAGTAATAATGCCCATTTTTGCTCACGAGCGTATTGGATTTGTTTACAAGCGTTCCACCATTGTAGTAGCTGGCAACATTTGACTTCAAATCAAACAATAAGGTTTTAGTAGTGAGTACCATATCCCTATCTGTGCATTTGACATTTTTTTCTAGCGATGCCACACGTGTTTTTCCATCATAAAGAACAAGGTCACCTGTTAACCGGATACTATCTCCCTTTGTTATAAGTACATGACCATATGCTACCATATTATTCTGGTCCCGATGAATGATAGCGGTATCACATTGAAGAATAGCCCCTTCGTGTTCACACATCACTGCACCACGCAAAACGTGGCGGTTGTTATCGAAGGAGAGGTTATCAGCATGAAGAATCTTTATTTCCTTGCCTTGATATAAGGCAAACAATGTAAGCAGGTTTAAGACTAGTATGATAATATATCTAAACATTTCTTTTAACCGGTTGCCAGATACTTGACTTAATACCACGTGTAAAACGAATGAATCCAACCAAAAGAGCCAAATTCATCATATAAAAATGAGAAATAAAGCGAATGTGTTTTTGAGCCACTCCAAAATAACGATCAAGCAATACAGTTAACAATAGGAGTACCTGAAGAATCATAGCAAGAAGATACACCTTATTTTGACAGCTGAGTAAGATGGACGAAAATAGCGTGAACATTAAGAAAAAGGGAGTCAACCAACGCAAGACTTTATGGGATAAGAACATAAAACCAAGCGGCTTCCAAAAAGCGTAAAGAGTGGTTCGAAAAAAAAGAAGGTTTTGAAAATTACCAGAAGAAATTCTCACTTTACGTCTATATTCTCCAGAAGGGTCGCTATCCACATCCTCAAAACAAATGGCATTGGGATTGAAAAGTGTTTTTTTACCCCTGGCAATGACTTGCATAGTGATAAAGAAATCATCCACATTAAATTTTATAGGTACCCTGCTAAATAAACTATTTCGGATGGCATAACAACCACCCTCGGCACCAATAATAATGCCGTAAGCATTGCTTTCAGCCGTTTTCAGTTTATTTTCAAGGGATAGGTATTTTTTCTCCTGATAAGTAATGCCCGCCTCCACATTGGATTGCTTAACAATGTTTGATGCCACAATCCCTACTTCATCGTCCTTAAAATACTTGACAAGTTCGTAAATGGTTGACTGGTTAAACATTACATTGGCATCGGTAAGAAAAAGAATATCGGCCTCAGTCATAGACTGTAATTGGTTAACAATATTGATTTTACCAGAGCGCTGTGAAAACAATTGCAAGCGTATATTCGGAAACTCATTTGCGAGTTTCTTTAAGATAGCATCGGTATTGTCAGAAGAAGCATCCGATCCCACAAGGACTTCGATATGCCCAAAAGGATAATCGGTAAGCAATACTGATCTTATTTTCTGTTCAATAACCTTTTCTTCATTGTATGCTGCGATTAAGATTGCAACAGTTGGTAGCGAGTCATTTCTTTCATAGCTAGGTATTGATCTAGATGGCGATTTATAGCGCCAAATCATCCATAACGGATAAATCAAATAGGTATGTGCGACCAAGGCCAGACAGAACCAAAACACTATGGCAACCAGGTTAATCATCAATCCATCTAGTGTAAAATTCAACTAGCGGAAGTACAACCGACTTATTATCAAAATGGTTTTTTGCGTAATGGAGTGCCTCCTGTTCAATTCGCTCTCTTTCCCCAACATCCTTAAGTAGTTTGATGACCGCTGCTGCAAAGTCATCAGGCTCATCGGCAATCAGGATGTTTTTTTCGGGAGTATATCCGATCCCCTCCGCACCAACGCGTGTACTCACAATGGCTTTTCCGTAGGACATTCCTTCAATAATTTTAATCCGTATACCACTACCCGACAAGAGGGGCACGACCATCACATCGTGCTCCATAAAAAAAGCTGGCGCACTAGTCACGTGTTCAATAATGGAGACACCCGGTTCCGTAATGTGAAAAAAATGAAGCGGCATCCCTTTTCCGCCGGCGAAGAAGCGAGCATCTGGAACTTCCTTTCGGACCATCGGCCAACAGTTTTTAATGAACCAGGTCACTGCTTCTTGATTCGGTATCCAGTCCATCGACCCAATGTAAAAAACACTACGCGCCTTTCTTGGGACGGAAATTTGGCTATAACCATTTATGTCGACGCCGGTCATGCAGGTCAGCAATCGCCCTTTAAATCCAAGTGCCTTGAAAGCATCTTCATCTACTTTGGAAATGGGAACAATTGCATCAACTTGTCGCATCGCATTCAATTCAAAGTTCCTGAGTCTTTTATTTTGCAGCTGTAGGTACCATTTTCGGTGCAGGCGTGATTCTCTTTGAATGTGGCGTTCCCAAATTTGGTGTTCAACATTGTGGGCTCTAAGAACAATTTTAGCGGTAGAGTATTTTTTAATTTCAGGAATGTAATTGGCCATGAAAACCCCTTCCAATTGCACGAAATCAAATTTTTCGGTTTTGAGCAGTTCTACCAATGCCTTTTTAAAGGAGTTGAATCGGAAGCGTGATACAAAATAAGAACGCGAACTAAATAAATTCAGAAAAGCCCCGATAGGAGTTGGGTTGGTGTTTTTATAAACCGATCGGTAGTGTACTGCCTTTCTGAAGGACTCAGGGATAGCATGATCGGGCTTAAAATGTTTCTTGGTATTAATTGTGAGCAAATGAAGGTCCACACCACCGTGTATTAAGCCCATCGCCATGTTGTAAATAGCGATGCTGCTCCCATCATCCGGTGGCCAAGGGGCTTTATTTCCTATCTGTAAAACCTTAATCATGCCTGTTTTTTGAAAATTTTACCGAACAGATTATAATAAAAGGTAAGGTCGAATAACGCCGAGTCGTTAGCTGCACGTGAGGTCAGAAAAATGCTTATGGGGAGGAAAATGACGAGAGGCATCCACATGGCCAAACCCTCATTCATTTTATGTTCAAGCGCCAGGTTCATATACATTTCAGTAAGGATGTAGTAAGCAAGAAAAAACAAAACAGAAACGATAACTGGCATTCCCAAACCACCCTTTCTTATGATGGAACCAAGAGGTGCACCGATAAAAAATAGAACAATGCAGGCAAATGATATTACCACCTTTTTATGCCATTCAATCATCAGTCGTGACAACGCATCTTGTTCTGACAACACCCCTTGTTTTAAGGATTCAATATTTCCCGCGTTGGTTCTAGCAATGTTAAGTGCGTTATCTACTGTTGCATTGAATAGTTTTGGTGGAAGGGCAGCCATGAATGGTTTGAGTAAAACCGCTTTAAGTCCCGGTTGCCTGTTCATGGTAGCAAACGTTCTAGAATAGAACAAAGCGCCTGTTTGCAGGTCGAGATTGCTTACCTTTTTTGCGATGACTAAACGCGTGGAATCGGCAACAGAATCCAACTGCCATACATTCATCATTTCCTCGTTCCCTTTAAAAAGATCCTCATTGGTACGTTTCATTTTGAAGTCCTCCAATGGTATGTTCACCTGTAATTGGCGGAAGCTCAGGTGTGTTAATGTGCGACCTTGCATACCTGAGTTATAAGCCATTTCATAACGATTGCCTTCGCGTAAGGTCAAAATCATAGCGGAGGTGTCGGCCGTGGTGGTAATCCTACCCGTTCGGGCATAAATTTGCACCGTGTTTCCCATGTGCTGGGAGTGATCGTACATGAAAATTTCTTTAAGTGTGTCCTTATTTGCCGATTTTTTTGCTACGAGAAGTCCAAAATTATCAATGCCTGAATAGAAAATCCCTTCCTTAATATTCACGGCTGGTTTTTTTTGGCGAATATCATACAATAAGGCAGTCGATTTTAAATGGACCACTGGTAGGACAAAATTATTAAAGAGAAAAGTGAGTCCCGCTAATAACAGTATTAAAACCACTAGTGGTCGCATGATACGAAATAGGCTTAATCCTGAGGACTTCATGGCTGCCAATTCATAACTTTCAGCCATGTTGCCAAAACACATGATGGAGGCTAGCAATACGGCCAATGGTATGCATTGCGGGATAATGGCAATAAAGGCGTAGGCAAATAAAGTGAGCAGGTCAACCAGCTTCAATCCCTTTCCTAGCAAGTCATCAAGATACGTGATAACGATTTGTACCAAGAAGAAAAGGAACACACTTACGAATAGGGTAATGAAGAAAGGCGGCAGGAAGGACCTGACCGACAAGCTATGTAACCGTTTAAGAATCACTCTAGCCTATAAAAATACGTTGATTTAGAGGATATTTAGTTCAATAATTACTCAAAATCTGTTATTTTTGTTGACTTATGATTAACGGAAAAAAAGTTGTTGTTGTTCTTCCCGCATATAATGCGGCCCTTACGTTGAAAAAAACGTATGACGAAATACCATTTGATTTAGTTGACGATGTGGTGTTGGTAGATGATCACAGTAAGGACAATACCTCTGAAATTGGCCGTCAGATTGGCATCAAGCATGTTATCCGACATGAAAAGAACAAAGGTTATGGCGGTAATCAAAAGACCTGTTACGATACCGCACTTTCACTAGGCGCTGATATTGTGATCATGTTACACCCTGATTATCAGTACACTCCTAAACTTATTCAGAGTTTAGCCTATTTAATTGCCAACGATTTATATCCTGTTTCATTTGGTTCTCGCATTCTAGGTAAGGGAGCATTAAAAGGCGGCATGCCACTTTACAAATACGTATTTAACCGTATGCTCACTTTTACTCAGAACCTGCTCATAAATCAGAAACTTTCCGAGTATCACACTGGATACCGTGCCTTTTCGGCGGAGGTGTTGCGTAACATCAATTACCATGCGAATTCGGATGATTTTGTATTTGATAACCAAATGATTTCGCAAATATTTTATGCTGGTTATGATATTGCCGAAGTCACATGTCCAACCAAGTACTTTCCCGAAGCCAGCTCTATCAATTTTAGGAGGAGTATGAAATACGGAATGGGGGTTTTGGGTGTCTCAATAACTCATTTTTTAAACAGAATCGGACTGATGAAGTCTGTCATTTACAAAAAGTAAACGATGGCGATCTACAGGTTTAGGGTTTTCCTTGAAGATGATGAAGATGTTTATCGGGACATTGATATAAAGGCTTCACAGAGTTTCGAAGACCTGCATATAGCCATTCAAGAAGCTTTTAAATTTGACAAAAAGCATGCAGCATCATTTTTTGTCAGTGATGATTATTGGCGAAAAGGGCAAGAAATAACCTTGCGAAAGGAAGATCTGCCCTTGGATGAAGAAGAGATACGTTTGGGCGTTGATCCCAAAAAACTCATGAAGGATGCCCGCATTGCGCATTTTATCGAGCAACCCCATCAGCGGTTTATTTATGTTTTTGACGTTGAGGCACAGTGGACCTTTGGCATTGAGATGCTGAAGATTGCTGAAGAAAGCAACAAGACCAATTATCCCGCCATCGTTAGGTCCAATGGTAATGCACCTAAACAATACAAGCAAACCTTGGCTCCGAAGCAGGATGCGGCCCTTGATCCACTTTTAGCTGCACTTACCGCCTCTGCTGAAGATGAAGCGGTGGATACTAGCATCTATAGTCAGATTTCTGATGAAGATGGTGTGGAGGATGA
>CANGWA010000154.1 GCA_947457335.1 Sphingobacteriaceae bacterium
ATTTAAATGCTCAACCAGACAGTGTGTATGACAACCCCTTTTGGAATGCTGCAGAGAAAAAACAATACAAGGACTTTGATTTGTCCCGAGCCTTCATATATCAATTTCCTGCCCGACAGCTGTTACAAACCTACAGCCCCACTGTGCTCTCGGTTGTAAAAGAGGGCGACGCATATGCCATTCGCACGTTGTTTGCGGCAGAGGGATTAGAAGGGAATTATAAAAAATCCAATCCCTGGTGCATTACAAAACTATATGCCATAAATGAAAATGGAAATTGGAAATTAAAAAACGCATTGCCCATAATCACGCAGCATTGGCGGCATACCACAGTAGGAAGGATCACCTTTATTTATCCACCGCATCATGCGTTTGATAGCCGCTTAGCCCATAAAGCCAATGCGTTTTGTGACAGCCTTTCAAAAGTATTTCAGTTGCTGAAATGGAAACCCTTTGACTTTTACATAACTGAAAACAGTGATGAATTAGGCGAATTGCTCAATTTTGACTTTTTCTTTAGCGGGCACACCACTGGGGTTGCTATGTACGACAGCAGAATAGTGCTGAGTGGCTTTGGCTCAGAATGGTATCCTCATGAATTTGTCCACTTAATCGTACCACCTGCGAATCGTCACGCCCTCATCAACGAAGGCTTTGCTACTTGGTTGGGCGGTGCGATGGAAAAAACCTTTAAAGAGCGTGCTCATATTTTAGCAAAACAACTCGCTAAAAACGACACAGTCACTTTTACAGACGTATTGCATAAACAATGGGGCTGGCAATATGCGGCCTTTTATACCAGTGGTGCCATTTGGTGTGAAGCAGCTTATAAAAAAGGGGGGTTGCCAATGGTTCAACAACTGTTAGCCATTCCACCCGACGACAAGCAACTAATCACTGCATTATCCCAAATCTTCGGTATCAATAAAGAAGACGTCAACCAGTTTTGGAGAAGCGCCGTACTAGAGTACCAATTTATTAAGCCAAGCGAATAAAAAAACAGTATTAATTTATGCCGATTGAATTGCTGATAGAGCGACTTGTCGCGCTAAAGTTTCTTTCGGTAAAGCGGGTTGCTCCAATACCCTTTCCTCCAGAATCCCTAACTAAAAAGGCAGCAGCATTGCACAAAAACCACTCGCACGCCTTTATTCTCATAGAAAAACCATGCGTCGCAACCTCCTTACGCTTCAGTAGTCACGGATGGATGGCTTTTGAACATTAATTTAATTTGGCGAAGGAAGTGTATACTAATTCCCCGCGTATAGAGCGAGTGATTTGCCGCAGGCAATTGTGCTCGGACAGGTACAATAGAATGGTTCAAGCGTACGCCAACGCTCCATTTTTCTGTTAATTGGCAACCGACACCAAAATGGAAGGAGAAGTCCCGCTTATTCAACGGGTACTTATCTACTGCATATGGGAGCGCACCACCCTTGATGTATTCTCCCGAATTGATGAGTGCAGCAGCACTTGGGCCGAATTCTACAAAACCTTTGCGTTGATGCCACTGAAAAAGCAGCGGCAGTTCTAAGTAATTTAGGTTTAGCCAATACTCGCCATACCGGGCTTGATGGAGACCTAAGCCAGTGCCTTTTGCGCAATTCATCAATTCTGCTTGCATGAACCACCGTTGACTCAGTTTTAACTGCAGCCACAGTCCACCGCAGAAGGCTAATCGCGGTATAGTGCTCAAAGCACTACCGGTGACAGTTTGCATGCCCGAGCCCAATTTAAACCCGATGGCATAGTGCGTATGCGAGCTGCTTTGAGACCATGTTTCAAGGCTTAGTAGGGAGAGTGCCATTATGAAGAAAATCCTTCTCATCCTGTTATAACGTGAAAGCTGCTTTAAAATTGCATCGGCTATTTCCCATAGCGTCTAAGGTGGTGCCATTAACTTGCTCCCAACCAATTACCATTGTTATTTAATTTTAACAGAGCCCTATAAGAGGACTGTAGAATTCGAGAAATCCGTTTCAATGGAAACGCACAAAGCACTTCAACAAAAATAGGCGTGGCCATTGCGAACGAAGTCGTTCTGAACAGCACAATGAATAGCCCATTGCTAGCGTTAATGGATAAAATCAATGTCTGAACAAGGGCAAAAAACGCTACCCTTGTAAAAGCAATTGTAAATAAGTAGCCATTTATGCATTGTCTTCTATGAAAAATTACCTGCTTTTTTTATCCACCTGTGTTTTTATGACGACGACCCACCTCACGCAAGCACAAAACGATTCCACCCTCACTCAAGGCAAAAAGAATGAATTTGGCGTGAACATTGGTCCCGCTATTTTGGTGATGATGGGGGCGAGTCCTTACTCCCAGCCCCTGAGTTTAACCTATAAAAGGCGCTTCAATAAATGGGCGGTTAGAGCCAATTTTGCATATATGCCCTATTTGAATCCCTTTTATAACAGTACAACAGATAAAACAAAAATAAACGATACCACTTTGCAATGGCGCACGACTAACCTAACAAGCAAACGATTTTCCAGCCGTCTTGGTGTGGAATACAGGCGGCCTATGCGGTGGGGGTGGACACTTGTGACAGGAGTGGACATCCAGCAACAGCAGCTGATTGACAAACGTATTGTTTCACTTGCTACCTTTAAAATTGACTCTATAGGTAAAGTTGGTACAGCCGATGAATTTTACGCCCTCACCTTAAGAAGCCAAAAGAACACCTTTGAAGAAATAAGAACAGCCAACCAGGTAGGACTAGGGTTTACACTTGGCGCACTTATTCCCATCAATAAAAAATGGCTGGTGATGACTCAATTCAGAGCCGATGGCGTGATGGGGCCAACGGTAATAAAGAGTACGGACTTGCTCACCGGAGCAACCACGCGGAAAACCATGAATACATTTGATTTCAATACAGGCGCCCTTTTTTCAGAAGTATCCTTGTTTTACCGGTTTTAGCAAACGACCATTGCACCAAACAACTGCTTTGACCATTCACCGCCTATTGGTGTACAGTTTGAATAACCCATGAATGTCCTTGCCACCACTTTGACTGGTAGGGCACAACCTGTATCTTTGTATTTAGGAAAAAAACGAACAGTATTGAAAACAAAACACCTCTACTTCCTCACCCTCCTCTTGATTTTTTGCGTGAACGGTTTTTCACAAAGCCGGACCATTTCTGCGACGACCAAGAAAATAGTCTATACCCGTGATGGCGGACGGTGTCAGTGCTGTGGCAGCACCAATGAACTCGAGTACGACCACATCATGCCATTCTCCTGCGGTGGCAGCAGTGACGCGGCGAACATCCAATTGTTGTGTTTGCATTGTAACAGGAGCAAATCCAACAGTTGTGTCTGTAAAATTCACAACAAACGGGTGGGGGTGAATTGTTGCGATGAACAAACCACGCATCACCGTGAAGCCACTGCCACCCAATGCACCGGCACTACAAAAAAAGGCACGCGGTGTAGGAATAAAACAACCAATTCGAACGGCAGGTGTCACCTGCACCAATAACCCTAATGCCTATCATTATGAGTGATTTTTTATTTGCCATTGATTTACACAAAGAAGAAGTGAGTGTCTCCGAATCGCCAAAAGGCACCAATCAAGTCCATTTTATTGAGCGCATTGGGCGCAAGGAGAATGAAATTTTATACGCTGCGGTAAGCATTTTGACGGCCATTACCAAGGCTCCCACCATTGACACCACTTTGTATAAAGCGATGGATAAAGTGTGTCAGATGGTTTATCAGAAGCATGGTTCTAATAAATAAACCAGGGTATTTGCATAGTCTATGGAAAAGGATGACACATCCCTTTAATCATTCGATTACCACGAATACTGAAGAATAAACTGACACCGTAACCAGTTCTTCAAAAGAAGTCATTTTTTATGATGACAAACGCTCAAACAGTAAACTCTTGTCCCCATTTATGAAGGGAAACGATACTTGGAAGTAATTTTTGTCCCTTTACCGTTAGCGCATATTCTACTGTTGGCGGCACCGTTGCATACACATCGCGCGTAACGATGCCGTTGGCTTCCATGTTTTTGAGTTCCTTGACCAGCATGCGCGTATTGATTCCCTCCACACTTCTTTCAATTTCACTGAACCGCAACCGCCCCTTGGACAAAATATAGATGATGGGCATCGACCATTTGCCACCAATAATGTCCAAAACTTCGCGCAGGGAGCAGGACTGTTCAGAAACATTCTTTTTATTTCGTGTCATAAACCATTGATTTCAGTCAATACTTTAATTTGTGTTACTACTATACAAAAGTGTACCTCCTTGCAAAAGTAAAGCTATGGTTCTACATTTACAATCCTTATAAAAGAAACATGAAACTATTAGCACCAACAACGCTCGGCGGAATTGCCTTAAAAAACAGAATGGTGATGGCGCCCATGACCCGTTCGCGGGCCAACCTGCAAGGTGTGGTGGGCGAATCGACTGTTCTCTATTACACACAACGTTCTTCTGCCGGCCTCATCATTACAGAAGCCATCAACATCTCGGCACAAGCCATTGGGAGTCCGCTTACACCCGGTCTATACACCACTGAGCAAGTCGCTGCATGGAAAAAAGTTACAACAGCAGTGCACGCCAATGGCGGCCGCATTTACGCACAGTTGTGGCATACTGGGCGGGTGGGACATTCCCTAGTTAAAAATGGCGCTTTACCCGTAGCGCCTTCAGCCATTGCCATCAAAGGTCAGCAACATTTCACCATGGAAGGCATGAAGGACTATGAAACACCTGAAGCCTTGACTACCGCAGCCATTCAAGACATTGTGCTCGACTATCAACGTGCAGCTGAAAACGCCATGTTAGCAGGATTTGATGGCGTAGAGCTGCATGCTGCGTTTGGTTACTTGCCCAATCAATTCCTAGCCGATAGTGCCAACCAAAGGACCGATCAATACGGAGGGAGTGCGGAAAACAGAAACCGTTTTGTATTAGAAGTAATGCATGCATTGGTTAAAGAGGTCGGTGCTAACAAGGCTGCCATTCGCCTCTCGCCAACCAGTTTGTACAACAACATTAGTCATCAACAACCCCTTGAGCAATTCACACTATTGATCAACGCCCTTAATCAGCTGCCACTATCGTACTTACACTTGATGAACGTGCCGTTTCCCGCCGATCAATTCCCGCACTACCCCAGTCATCCCATCACGACCTTCGGAAAGCTTTCAACGCATCCGGTTATAGCCAATTTTGGTTATACCCGCGACAGCGGAGAGGCCGCCCTTCAGGAAGGTCCCGCTGAACTCATTTCCTATGGCGCGTTATTTCTCGCTAATCCAGACTTACCCAAACGCTTTGAATTGAACGCCGAATTAAATCAGCCCGACCGGGCCACCATGTATGGCGGGCAAGACAAAGGGTATATTGATTATCCTTTTCTAAATACCTAATTTCACCTTTATGCAAAACAACGTATTAGTCATCTTTACGATTCACACCGACAACTTGCCTGCCAATTTTCAGGAAATCATTCAACACGAACAACACGTATTAGCTGAATGGAAGCAAGAAGGGTTGGTAGAACACCTTTTTTTACGTCCCACAAGAAACGGCGCAGTTATTGTATTCAAAGACCTAGACGAACAAAAGGCAAAAACTTTGATTGAGAGCCTTCCATTATTCCGCTTTATGAAATCGGTAGAATATTTGCCCTTGATGAAGCAGTATTAATCAAGGAAGGTCCATTTCCCTCTGTACTACCGGCATTTAATACGATGCCGGTTTTTTTATAGTCACATTTAATTTACGCAGCACAGATGAGCACAGTCGTCATCCACAAAGCCAATAGCGCATCAAATTTTAATTGAACCGCTTTTTCGGGCATTTGAATTTACTTATCTTGTAAAAATTCTCTAGGCAAGCTTGCGTTTGCGCCCATAAAGCGACTGCCCGAGAGCCCACAAAAACAGCACATCATGTCGTTAAACGGCAGCTATCAACACCTCTCCTTGTTCAAGCGCTTTTGGATCTTCCAGAAGGAGCGGTTTCCCCTTTTACTCAACTTGGTTGCGATTGCTGTATTCAACTTTTCAGCCATCACCTATTCCCGCGTTTTCAGACATGCAGAGGGGTTTATTGCCTGGAAGGATTATTGTGTTGGCATCGCCTCCACGTATACCTTGTTTTTCTTGGTGCGGGTGCTCGACGAGTTTAAAGATGCGCAACACGACCGACAGTACCGCGTCTATTTGCCCATTCCTCGCGGCGTGATGACTTTAAAAGAATTAGGTTGGATTGCTGGTATATGGACCACGATACAAGTTGCTACGTTGTTATTCGTACAACCTGTTATGTTTTATTATTATTTCATTGTTCTGGCTTATCTGTTTCTGATGCGATATGAGTTCTTTTTGTCGACATGGCTTAAAAAGCAACCCATG
>CANGWA010000155.1 GCA_947457335.1 Sphingobacteriaceae bacterium
CTGGAGCATTGTTATGATAAGTAACTGTTTCTGTACCTATTATGGAAAGGTTGGCTTCATCAAGTTTAACATCAATTTCATAATCGGCTCGTTGCTGCCAATAGGATCCTCCTGGTGCACCAGAAGCAGTGCGATAGGGGTTAGGGGTTGGTAAAATTGTGCCCAACTGCTCAAATTTATTACCGTGGTTCGATTCTGGATTGTTTTTGATGTTCTGAGCGGATAACAAGCTACAACTAAAGGCTAGTGCAACTGATAAAATGCGAATGGTTAGGTTACGAATCATGATTAACGTTGAATGCTAAAAGTAGTAATTTTCAATTCCTCAGAATAAAATTTGTGCACTAAATAATTCTTCACTGAGTTTGAGTAATTTTGAATTCATGAACGTCATGCTACTTTTCATAATTAATCTTATGCTTTTGTTATTGCACCCATTTTACTTGAGCGTCAACGACATAAAATTCAACAACAGCAATAAAAGTATAGAAGGTACCCTCAAGGTCACCATTCATGACCTAGAATCCAGTCTCACAAAAATCCACCACAAAACAATAGATTTGCACAAAGCAGATACAACGGGACAAATACGTGTGCTTCAGAACTATCTCAAACCGCGTTTGCAGTTTTTTGATCAACAACAACCAATCGATTACCAAGTTATTGGTTTTGAAGTCGATGGTGTAGATTTATTTGTCTATTACGAATCCCTGCACCTTAGCCAACCAAGGTCCTTGAAAGTAAAAAGTGAAGTTCTCTACGAGTTTAGTTCCCAAGAAATCAACATTGTAAATATTGAAATTGGAGATAAAAAAACTTCCAAAAAGTTAGTTTTCCCCGAAAATGAAGTGATTTTCTTCTAGATCTTTGCTAATTTTTTCGATTTACCTACTTTTGTTAATAACTTCGACCTCTTTTATCACATTTTACTTGGTCAAACTATCAAAAGTTAAATCTTTGCAAACCGAATGACAAAAGGTCGTTTCATACCAGTCCTAGTCTGCGCATTACTTTGTGCTTTTTCTGCTATGGCTGCCCCTTTTCCTCCAGATGATAAAAAACCAGGGGATGATAAAAAAGGCAAAGCGGCCAAACAAAAAGAGGATACGATTGCTTACAACTTGCCAGAAACTTCAAGTGAAGTGGATGAAACGCCTGACACTACGCTCATTACATTCCCAAGTCACGACTTGTACGCCAGTTGGGATGTGAATACAGCACACCCTTATAAATTCAACGAAGCCTTTCACGAGGACAGTGTGGTGATTACATTAGTCAATCCAGGGGACAATAATTTCATTTTACCCTACAAAGGTAATTTAACCAGCTTGTTTGGTTGGAGAAAATACCGCCCACATTATGGTACAGACATAAGTCTGCATACAGGTGATTCAGTCGTTGCTGCTTTTGATGGAATGGTGCGAATCGCCAAGTATTACCAAGGATACGGTAACTGTGTGATAATCAGGCATAATAATGGTCTTGAGACTGTTTACGCGCATCTTTCAAAAATTGCTGTTGAATCTGGACAGTCCGTTACCTCTGGTCAATTATTAGGCCTTGGAGGTAACACGGGACATTCGTATGGTAGTCACTTACATTTTGAAATACGTTATTTAGGTCAAGCCCTAGATACTCAAGATTTTATTGATTACGAAACTGGCCAATTGAAAACAAACTATTTCACCCTTCGTAAGTCCGATGTTGAGAACAAATATGATTTAAGAGCGTTGCATTACCGCCACAGATCGGATGTAGGACTAAATGCTAAAAGTGGTATTAAAAAAGGCAAGTCTGTTTATGTTGTTAGAAAAGGTGACACCCTTTCTACAATTGCCCGAAGAAATAGAACAACTGTCAACGCCTTGTGCAAGAAAAACCGACTGCGCCCAACATCCACCCTTCGCATCGGCCAGCGCTTGTCAATATAATCAGTGGTAATTATTGAAAATGGTCCACGATTGAGCGTATGCTTTATCTAATTCGTTAGCATTCAATCCATTGCTGTATCCCAACGTTCTTGCTACTTCAAGTAAATCTTCTGTAGCAAGGTTACCAGTTAAGTCTTTTTTAGCCATGGGACACCCACCGAAGCCATGAATAGCGACATCAAATTTTGTGCAACCTGCCGCTAGTGCTGCAGTAATTTTGGCAACAGCCTCATCTCGTGTTGAATGCAGGTGAAGACTTACGTCAAGGCCAGTTAATTCAGGAACCACAGTTTTTATTAGGCTAGAAACAGTAGCAGGAGTTGAAGAACCAGTTGTGTCTGCAAGAGCGAAATACTTTATTCCTAAGGATTTAAGTTTCTGTGCCCATTCAGCCACAACCTCTTCATGCCATAGATCACCATAAGGATTGCCAAATGCCATGGAGAGATAAACCAGTTGCTGTTTATTGTTCTGTTCACATATCTGTTGAATTGCTTCCACTCTTTTAAGAGATGCTTCAATGCTACTGTTGGTATTGCGTTGCTGAAAAGTTTCAGAAACGGAGAAAGGAAACCCTAAAAACGAAACTTCATCAAAAAAAGCTGCATCCTGGGCCCCTCGCTCATTAGCAATGATTGCCAGTAACTTAGTAGTAATTGAATCAAGTTTTAATTGAGGAAGTATTGATGCTGTATCCTGCATTTGAGGAATAGCCTTTGGTGAAACAAAAGAGCCAAAATCCAATACGTCAAATCCACATTTTAATAGTTGATTCAGGTAATCCACCTTTAAGTTAGTGGGAATGAAATCAACGATGCCTTGCATTGCATCACGAGGACATTCGGTTAAATAAAGCTGATTCATGCTGTTTTCTTTTTTAATGCCTGATGAATCTGTTTGATTAGGGAAGGTCCCTCATAGATAAAACCGGTGTACAATTGGATAAGGTCCGCCCCTGCATCTAATTTTTCCATTGCATCCTTTGCGCTGTGAATGCCACCAACACCTATGATGGGGAAGGCATTATCTGAATTCTGTTTAAGGTAACGGATGACCTCTGTACTTCTTTTCGTCAACGGGAGGCCACTTAATCCACCTGCACCAATTGCATCGATGGCGCTTTTTCGGGTTTTTAATCCCTCCCTTGAAAGCGTGGTATTGGTTGCAATCACCCCAGCGATTCCGGAGGATTTTACAATCCAGATGATATCATCGAGCTGACTATCAGACAAATCAGGGGCAATTTTTAAAAGGATCGGTTTTTGTTGAATGGCTTTCTTATTTTCAGCCATTAGGGTATCCAGTAGCTTTTTAAGAGGCTCCTTATCCTGTAATTCTCTCAATCCTGGCGTATTGGGGGAGCTAACGTTCACTACAAAATAATCAACCACGTCAAAAAGCGCATGGAAACACTTCACATAATCGTCAGTTGCCAACTCATTAGGAGTCACTTTATTTTTACCAATGTTTCCGCCTATTAATACTGATGGGTCCTTTCGCTTCTGCAAGCGCACCGCCGCAGCAGCAGCACCGTGGTTATTAAATCCCATGCGATTAATGAGTGCATGGTCTTCAATGAGCCGAAAGAGCCGCGGTTTGTCATTTCCGGTTTGTGCCAAAGGTGTAACTGTACCAATTTCAATAAAGCCAAAGCCCAAATCACCTAATTGGTTAAACGCGATAGCATCCTTATCTAAACCCGCGGCGAGACCGACAGGACTTTTGAACTTTAACCCAAAAACTTTCCGCTCCAAACCGGAAATATCATGCTTATACAGAAATCTAAGGAAAAGTGCGGTAAACGGTGATTTAATAAGTTTAAATGTTAAATGATGGGCCTTTTCAGGGTCCATTCGAAACAGAATCGTCTTCAGAAAGTGGTACATGCTGGTAAATATTGTCTGTAAAGTTAGGGGGTTCCTGTTTGGATATGAGTCATCTCACCAAAATGTTAATAAAATTTAGGTGTATTGGATGTTTTTTTAGTTGTGTATTGATAAAAAATGTATTTTTGCACCGTTTTAAAACAATAAACCAATAACAATGAAAAAAGTATTCTCTATGATCGCTGTTGCCGCTGTTGCAACTGCATTCGTTTCATGTGGTCCTTCTAAAGAAGAACTTGCTAAAATCGAGCAAGCTAAAGCTGATTCTATCGCTGCGGTAGAAAAAGCTAAGCAAGATTCAATCGCTGCTGCTCAAGCTGAAGCTGACAAAATGGCTGCTGAAGCTGAAGCTAAGCGTGTTGCTGATTCAACTCGTGTAGCTGATTCACTTGCTGCTGCTTCTAAGAAAGGCAAAAAGTAATTGATTGCCGAAAGGAATCAAACAAAAAAGGCTCCAGATTGGAGCCTTTTTTATTTTATTAAGGTTTGAAAATACCGAGTAATTCCGAAGGTTGCTTGCGCATCCAACTCGCAATAGTGCACTAGGCGTTCGCGCAACATTTCTTTCTCAATTGCGTTCTCTTGGCTTCTGTATTCGGTAAAAAGATGCATCGCCTCTAATCCGGATGTAACATCTGTATATTGCTCTTCTGAAATCAAGGAGGATAGCTTTTTCAAAGAAAAATTATTTAGGAGTTTGGGATGATAATACCATCCATTTATTACCACATCAAAAACATCTACAATTTTTGATTCAATGGCCTTCAGATCATCTCTGCATTCTGGAAACAAATTAGCCAACTGATTAAGTACACTTACTTCCAATGTTTTGTCATATACCAAAAGAGTATCGTAGTGGGCAAGTTTTTCACAGATATAACTTGCCATCATTTTTCTGTCATCGGTTACATAATCAGCCAAATAACTAAAGGTCCCATTTTCGTTATATATGCTAATTAGGAAAGGGATTTGTTCGAAGGGACGTGTCCCCTCCAACTCTGGGATGGCAGGTGCCCAAACTTCTATATCAAATGCGGCCGTATACCCTTCGAGTTTCGCAATCCATTGTTTTAAGTTCACTTTATCCAATACCACTTCGTTAGTGGTGAGAGCCTCTTTTATTCTTTTGTGAATAGGTTTAGAAATTACTTCATTTGGCACTTGATCAAATGTTTTCCATCCCGAATGAAACCATTCTAATAAAATCCCCTTGTCGATTAGGGGCAAATGAAAGACGCTTTTTTCACTTAAATCATTTTTCCAGCAGGTGCCAAAGTAATCGCATTGATAGGGTCTGAAACAGTGCAATCCAGTTGGACGATCAGGCACAATTCCTTTTTCCAAAAGTTGCTTCGCCGCATCAACTTTAAAAGCAAAAAAGGCGTAATTCTCTAAAGCCTTCTCCTTAACACTTCTTTTCTTAAACAGGTCTCTTACATTAGCATGGGGACTGGCACGGTAATCGGGATGAATGGTGACCAAGAACATATCTTCAAAAGCAGCAAGACAATGGTTCATTACGTAATATTGAAGACAGGCATCTTTAAGATAAGTTTCCGAGACTTTTAAAGAACTTTTTACTTCATAACCAATGTACTTTCCATTTTCCTTAACCAGCATATCAGTAATGACGAGTACTTGATTGTGAATGAACGCTGCTTCATAAATGACTGATGTCCCAGAATCAACAAGTTTCCGCGTATTGATAACAGCCTCTTCAACGGTCATTCCGTCCTGAAAACCTTCAAGGCCGTCAGGAAACAATTCCCGCGCTTTAAAACCAACTGAATGTCCCCTGAGAAAAGTCAATTGTTTATCCGTATCCACTTTATCCCTTAGATAAGGCATTTTACGATAGAAATAATAAGCCTTTTCGCATTGCTCTAACTTAAGAAAGGCGGTTTTGCTAAGTATATAAGATGTGCTTTCCAAAAAAACCAAATATATTGTGTTTTAAATTGACTCTAGCAAATTATCCCGAATTCAATATAAAGTTCCAAACATTCACTAAATTTAAATCCTAATTCTTTTTCTAATATGTCGGCAACTCCAGAAGGACGTCAGATCATCTTCAGCATGGTCAACGTCTCTAAAATCCACCCGCCTCAAAAACAAGTTCTTAAGGATATTTATATCTCATTTTACTACGGTGCTAAAATTGGGGTCCTTGGTCTCAATGGCTCAGGTAAATCTACCTTGTTACGGATAATTGCAGGGTTGGATAAGGACTACATTGGTGAAATCCACCGTTCACCAGGGTACTCCTTTGGCATCCTTGAGCAAGAGCCAAAACTCGATGATAGCAAAACGGTCATTGAAATTGTAAGGGAAGGAGTACAACAGTTTACCTCCATTCTACAAGAATTTGAAGAAGTCAATAATCGTTTTGGCGACGAGGATATCTTAAATGATCCCGACAAGATGGATAAACTCATCAATCGTCAAGCGCAACTCCAAGAACTCATCGACCAACATGATTTGTGGAATCTTGACAATCGTCTTGAAAGAGCAATGGACGCATTGCGTTGTCCCGATAGCGATACTTCTGTAAAAGTTCTTTCTGGA
>CANGWA010000156.1 GCA_947457335.1 Sphingobacteriaceae bacterium
AACTCGAATTGTTTAAATGAGGGGGGGTATGTTTTTTGTAAATCAACTAACAGTCCTAAAATAAGGGGATACAAAGCATAATTGTCATTAAATTAATTTTCCCCGGACAACAGTGATTTACCATTAACAATTCACGCGTAAATGAATGTCAACGCCTCAATTCTCAATTGCTCTCAACTCTCCATTTTCAACTCACAAAAGACCATCTTTTTGAGTTTTTTATGTTTAAGGTGAGCTAATAATTGATACTTTTAGTTTATCAAAGCATTGCGCACATACTTCGCCTACCTCACCTTAGCCATTATGCTAACGGTGACTGTTCCAGCATCGTCGTGGCATGAGTTGTTTGCCAACCACCACGACACGGAGTGCGTCGCTACGGGAGAAACCACGCTTGAAGCACCCCACACGCATTGTGACGTGTTTGCGCCTGACTCACCGGTGTATTTGTCAGTTGAAGTCGTAGCGCATTTGCAATTGCTGCAAGAATATTGCTGCGAAATCATCACACCGGCAGCATCAACTACTTCCTCCGAACCGCTGGAATTATTGCCCGCTCGCGGTCCGCCTGTTATCGGTTAACCCTCTTCATTCGGCCACCTTGTCCGATAATTCGCACGCTTGCTTCAATCCATTGAAAACACAGGACGTGCGCTTGTTTAACCTGTAATTTTTTATCATGACCTTTTTGAAATCCAGCAGCCAAGTGCTGGCGCTATTACTTCTATTTTTTATTGCTACTGCTACATCGTGCAAGAAGAAAACAAAAATCGACGACCCTGAACCCACTGATGAACAAGAGCTCATCACCCATTTTATGTGGGTGCTCACCGACTCTGCTACCAACGTGTCAACGACCTACAGCTTCATCGACCCCGATGGTGCGGGTGGTGTGGCGGCTTTCTACGGACCAGGTGATTCTGCTGGTACCCAAGCCGATTCGGTAATCGTGCTCAAGGATTCGACCACGTATTTTGGCAGAGTTGTATTATTGAATGCTACGGCCAGTCCTGTCGATTCCATTTCTAACGAAGTGCGCGACAAAGGGTACGAGCACATGTTCTTTTACAACAACGGCTCTGCCGCTGTAACCAATAGTGATGTGCCCTATGCAGTAAAGCTCGCTAACGGCACCACCATTCAGTACACCGACACCGACAGTGGCACACCGAGCCGTAGCATTGGCTTGCGCACACGGATTCGCACCGCTACTGCAGCCAAGGCCAGCAAGGTGCCATTACAAATTGTGCTCAAGCACCAGCCGGGTGTAAAAGATGGCACGTATGGTCCGGGTGAAACCGACATTGAAGTCAATTTTAAAGTGAAAATTAACTAGTACCACTAGGGTCCTCTACGAACCGCTATTGCTTGAGGCGAAAGCGGTTTTTTCACCCCCCAATTGCGTTTTGTAACGCTGCCATAGGCATTGGTATGATTTAATCTTGCATGTTCTTTTCCGCTATCATGAATGGATTTAAAAGGGTTGTCCATAACCAAAATTCCACTGACATAAATCGGTTGCAAGGCAAACGTTTATCCCTTACCTTTAGCCTCTATTATGGAAAAATCAGCTATCAATACCTACATCGGTCAACACAAAGACCGCATGCTGAACGAACTCATGGAACTGTTGCGCATTCCTTCGGTGAGTGCCGACAGCAAGTACAGCGACGACGTGCTCCGCACAGCAGAAGCCGTGCGCCAACGTCTTGAAGAAGCCGGAGCCGATAAAACAGAAATTTGCAGCACCAAGGGCTATCCGGTGGTGTATGGCGAGAAAATAATCAATCCCGCATTGCCAACGGTAATTGTCTACGGACACTATGATGTGCAACCAGCCGATCCAGTTGAATTGTGGCATTCGCCACCGTTTGAACCGGTAATTAAAAAAACAGACATTCATCCCGATGGTGCCATTTTTGCTCGTGGTTCATGTGACGATAAAGGTCAAATGTACATGCACGTGAAGGCGTTTGAATTGATGATGAAAACCAATACGCTGCCATGTAACGTCAAATTCATGATCGAAGGCGAAGAGGAAGTGGGCTCACCTAGTCTTGGTCCCTGGATCATCGAAAACAAAGACCGTTTAAAAGGCGACGTAATTCTTATCTCTGATACGTCGATTATTGCTAACGACACTCCTAGTATTGATGTGGGACTTCGTGGCTTGGCATACATGGAAGTGGAAGTGACTGGTCCGAACCGCGATTTACACAGTGGTGTTTACGGTGGCGGCGTTGCTAACCCGGCCAACGTGTTGGCGAAAATGATTGCTTCTTGTCACGATGAAAACGGACACATTACCCTACCGGGCTTTTACGACGATGTGCAAGAGCTATCTGCTGAAGAGCGCGCAGAAATGGCAAAAGCACCGTTTGATTTAGAAGCTTACAAAAAAGACCTTAACATCGACGATGTACAAGGGGAAAAAGGGTACTCCACTATTGAACGCACGGGCATTCGTCCGACCCTCGACGTCAACGGCATTTGGGGTGGCTACACTGGCGAAGGAGCTAAAACAGTACTGCCTTCGAAGGCGTTCGCTAAAATCAGCATGCGCTTGGTGCCTAACCAAAACTCCGATAAAATTTCAGAACTCTTCACCAACTACTTCAATAGCATTGCGCCGAAGTCGGTCAAAGTAAAGGTAACGCCACACCACGGTGGCGAACCAGTAGTGGTGCCTACTACCAGCACGGCGTACAAAGCAGCTAGCAGGGCTATGGAAGAAACCTATGGCAAGAAACCAGTGCCAACCCGCGGTGGCGGCAGTATTCCAATTGTAGCCTTGTTTAAAAAAGAACTCGGACTCGATTCGTTGCTCATGGGCTTTGGCTTAGATAGCGATGCACTGCATTCACCGAACGAACATTACGGTGTGTTTAACTACTTCAAAGGCATTGAAACCATTCCTTTGTTTTATAAACACTTTACCGAGATGCACAAAAAATAAAAAAAAGCCCTTCAGAAATGAGGGGCTTTTTTTAGCGCATTACTGGAATGATTTTGTCTCGTCCTTGATAAAAGCCAGAACAAGATGGCGTTCGGTATATGGTATTTTAACTAAAATAATGCGCTACCCGCTTTGTCGTGCCAATCCAATTCATGTTCTTTGATGCATGAAACGTTTTTTTCTCTTTACGGTATTTGCGCTCTCTCTATTTTGGCAGGGGTGTCGCTCCCTAAAACCGGTTGAATGCACCAATGTGGCGGGCTTCTCGTTAACGAAAGTCAGTACCGATGCCATTGAAGGAAAGATTCTGCTCACGCTTAAAAATCCCAACCGAGTGGGATTTAAATTGTTTCCCAGCAAATTCGATGTGACATATGGCAATGTAAAAATAGGCACCGCCGAATTAACCGATAAAGTAAAAATCAATAGCAATGCCGAAGCGACTTATACCTTTCAATTGCGCGGCGATTTAAAAAACGTGAACCTCATGGAGGTGTTTAACCTCATCAAGAACCGTGGTCCCAACGAATTAGTCGTGAAGGGCAACCTGCGCATTGGCAAGCTTTTCAGCTGGGGTTCGTTTCCAGTAGAAGTCAAGGAAACCCTGAAGTTAAATTTAGAAAAATAAGTGTGGAAGTGCAGGAACCGCACTCTTGCCTCAATTCATAGAAGGGTCGTATCCAAATTCAGCGAAGATGCCAAAACTGGTTTTCACTTCGCTGAGTTTTTGCCCCCATAATTCCGCCGTTTCATGGTGCAGCAAGGCTTTATCGGGTGCGGCATCAATGATCCAATGTTTGCGTGTCAGTTCGCCTTCGAGTTGGTATTCGCCCCAACCGCTATAACCAGCAAAGAAGCGTACTTGGTAATGCTTCACCAGCCCGTGTTCAATTTTGTAAAGCAGTTCATTAAAATCGCCGCCCACAAAAATATTGTCCTTGACATGAATAGCGTCGGCTAAATCGTGACCAAGTGTATGCAGAAAAAACAATTGATTGCGCGCTACAGGTCCCCCTTCGTAAATCGGAAAATTACCGTTATTGGCTTGCGGGCGCACATCGCGCAACAGGAATTGCGTTTTAAAATTCAAGCAAAAACCAACAGCCCCATCTTCACCGTGATTGGTGAGATAAACCACTGAACGGTTAAAAAAACCATCGTTCAGCAGTGGGTGTGCCAGCAGCAATTGTCCAACCATGCATTAAAACTAAAAAATTACCGCATCATCGTCAACTATCTTTTTTGTCTGGTTGATTGGGGCTTACCCCCGCACAAAAGGGCGGTATAAGCAGTAGCAAAGGCCCTTTTGCTGCGCGGGGTCAGGCCATCCGCTGTAGCCTTGTTGCTCCGCTTTAAGCAAGGCAAGAACAACGCCGGCAGGGTCTCTTCCTTGCCTACAGAGCCCTGCCTGCTGGGCCTTGCTAAAAGCGCAACAACAAGGGTCCTTAAGCCAGTTTTAACTCCTTGGCTTTATTCCACTGCTCGTTAAAAGCGTTTTGTTTTGCACTTCACTGATATATTGCGAATTTTGTTGCGATGAATTCGAATCAACCCCTAGTCGCATGTATATACGCTTGTGATGAAAACAATGCGATTGGCCTTAATAACCAATTGTTGTGTCATTTGCCGGCGGACCTTCAATTCTTCAAAAAAACAACCATGGGTTCTCCCGTTATCATGGGGCGTAAGACTTACGAAAGTATTGGTCGTTTATTACCGGGACGAAGAAACATCATCATCACCCGCAACAGCGATTACCGTGTGCAGGGTGCGGACATTTTCCATTCGTTAGAACACGCCATTGCCTCTTGTGATGCCCCTTCGGTGTTTGTCATTGGTGGCGGTGAAATTTACAAACAAGCGTTTCTCATCACCTCAACCATTTACCGCACACTGATTCATTACCGTTTTGAAGCAGACACCGTCTTGCCTGAAATTGACAGCAGCCATTTTCAACTCACTTGGGAAGAAGCCCATGCGGCGGACGAGAAAAACAGTTACGCCTACACGTTTCAAAAGTGGGAGCGGAAGGGGTAAGGCGTTAAATCGCGCAGCCGAAAGAAATGGTTGAATAAAACTGCTCGTTCTAAAATGGGGTAGAGGTTAGGGGGTGGAGGGTAGAGAAACGCCATTAACCATTTACAATTTACCATTAACCATTCACGCGTAAATGAACGTCAACGCTTCAATTCTCCATTCTCAACTTTCAACTCTCAATTGCTCTCAACTTTCAACTCTCAACTGCTCTCAACTTTCAACTCCATATGGCGCAACAAGCCCTCTACTGCCGTAAAGCCCGACGCTGAAGCAGAAAGGGCCATTGACCTTTAATTATAAAAGCCCTTTCGCTGAAGGGGGCGCAAAAAACAACTAAAACTTCGTCAAATAATTCTACTGGCAGGACTTTTAAAAACAGCTATGCCGTGAGCCTTGCCTTCCTGAATTCAATATAGAATTCCGTGCCTTTGTCTTTTTTAGAGACAAAACGTATGCTGCCACCAAAGGCTTCCATAATATTTTTTACCATGGCAAGTCCTAAACCAGAGCCAGTGGTCTTAGTAGTGAAATTGGGTGTGAAGATTTTTCCTGCTACTTCATCGTCAATGCCACAACCATTGTCCGATACCACCACCACCACCGAGCCTTCGTCTTCTGCCTGCACCCGAATTTGAATGCTTGGCTGCTCTACTTGTTCGGTGGCTTGCACTGCATTCTTTACCACATTATTAAATACGCGTAGACATTGATCGCGGTCGCCTAGCACGTATAACGTTTCGGGGACATCAATATTTACCACCACACCACTTTCAGTGAACAGTGAAACGGCATTTTCAATACTATCGCGCAACGCTACCTTGGTGAGCACGGTGCCGGGCAAGCGTGCAAGACTGCTAAACTCAGAAGCAATGGTTGCAAGGGCGTCGATTTGTTCAATAATACCCGCGGCAATTTTTTCAAACCGTTCCTTAAACACTTCGGGATCGCGTTCAGACAAATGCTGCAAGTACTGCAAATTAAGCTTCATCGGCGTAAGTGGATTGCGGATTTCATGCGCCACCTGTTTTGCCATTTCACGCCACGCCGATTCGCGCTCGCTGCGAGCCAACAACGACGCACTTTCTTCCAACTTCACCAACATGCTGTTGTATTCTTGCACCAATTGTCCGACTTCATCGCGCGTTTGCCATTCAATTTTTTCATTGCTGCCCGCTAACGAGATGCGCGCCAATTGTTGTTGAATGTAACGCAGGGGGCGTGTGATGTAACTCGACAAAACCAATCCCGCCAATAAACTCAATACAAACAAAATCACATACACGTTAATGAACGCTGAAATAATACCGCTCAACTCGTTCACCAAGTCATTTTGCTTGGCAAAATAAGGCAGG
>CANGWA010000157.1 GCA_947457335.1 Sphingobacteriaceae bacterium
TCACGGCTAATGTCGCTTCCAGAAGGAGCGATGGTGTCGAAGGAGATAGGCGAGTAACATTTCCAATAATTTCTGCGTGTAGAGAGACCATCGTTACGGATACCAGCGAATATATCGATGTGTGCGTTATAGCCATTGCTGATTATAGGCATGGCATTGTCGATTGGATAGGCCCCTTGGAATTGGCCGTTGACATAGAGCCAGAGGTCCACTATGCGATGAGAGCCGGAGCCTTGTCCCGCCTTGGTCGCAACGGCAACTTTTGACGCTGTTAAGCGAAAGCCGGTGTCGGCAGCGACCCGCTTTTTACAACCTAAAAAAGGAATTAAGGCAAGAAGTAAAATCACTCTCATGCAAACAATGAATTGATGGTTGGATGGAGGTGATTTTTGGGTACAGTGAGGAAGGCGGGATGCTGCTGAATAGCACGTATGAAAATTTTAAATGGACCACCCTTCATAGTCAAATTCAGAACGTTTCGCAGCTTTTCTTTATTGTTTGAAATGCAAAAAAAATATAAATACTTAATCTTCAACGTCTAAAAACACAATAAGTCCAAAGCACCGTATAAAAGGGACCTGTTTTTGCGCTTTGATAGGGGGCAAATCTACAATTTTAAGAGGAGAATGTTAGTAAGTAAAAGCGGAAATTTTCTGGGGAGGAGGGAAGAGCGTTAGTTTTATAGAACTAAATTATTTTCAATGTTACAGGTGTCAAGAGAGGAGGAGTATTTGTTCATGGGGAAGCGTCGGCGCTTGGTAGAACAATTGAAGGGAAAGGGGATCACCGATCAGAAAGTGCTTAGTGCGATTGAGAAAATTCCCCGTCACTTATTTTTTGATGATTCAACAGCGCGTCCCGCTTTATTGGATCACGCCTACAGCGACAAAGCCTTACCGATTGGAGCTGGGCAAACCATTTCTCATCCCTACACTGTCGCCTACCAGTCGGAATTGCTTGCCATCACGGCGGGAGAGAAGGTTTTAGAGATTGGCACGGGGTGCGGTTATCAAACCGCTGTATTGTGTGAATTAGGGGCGAAAGTGTTTAGCATTGAACGACAACGTTCTTTGTATGAAAAAAGTAGGCAATTCTTACCCATGATTGGTTACCGCTCTCCGAAATTAATGTTTGGGGATGGTTATAAAGGATGGCCCTTGTACGCACCTTTTGATAAAATCATCGTAACGGCAGCAGCACCCTATTTACCAGAAGATTTGTTGCGGCAACTGAAGGTTGGCGGCATAATGGTGATCCCAATAGGAGAAGGGGAGACCCAACAGATGACGTGGTTAAAACGGACAGGAGAAACGGCATTTGACAGAAAAGTACTGGGTGGCTTTAAATTCGTACCCATGTTACAAGACAAACAACATTAATAATAAAACGCTTGAGAGGGCGTTATGAATCAATGAAGATGAAAAAGACACTGTTTAGCTTGATGCTAGTAGCGGCAAGCCTTGTAAAGAGTCAGGAAGCAGTTCGGTTCACGCCGGACAGTGGATCATGGGGCCTTGGTGTTGATGCCACCAATCTCATTAAAAACTTCACTTTCGTCACTGGTGGTGGCTCCCAGGCGGTATTCGGTAAATATTTTGTTAGCCAACATCTGGCCTACCGAGGGGCTGTTCGTTTGGGGTTCAATAATTTTAGTGTGAGCAATAGGGTAACAGACCGCTTGTCCATTCAGACCTCCACGGTACAAGCTTATCCTGCTGCTTGGCCAACCAAGGAGAACAGTTGGACCCGCAATAGCTTTGTATTAGGGGTTTCTGGGGGGATGGAGAAAAGGCGTGGAACTGGACGTTTACAAGGTGTTTATGGTCTGGAGGGGAATTTATATTTCTCCTCAACCAAGGAGACATTTAAGTACGGTAATGCATTGAATGCCTCCAATTCAACCCCTGTTAACGTGGAAGCTGCTGATGCAATGGTGGATGCCACTTACGGGGCGGCTAGCAACATTGATGGTGCTTCGCGTATACAAGGAATTATTGGGGATGCACGCGTGTTATCGCGCAAGAGCGGATTGAAAATTGGAGTAGGAGCAAGGGCATTTGTGGGAGCGGAATATTTCTTTTTGCCGAAAATGAGTCTCGGTGGCGAGTTCGGTTGGAGCGTTGGCTACATGATGCAGACCCGATCAGCGACAATAGTCGAATCCATCGGCCAATCCACCGTTTCTGGAAGTACAGGCAAGTCGGTACGCCAAACCACACTCGATGGTGCACCATCTTCTTATTTCTATGCCGACAATGAAAACGGACGCATGTTTGGTGGCGCTACGGCGAGTTTAAGGCTGATGATTTATTTCTAGGAATAGCGTTCCAAGCAACACTTTCTATGAAATGACCGAACAACCATTTCGATGTTGTTTCTTTTCCTGTCCCAAATAAGTTAAATGCATCGCGGTATTGGGTCAATTACTACTGTTTTTTTATTTTTTAAACTACTTTTCGTTCATTTTAATCTAATAATTGATGCAAAGGACATGGAATTTGTGCGTAAAATTAATGTCATAATCCTGAAAATCAATTGTTTGCACCCTATTGCATTCTTTCATTTGACAGTAGCCATCCCCCTTCCTGCTCGTTTGGTGGAAAAAGATGGTACGCTTCACCAAGGGGGGATAAACAGCGAGCACAGACCTAATTGACATTCCGTTGTAACACACGTTCCTTGTGCGTTCGCGGACATACCAACAACCTACCGCATTGGCCGCAATAGCTAGCGCTTCAAAGCAGATCTACCATTTTGCCATGCCGTGTAAGCGGCAAGTGGTGAACTTGTTTTTGAGCAATGCCTCGGCCGGTAAAGGCTATAATGAAAACAGTGAATTTCGGATGGATGCCATAACCACCCAATCAGCCGTTTTACTTTTTGAACCGTCCATCAAAAGTGTCAAAAGAGGGCATGTACTTGCATCGGGGCGTGGGATTTACTCGGTGAACGGCATCGCATCAACGCCTGTGAGCCCATCTTCTGAAATAATTAACCACTTTTTTTTAAATTTTTTTTTCCTTGCATAGGACTTCTGCGTAAAAATTGTAAACAATTAATAGACATGTAGTTAAATATAATTTTCCCTTCATTTCCTGTGTGATTAGCGGTTTGCTTTTTTACGGTTAATGATTTTTTAACACAAACGTTGAGAAAAATTTGTCAAAGCAGTTGTTAATGTTTGTAAATTGCCCCCTAACAACTGTAATCACACATGAAAAACAACTACAAGCATCTTAAGATGTTCATTGTGCTGCTCTGCTTCAGCGCGATGAGACTTGGGGCACAGGCACTCAGTGGTACTGTGACCATCAACAGTGCACAGGCCACTGGTGGAACCAATTATCAGTCCTTCACAGCATTTGCCGCAGTAATTAATACTGCTGGTGTAAGTGGACCGCTCTACGTTAACGTAGTAGCCAATTCTGGTCCTTACAACGAACAACCGGCATTTGCAAGCATTCCTGGCGTTTCTGGTGTCAACCGGATCACCATCGATGGCAATGGTAACTTGCTTACCTTTAACTCATCGAACTCTGCACAGCCTTACACGTTATTGTTTAATAACGTAGACTTCACAACTGTGAAGAACCTCCAAATCCAAGCCCAAGGCGCTACATACGCTATGGCTTGTGTATTGACGAATGGTTCTGACTACAACACGTTCTCTGCATGTACATTCTCTTGTCCATTCAACGGAACCAGTTCATATCAGATTCCTTTTTCGTTCAATTCATCAACCAGCTTACCAACCTCTGGTGGTAACGCAGGTAACTTTAATACCATTAGCACATGTACCCTTTATAGCGGCTACTACTCTATTTGGCATTATGGCTTGTCTTCGGCTCCTTATACCACCGACAACAGCTTTATCAATTGCCGTATCACAGATTTCTACTACTACTGTGTATATGGATATTACGCAAAGAACTTGACCTTCAAAGGTTGTGAGTTCGATCGTATGACCCGTACTTCCTTTACTACCACTTATTTCTTCTACGGCTGGTACATGCAAGGTTTGAACTTCGATTCAAACGTGATGCATGATTTCTGGGCACAAAGTCCAACTTACACAGGAGCAATTTACTGTTTCTACTACATGGGCTACGCTTCACCAGATCCATCGAACCGTAACAGTTTCAAGAACAACATCATCCGCAACATGCAATTTGGTGGAACTGGTTACTGGTTCTACTACAATTACAATGCGAACAATGATTATTGGAACAACACGTTCTCTTGGGATAATACCCTTTCTACCACCAATACGGAGTACATTTTCTACTACTGCTATGGTTCAGGAAGCAACTTCAATACTTGGAGAGACAATTTGTTCACTGTAACTAAGGCAGGAACAGGTACTACTTATTGCATGTATTTTGCTGGTAACACTGCAGGGTCTGTGGTTAACAACAACAACTACTGGATTACCGCCACTAACGGTTTCGTTGGCTACTGGTCGGCAACAGCGCAAAACTTTGCTACATGGCAATCACAAGGTGTTGATGCCAATGGTTCTAACATCAACCCTCAATACGTAAACTTAGCTGGTGGCGACATGCACCCATCTAACACTGCATTGAATAACACTGGTGCTCCATTGGGCATTTTCTTTGACCAATCCGGTGCGGTGCGTAACCAAACAACACCAGATGTTGGCGCATTGGAATTCCTTACACCAAACTGTACTGGAACGCCAAGCAACACGATTTCTGGTCCAAACTATTCATTGTGTCCGGGAGAAACAGCTTTCTTCAACGTAAACAACTTGTCTTCTGACAATGGCATTACTTACCAATGGCAATATTCGTCAATCTCTAACGTAGGACCGTTCACTGCTATTTCAGGTGCGAACACCTTCAGTTTAGCAGCAGCTAACCAAACCGCACAAGGTTGGTACAATGCAGTAATCACATGTACTTCTGCTGGTGGAGGCTCTATTGCTCCAGTATGGCAGGTGAACATTTCAGGTAACACGGTGTCACAAGTGCCTTATAATGAAGGTTTCGAAGGCATTGGTTTGAATAACCGCAAACCAAACTGTTCATGGTCAATCCCAGGATTAGGTAATACCGCTAGCACCTACACTTCTGCTAACACAGGTAACCGTTTACCTCTTACAGGCTCAAGCTATGGTGTATTTAACTCAAACACCACTTCACAAAACTACATGTATACCAATGGTATTCAATTGAATGCTGGAGTAACTTACTCTGCCTCTGTATGGTACCAAACAGATTTAACTGGTGCAACCAACTATTCTGATCTTAGCATCTTGGTAGGTTCAGCACAAACTAACACCGGTTTAACCACTATTTGTTCAACCAATGGTTCTGCGGTTAGTCCAGTTTACAAATTGCTTTCTGGCACCTTTACTGTTGCTACTTCAGGCGTTTACTACGTAGCATTGCGCTCTACTGCAGGTTCAGGAACCGCTCAGTTCATGTCGATTGACGATTTGAAAATTGATATTCCTTGTTCTGTTGCAGCTAACCAACCAAGTGTAACCGCTACAGCTGCTAGTGCAACCATTTGTACCGGTAACAATGCGGTATTAACTGCTAACGGTGCGAACACCTACGTGTGGGCACCAGGCGGAGCGACTACTGCTATCAACAACGATCAGCCGCAAAGCAATACTACTTACACTGTAGTAGGAACGAACACCGTAACCGGTTGTAACAGCCAAGCAGTGATTAATGTTACTGTTAAAAAATCACCTTCTATTTCAGGAATTGCTGTTCCTCCAGTTGTGTGTGAAGGTAAAACTTCTAACCTTTCAGCATCCGGTGCATCTACTTATACTTGGGCTGCTGGTGGAACTGGGGCTATCAAAACCGTTACTGTAACTGGTGCAGCCAGCTATTCTGTAATTGGAACTGGAACCAACGGTTGCCAAGCAAGTGCAGTTGTTGCAGTTGCTTCTATGCCTTCTCCAACAGTTACTGCTAACGTTTCTGCACAAACCATTTGTGTAGGTGAAACCGCTACTTTGAGCGCTTCTGGTGCTTCAACTTACCAATGGACTAACGCTTCACCTGCTACTTTGTTATCAGGAACTGGCCTAGCATTCTATGGTTCAATGCCAGCTGCGTATTCATGGGTAGTTACAGGAACTGACGCTAATGGCTGTCAAGGTACTGCTAACGTGAATTTAACTGTTGATGCTTGTTTAGGTCTTAACCAAAACGCTGTAAATAGCGGTGTAATGGTGTTCCCTAACCCAACAACTGGTAAATTGAATGTTGAAACGACTTCTGCAGCAGCAGTTGCAATTGTAACTGACATGACTGGTCGCGTGTTGCTTTCA
>CANGWA010000158.1 GCA_947457335.1 Sphingobacteriaceae bacterium
ACGAAGAGATCATTGATATTTCGCGTTTCGAATCACAACGTCAAGCCACTGTTCCTACCTACATTCATTTACCGGGCTTTAAAGACGCCTTGGTATTATTGCCTACTAACCAATTGCTTTACAAACCGTGAAAAATTTCAGAAACATATCTTTAATTTTTGCGCTACTGTGGAGTATAATCATGGTAAAAGCTCAGCCCTCTAATAATTCATCTCCATACTGTCAAGGCACTTATGGTAGTGGGCAATGTAATCAGCCTGGACCAAGTAATTCTGCTGGCAACTTTGTAAACGATTTTATCGATTGCGTGCAAACTGCTGGTGCCAATACCAACATCAATAATTGTGGGTCGGGCTGTAATACCTTGCCGAACAACTATGCTTTCTATTGCAGTCATTATTTGCAGGTAAATGCGGGTCAGACCATTAGCATGACTGTTCAATCGGGTATTACCTTTGCTCAAGGTTTTGCAGTGTGGATTGATTGGGATCAGAACGGCACCTTTAACACGAACGAGTACATGGCTGGTAGTAACACTGTGCCATCTGCGGCAACGCCAACCACGCTGGTTTTCACTATTCCTTCAGGAACGCCACCTGGTTCTTACCGGATGCGTGTGCGTTGTGCTTTTGCAACGACGGGTCCCAACATTACCCCCTGCGGCTCTCATGGTTTTGGGGAGACAGAAGATTACATGATTTTTGTTGGACAGAGTCCGAGCGGGTCAGCCATTGCCACCGTCACAGCAGCCATTGCAAATGCCACTATTTGTGAGGGAGCAACTGCTTCATTTTCCGCCACGCCTAATGCAACTAGCGGTATCACGTTTTTATGGCAGGGTCCCAATTCATTTACTAGTACGCAACAATACCCTACCATTGCGAACACGACGCCATCGGCAACAGGTATCTATACAGTAACCGCGAACAACGGTTCTTGTCCCGGTTCACACACGGTTGCCCTCAGAGTAGTTGGTTATCCACAATTTACGATGTCGGTTCCTGCTGCTACCATTTGCCAAGGTGGTAGTATTTTCACAGGAGTCACTTTCACTGGTGGGGTAACTGTACCAAGTGCTTTTCTGTATTCGTGGACACCAGGTTTCAATTCTGGTGTTGCCAATCCTGCAGCAGCCACTACTAGTATTTCGCCACTTTTATTGCCTACATCACAAACATTGGGCATCAACGTGTATACCATTATCGTCACGCCAACGGCATGGGCTTGTCCTAACTACACAACGGTTACCATTACAATTAATAATCCCTTGACACCAACCTTGGTTTTACCAGGAGCAGTATGTAACACGTCTGCTCAGCAAATGCTTGTGGCGGTGCCGGGTGGTGGCACCTGGGCGGCCAATCAGGCAGTCACCCCACAAGGGATGTTCAATCCAGCGGCTGCTGTTAATTACACCAGTAGTGTCACTTATTCAGTTTCTGCAGGTAATTGCGTGGTGAGCAATTCAGGCATTTTACAAGTTGCCAAGTTCAATACGGCGGCTTTGTCAGGCAGTTTGAACATGCTTTGCTCTTTAGATGGACCTGTGAACCTGATGGCCCTTGTTACGAATACCTTTTCAGGGCAGTGGACAGGACAGTTCGTGAACACCAATTCATTTAGTCCCACCGGTATTCCATCCAACACCTACACTTTAAAATACAAAGCGACTTCTACACCAAGCAACAACTTCAACAGCTCTTTTTATAATTACGCCACCGTTTGTCCTGATTCTTCTTTCTTAAATGTGGTGGTCTTTAATCCACCTACACCCACCATTGTGCCGATTGTACCGATGTGTACGAACGCTAGAACAGTGGAGTTGAAGGCCACGCCATTGGGGGGGACTTGGTCACAAAATTCAGGAGTGACCAGTGGCGGTATTCAAACGCCCTCTTTATGCAGTGTTTTCCCTAATACCAACACAGTGGTTTATACCGCCGGAATTGGTACCTGCATTGCTTCCTCCTCAGCTACATTTGTGGTGGCACAATTTATTCCCGCTACATTAACAGGAACGATTCCCAACCAATGTGTGAGTGGTAATCCCATTAACTTAATGTCCATTGTCTCCAACACAACTGGTACATGGTCTGGTATTGGCATTCCTTCACCCAATGTGTTTTCGCCAGCAAATTTGCCAACGGGAACATACAAATTAAAATATTCTACCGGTCCTTTACAGCCCCTTACCAGCCTCTGTCCTGATTCAAGCATTTTGTATGTAAAAGTGTTGAATCCACAAATGCCAACGATTACACAAGTTGGACCGTTTTGCACCAAATCCAACACCGTGCAATTGCAAGTCAACCCTACCACCGGGTACTGGAACATTTCGCAGTACCTCAATTCCTTTGGAGTGTTTACACCATCCTTGGCCAGCGTGGGATTGAACCGTGTGGAGTACGTTGTTGGTACCCCTTCTTGTAACGTTAAAAACCATATTGATATTTCTGTTGAGGCATTTGAGCCGGCCACTATCCTTAATCAAGTGCCCGACTTGTGTACTACTTCTTCTCCTTTCAATTTACAACCCATCACTCAAAGCAATTTTGGACAGTGGAGTGGACCAGGGCTGACAGGTTCTATTCTTAATCCACTAGCAACGGGAGCTGGAACCTTCACTTATTTGCACAGTACGGCAAGTTCGCCAAGCGGCTTGTGTCCCGATCAAGCCACTCTTTCTGTTCGCGTTTATTCGTTGGAGACGCCAACCATCACGCAACCAAAGGACTACTGCAATAACGCACAACCATTCAAGCTCATTGTTAGCCCACTTGGTGGTTACTTCAGTGGGGCCAACAATGGCGCTGTGAATGTGGCTGGCTTGTTCAATCCCGCTACTGCGATTATTGGCGGAAACATTGTGTCATATAGCATAGCAGCAGGACCGTGTATTGCCTTTGCACAGACCACCATCAATGTGTTGAAATTTGTCTCAGCGGCAATGAGTAAGACCATTGAAACGATGTGTCAAAATGACCCTGAAATTGATTTGAATAGTTTTGTAACCAATTTGCACGGAACGTGGCAGCCGGCGCCAGGTTTGTTAGGCAGCATGTTTAATCCCGCGAAAGGACTTTTAGGGCCCAATACCTTTACTTACCATACCTCGCCGCCTGAGAACGCCTTGTTGTGTCCCGATGTGAGCACCCTCCACTTCAGGGTCATTGAAATTCCAACCGTTTCCATCAAGGCCAATAATTTCAGGGGATGTGCTCCGTTGGAGGTGTCTTTGAATATTTCTGAGACCAATGTTGGTACAGCCGTTTGGTTTACTGGTGACGAGCAACCCTCCCCTACGGGATTATTGATTTCGCACTTGTATAATACCCCTGGAACGTATTCTGTTGAAGTGGAGTACCGCAAAGACGGATGCCGTACCCAAGCGAAATTGGACACGTTTATTACCGTGTTTGAACAACCGACTGCGAATTTCATTTTTGAAAAGGATGAAGTTACCACTGCTGCTCCAGATGTGTTGTTGATTAACCAAAGTTATCCGCTAGGAAACAACCGTTATGAGTGGAGTGTACAAGGTCAGCCGGTGAAGTTTTATGAAATCAATCCAACCTTGACGTTAAAAACCATTGGCAATTACAAAGTCACGTTAAAAGCAGTCAACTCGAATGGATGTACTTCCAGTATTACGAAGAACATTGTGTTGAGGAATGAATTCGAGTGTTACATTCCAAATGTGTTTACACCCAACGATGACGGGTTGAACGATGTTTTCAAGCCAGTGTTCTCACCTTATGGTTTGGATGAGTACAGTTATTACCTCGAAATCTTTGACCGTTGGGGTAACATGGTGTTTAGAACCACCGACCCTGCAAAAGGATGGGATGGAAAGGTGAAGAAAATTGACGACGGCAAACAAGATGTCTATTCGTACCGTGTTCGCTACAAGGACCTCGAAGGACGTGTTTATGTGCGTGACGGGAAGGTCACCTTGTTAGATAAAGATGCTGAATAATAAAAAAGGGGTTCTTACAAAGAGCCCCTTTTTTTTGGTTAAAATTCACTTTTCTCATGAAATTCAATTTCTGGAAATTTCTCTTTCGCCATTTGCAATAACCAAGCGCTTTCGGCAAGGAATACAGGGCGTTCATCTTTGTCCAATGCTATATACGACGAACGGTCCAGCATAAATTGTTGAAGTTTGTTGCGGTCGTCACAACTTATCCACAAAGCTTTGTAAAGGTTGAGCGCATCAAAAGAAGCGCTGGCATTGTACTCCGATTTCAAACGGTGTTGAATCACCTCAAATTGAAGCGCTCCAACAGTGCCAATTACCCTGCGACCATCTGCTTTGCGGGTGAATAACTGCGCTACCCCTTCGTCGGTTAGTTGTTCGAGACCCTTTTGAAGTTGCTTGGTCTTCATAGGATCCATATTGGTCACATAGCGGAACAGTTCTGGTGAGAAACTCGGAATGCCTTTGAACTGGAAGGCTGCACCCTCGGTCAGGGTGTCTCCAATTTTAAAATTACCTGCATCGTACAAACCAATCACATCACCAGGATAAGCTTCGTCGATGACTGATTTTTGTTGCGCCATAAAGGCTGTTGGGTTGCTAAAGCGCAATTGTTTTTTATCGAGAACATCGAAGTAATATTTATTTCGTTCAAATACACCTGAACAAATGCGCAAGAAGGCAATTCGGTCGCGGTGCTTCGGGTCAAGGTTAGCGTGTATTTTAAATACAAAGCCACTGAACGCTACATCCTCTGGTTTTATCGTGCCCACATCTGTGTCGCGCTCTCTGGGCTCCGGTGCAATGTCGACAAAACAATCCAACAGTTCCTTGATGCCGAAATTATTAACGGCTGAACCGAAGAAAACGGGACTGATGCCGCCATCAAGATACGTTTGCACATTCAATGGGTCGTACACCCCGTTGATGAGGTCGGTATCAACGCGTAGCTGTTCAGCAAAGTCAACACCAACAGCTTTGTCGATACGGTTGTCGTGAATATCGTCAATCGTCAGAATTTCTTCTACAGTTGTTTTACTATCGCCTTGAAACAAATTGAGGGTGTGATCAGCTAAGTTGTAAACCCCTTTGAAGGATTTGCCAATGCCAATGGGCCAGGTCATTGGGCGCACTTTTATTTTTAATTCCTTTTCAATTTCATCGAGGAGGTCGAACGGATTTTGGCCCTCACGATCGAGCTTATTGATGAAAACAATGACTGGCGTATTGCGCATACGGCAAACTTCGAGCAATTTGCGTGTTTGCGGTTCAACGCCTTTCACGCAATCAATGACCATGATAACGCTATCAACAGCACTTAAGGTTCTATAAGTGTCCTCAGCAAAATCTTCGTGCCCCGGTGTGTCGAGAATGTTGACCTTGTAATTTTTGTAATCAAAGGCCATTACCGAGGTAGACACAGAGATACCCCTTTGTTTCTCGATTTCCATAAAATCGGAGGTGGTAGACTTCCTGATTTTATTTGATTTAACAGCACCAGCTGTTTGAATAGCCCCCCCGAAGAGGAGCAGTTTTTCAGTGAGCGTGGTTTTACCCGCATCGGGGTGGGCAATGATGGCGAATGTACGGCGCCGTGCTATTTCTTCCCTGGTGGTCATGATTAAGGGCGCAAAGATAGGAATAATTGAAGCGTTGACGCCAAATTACACTGAATGGTGAATGGTGTTAACAAAATATACGCTAATATAAATTGAAAGTTGAGAGTTGAGAATTGAGGCGTTGACGTTCATTTACGCGTGAATTGTTAATGGTAAATTGTAAATGGCGTGAATACTGAAATCAATTGTTAATGGGTAATGGTGAATTGTTTAGGACATGAACGCTGAACACGCCAAACGCCCCCGCTGAAAGTCATCCTGAAGGCGCATTGAGTCATTTTTTTCGGCGTCTGAAGGAGCTCCCTTCCCTCATTTTCTAGGGGAAGTAGCGTATTGGCAGTAAAGGCTATGTTATGAGCGGGGTTGAAAGCGTTAACGTCAATTTACGTTGGAATGGTTAATGGTGAATTGTAAATGGTGAATGGCATTCTACTTTACTTTGCGCTATTTCCACTTTGCTAACTTACCCTCTTTGCGTACTTCACTACTTTGCTTCCTTTGCGATACCTGATAATTGAGTGGAGTTGAAAGTTGAAAATTGAGAGCAATTGAGAGTTGAGAATCACTGTTGTCCGGGGAAAATTAATTTAATGACAATTATGCTTTGTATCCCCTTATTTTAGGACTGTTAGTTGATTTACAAAAAACATACCCCCCCTCATTTAAACAATTCGAGTTGGTTCACAATATTAGGTGGTTTATACCTGAT
>CANGWA010000159.1 GCA_947457335.1 Sphingobacteriaceae bacterium
AGCCATGAGCGAGACCAATGAATACTTAAGCTTCATCATGCCCAAGAACTCTCTGTTTGCTGGTTTGCTCAATGAGTTTTTTGAAGGGGGCTTCGGATTCACCTCTACCCGCGCCTACCACGCTATACTCGAGAAATACCTCGGTTATGAAGTCATTGAGGCAGTTGAACTCAACTAAGGGGAGCATTTAGGCTGCTTTTTTTAACGGCGCGCTTTCAAGCACCTTGGCGATACGCGCCACGGATTGGCGCCGCGCCGCGAACTTGGTAGGAATACCCGGCTCAATGTCGGTAAACCACACTTTTTTCTCGGAACCAATTTTTACTGGTAATAACACAATGGCGGTGAACCCGCCGCCAAAAAGCAATGCCGTAAGCGAAATCAATAGTCCCGGCTCGCTAAAGTGCGCATCCACAAAATGACGCAACTCCTTTACAAGTCCCGCTTGCGCGGCTTCAATGTTGATAAACAAAAGGCAAATGAGTATCAACAGGGTTTTGATTGTCCTTTTTTCCATATCACCCTTTTAAAGGACTACGTAAATGCCTTTGAAAAGGTTGGTTGTTGACCCTAAACAAATAGGGCATGGGTAACAATGATTAATGTACCGGTGTTTTCATGTCACAGTAACGGTCGCACGGTCGTGATTAGCACGATACATTTGGTTTTTGACTAAAAAGTCCTTAAATTTGTCGAGCGAAATAGAAAAAATCAAGTGAAGGGGACCAAAAAGTCCCCTATTTTATTGACCAAAAATGATCTCGAAGCAGCACATAGAAACCATCTGCGGCAGCCATTTGGCGGGTACGGACAAGTTTGTAACCGAATTGAAAATCGGGGCAGACAACCAAATCCGCGTGGCCATCGATGGTGACAGTGGGGTGACCATCGACGATTGTGTCGCCCTCAGCCGCGCCATTGAAGGCTCGCTTAACCGCGAAGCGGAAGATTTTTCGCTGGACGTCAGCTCACACGGCGCCACAGCTCCGCTTACCTTGCCCCGCCAGTACCGTAAACATGTGGGTAGGGACCTCGAAGTCCGCCTCCAAGACAATACGCGCGTTGAAGGCACCATTGTTTCGGCTAACGACCAGGGGGTTTTGCTCAGCTGGAGCGAGCGTCAGAACAAGGCCGTCGGTAAAGGAAAAGTGACCGTTGAGGTACAAAAGGAAATACATTACAACACAATAAAAGAAGCCCGTATCAAACTCAGATTTTAAAAACCGGAGGCACGCCTCCACACCAAAAAAAACAGCTATGGAAAGCTTAAACCTGATTGAATCGTTTTCAGAATTCAAAGACAACAAAAACATCGACCGCGCAACGCTGATGAGCATCATTGAAGAAGTGTTCAGAAGCATGCTCGTGAAGAAGTATGGAACGGATAAGAATTTTGACATCATCGTGAACCCAGATAAAGGGGACGTAGAGATCTACAAAAACCGCACGATTGTGGACGATGAGTTCGCTGAAGATTCCTTCGATTATGACGAAAACCGTCACATCAGTTTATCTGATGCGCACAAAATTGAGCCGGATTTCGAAATCGGTGAAGAGGTGTCTGAATCTGTGCAGCTGGAAGATTTTGGCCGCCGCGCCGTTTTGTCGGTGCGTCAAAACCTCGTTCAGAAAATCCTTGAACTCGAAAAGAGCGAAATCTTTAACAAGTACAAGGAAAAAGTGGGTGACGTGATCACCGCAGAGGTTTACCAAGTGTGGAAAAAAGAAATTCTCCTCATCGACGACGAAGGCAATGAATTGATGCTCCCTAAAACCGAACAAATTCCTTCCGACTTCTTCAAAAAAGGGGATGCCGTGAAAGCGGTTGTGTCGAAAGTGGACATGAAAAATGGTACTCCATCCATCATCGTGTCACGCACTTCGCCAGTGTTCTTGGAGCGCTTGTTTGAAACCGAAGTGCCTGAGATTTTTGATGGATTAATCACCATAAAGAAAATTGTGCGTGAACCTGGTGAACGCGCCAAAGTAGCTGTTGAAAGTTACGATGACCGCATCGATCCAGTTGGTGCTTGTGTGGGCATGAAGGGTAGCCGCATCCACGGCATTGTAAGGGAATTGAAAAACGAAAACATCGACGTAATCAATTTCACTAACAACTCCGCTTTGTTGATCCAACGCGCACTGAGTCCCGCGAAAATTACATCGATAAAAATTGACGATGAAACCAAACGTGCCGATGTGTACCTCAAGCCCGATCAAATCAGCTTGGCCATTGGTAAGGGTGGATATAATATTAAATTGGCTGGCAAATTAACAGGGTATGAAATTGACGTGTACCGCGATAGCGACATCGATGTTGAAACCGAAGACGTTGATTTGGAAGAATTTGCTGATGAAATTGAAAGCCATATCATCGAAGCATTGAAAGCCATCGGCTGTGATACAGCCAAATCGGTACTTGAACTCGATACCGATGACTTAATGCGCCGCACCGGCCTTAACGAAGAAACAATTGCTATGGTACGGGAAGTGCTGAGCGCCGAGTTCGAATAACCCCGTTGCACAGCACTGTGCTGTGGCGGGAAATGTGTAATTTAGTGGATTGAATTTTATGTCAGAAGGAACAAAAACACTTCGTTTAAATAAAGTGGCCAAAGAGTTCAACCTTTCGGTAACGAAAATCGTTGAATTTCTTGCATCCAAGGGCCACTCCGTTGAAAATAACCCCAACGCCAAAATTGGCGACGAAGAGTATAGTCTTCTCTCTAAAGAATTCTCCAGCGATAAGGCTGCCCGTGAAGAGGCAGAAACGGTTTCCCAACAGCATCTTAAGTTGAAGCGTGAAACCATTGTGCTCGATGAGCTCAAAAAGGGTAAACGCGAAGCGGAAGTAGAAGAGGTGGTGATCAAGGACTTGACTGCACCACAACCAATTGTTGCCGATGTGCCCATCGAGAAACCTCAAGTGGTAGAGCCGGTGGCTGAAACACCAGCGCCAGTTGAAACACCTGTTGCTCCAAAAGTGGAGCCAGTTGAAGAAACAGCTAAACCATTGGTGGAAGGGATCGAATCACCCAAGGTGCTCGGCAAGGTCGACTTGGCCGCATTGGCACCGAAACCAAGGACCGATAAAAAGCAACAACAAAAACGCGAGCCGGAAAAACCTGCAAAACAAAAGCAAGAGCCCACACCTGCTCCACAAGCAGCGGCACCTGTGCCTGCGCCTGCAGCAGAACCAACACCCGCGCCGTTTAAACCAGAGTCTCCCGTTTCTGAATTCATTGAAACGAAGTACGAAAAGTTAGAGGGACCAAAAATCCTCGGCAAGGTGATTCTACCTACTGAGCCAGTGCGTAAATCCGGTCCGCCTGCTAACGCAGCGAACGCGGGTGATAAGAAGAAACGTAAACGCATCCGTAAAGGCGGACTCACGGAAGAGGAAATTAAGAAAGTAGGGAAGGAGCAATCAGCAATTGCTCGTGAGAAAGCAAAGGAAAAATACGGCGACCCGCGCGCCAAAAAGCCAGGCGCCAATAATCCGAATGCGAACAAACCGCGTCATGAATTAACGGAAGAGGAAATTCAAGCACAGATCAAAGAAACGTTGGCGCGCTTGAGCGAAAAGGGCAACAAGTCCAAAACCTCCAAGTACCGCCGTGAAAAACGGGACGAAATCCGCGACCGCTTAGCAGAAAAAGCGGAAATGGCGGCTCAGGATAAAAAGGTGTTGACCGTTGCGGAATTCGTAAGTGCCAATCAATTGGCGCAAATGATGAACGTGCCGGTAACCAAAATTATCTCAACGTGTATGTCGTTGGGCTTGTTCGTTTCCATCAACCAACGCCTTGATGCGGAAACTATTTCCATTGTGGCCGAAGAATTTGGTTACAAAGTAGAATTCGGTACCGCCGAAGATTTAGATAGTCTAGAAGAAACAAAAGATAAAGCAGAAGACTTGATCGATCGCCCACCTATCGTCACTGTAATGGGTCACGTCGATCATGGTAAAACCTCCCTCCTCGACTTTATTCGCTCAGCGAATGTGGTTGCTGGTGAAGCGGGTGGTATCACGCAGCACATCGGCGCCTACAACGTGAAATTGCAATCGGGTCGCTCCATCACCTTCCTCGATACGCCCGGTCACGAAGCGTTTACAGCGATGCGTGCGCGCGGTGCGAAAATGACCGATATCGCGATTATCGTGGTAGCGGCCGACGATAGCATCATGCCTCAAACACGCGAAGCGATCAACCACGCACAAGCTGCTGGTGTACGCATGATTTTTGCCATCAACAAAATTGATAAACCTGGCGCTAATCCTGATAAAATTCGGGAAGGACTCGCACAAATGAACATCCTCGTTGAAGAATGGGGGGGTAAATTCCAGTGCCAAGAGGTTTCTGCGAAAAAAGGCACCAATGTCGATCTCCTGTTAGAGAAAGTATTGCTCGAGGCAGACATGATGGAATTGAAAGCCAACCCAACCCGCAACGCGGTGGGTTCGGTTATCGAAGCGTCAATGGAAGAGGGCAGAGGTTACGTGTCGACAATTCTCGTGCAAACAGGTACTTTGCACGTTGGCGATGTGATGTTGGCTGGTTCGTATAGCGGACGCGTGAGAGCGATGTTCAACGAACGGGGATTAAAAGTAGATGCTGCAGGACCATCACACCCAGTGAAAGTGCTCGGTTTAAGCGGAGCGCCACAAGCGGGCGATAAATTCAATGTGTTGGAAGACGAACGCGAAGCGCGGGAGATTGCTAACAAGCGTCAACAGCTGCAAAGGGAACAAGGTATCCGCACACACAAACACATCACACTCGATGAAATTGGCCGTCGTTTAGCGATTGGTGATTTCAAGGAATTGAATATTATTATTAAAGGGGACGTAGACGGTTCTATCGAAGCGTTAGCGGATTCGTTGTTGAAACTGTCTACTGAGAAAATTGCAGTCAACATCATCCACAAATCGGTGGGTGCCATTAGTGAAAGCGACGTGTTATTAGCGTCAGCATCCAATGCGATCATTGTCGGCTTCCAGGTTCGTCCAAGCTCCAGCGCACGTAAATTGGCTGAGGTGGAAGAAATCGACATCCGTTTGTATTCCATCATTTACGACGCCATCAACGAAATCAAGGCGGCGATGGAAGGTATGTTAGCACCAGAATTCGAAGAGAAAGTGGTGTGTAACATTGAAGTGCGCGATGTGTTCAAGATAAGTAAAGTCGGCACCATTGCTGGATGTTATGTCCTCGATGGTAAAGTTACCCGCAACACCAAGGTGCGTGTGATTCGTAACGGTATTGTCATCCACACTGGCTCCCTCGGCTCGCTCAAACGTTTTAAAGACGATGTGAAAGAAGTGAACACCGGCTACGAATGCGGTTTGAACATCGACAATTTCAACGACATCGAAGTCAGCGATATCATCGAAGGCTACGAAATGGTTGAGATCAAAGCGAAACTCTAAACAACTGGTTTAAAATAATACAACCCGATTCAGTACTGAATCGGGTTTTTTGTTGGAGATTTTTTGACAAGACATTTATCGCGCTCCACGCTTCAACACGCGTTTCAATTGTCCCTGCCTTCTTTGCTTGATATTGTTAACCACTGCAGGCGCATCAATAAATTTATTGCCAGCAATGCGCCATTTCTTGGTAACCCCGTCAATCACATACGCAATGGGGCCTCCGATAAATGTATCGAGAATGATCCAGTTAATGCCCGCCCGCAACGTCACAACCACTGTTTGGCTCTTGCCACCGCTGGTTAAGGTGAGCGTGTGCTTTTTTACTTTTTTGTTGAGCATCACCCCACTGGTGTAGTAGGTCGTTGTCGATTGGTCGATGTTTCCCTTGACATGGGCTTGCACTTTTTCAATGGGTAGACGCGTACCATCTTCCGTCACCACCAAATCACTCGGCGGATCAATCAACACCGCAGGGGTCGTCGACCCAGAAAAGAGCGTGGCACAACTGCTTAGTAAAAATGGAGCCGATAAAAGTAAAAACAGTTTCTTCATGGTATTTTTTTCTCAAATGTAACCGCAACACCATCCAGCATCAATCCCAATTTGGTAGTAAATGAAAAGGGGGACATTCCGCTTCTGGATGCCCTACAGACATTGGTTTTCAGTAAAATGATAAATCAAAACAAACGCCTCTCTACCATATTAGTAGTAAATGGAAGATCTTTCCATAAATTTATTACAGAGAATCTTCTTTATGATCGATTTGTCTAGACTAATTACAAATCGCCCTATAATTAATACTTGTTAATTATTTCCTCCTTATCGCCCACACCAATTCATCCTCCCGTTCCCCCCACTTCTCAA
>CANGWA010000160.1 GCA_947457335.1 Sphingobacteriaceae bacterium
AATTCAAATGCTCCCGTCCTTCATTGATGTGGTGTTTGATCCACCATGATACCGGCGCATAATTGGTATACCAAGGGTACGTGGTTTCATCACTATGGCAGTCATAACACGCTATTTTAAGCGTTTGGGCCAAATCCGTCGGCACTTGTTGATGCATAATGAAGTCGTTGGCGGGGTTAACAGGGACATTGGTTTTGTCGATACGGATCATCTGTGCAAAAAGCAACAAGATGAAGGTATACACCAAAATGCGTTGAAGTATGGTCATAATGCCCCGAAGATAAAAAAGTGCTGGCATTTCAACACATAAAATCCTTGCTTTTAAATGCTTGATTATCAATAATGCTTAGCAGCCCCCTTTTTCATAAAGGGTCATGGTCAAAATCTCCATCAGAAAAAACAGGCCAATAGAAAGGATGCTGGGCAAGACCATTTCGTTCCATTCCGCTCGTTGCTTTCGACGAAGCACCGCCACCACCATAAGGTAAAGCAATAGCTGCATAAAATTGAAAATGGGCGCTAAAAGCATCATGGCCAAAGCGCCGTAACCGCCGTTGGGGTAAGTCCATTGAAACAGCCATGCATTACCTGCAAGGGCCAACACTATATAAATATACACGCGCTTCGGCACCAGTACAAAAGTAGTCATTATGTGTGTTGCGATTCCAAGGACTGGTGATTTGAGGAATGCAGCATTTTTAGTCGTTCGTTATTTGGGCGCCCGGGCGGGCCTTCCACTGCAATTCGGCGCGTCATTGGCCGGGGCTGTAAGCCCTGCGGGGTCTTTACCCGCAGAAAAGCGGGCAAAGCCTCCGCGTACCAACAGCCCCAGGGCAATGCCAGCGCCTCATTTACGTTTCAGTCCCTGGCGCAAGGCCACCACTAAGCGTTACTAATCATTACCACCCTTCGCTGTAGAAAAAAATTTGCCGCTCAAAAATCCATTTCAACTCACCATTTTTTACATGGTGCATCTCGTTCCAATAACCCATCTTGTCATATATGTAGAGGTATTCGTTTTTGACGGTTTGCCGGTTGCGTAGGGTTTTTGAAATTGGATCACCGTATTCATTGTAGGTAAAAGAACTGTGGGACGTCGGTACCCCCTCTGCATCTAATTCAAAACAGTCACTGATGGTTTCATCGGGATTGTAAAAGTAAGAATGCCCAGTGAGAAATACATCGTTGATGTCATATACCAGATGTTTGTTTTCTAAGCCGTTGTCGTCATATTCAATTTTATGGGTGTAAAATAAACAGGGAATTTCAGCTGCCGCATCCACCGTCAATTCACGCAAATGGTTGTCAATCTCCATCAAAATAAGGTGTTTTTCATGTGGCTCATTTTTGGTGTAATCGATGGTGCGTGTTAAATACAATTGATCGGCAACATTGTATTCATAATGCTCCTCTCTTTCCACTACCTGCTCTGTTGAATACACCGTTTTTCGGATCATGCGGTGGTTGTTGTCGTAAGCAAAAATCCACTGGCGCGTCACCGGCACGGTATCGCTGATTTCCTTTATTTTTCCTTCACGGGTGAACTTCAAGTTGAACCGTTGCACCTGTCGTTTCAAAGGCAGTAACGTGATTGTGTCGGTGTCCATGCGGTAGACACGCATGCGCACATGGAGGGCGCTTGGTCGGTAAAACTGCAACAGGCGCGCGTGGTCGTTCAGGTCAATCATGCTCAAATTTAGGTGGGCGCAACTGACGACTGGTTTGTTGTTCAAATAAAAATCCCCGTTGATTTGCAACGGGGATTTTTTTGAACCTGACAAATTGCCGCTTGATAACTTGGATTTTTTTTCGTATATTATTTAACCGGCTCTCTTAATTTGTCCATTTCATCGAGAATCAATTGGCGTTTCTCTTTTAATTCAATCAATTTCGATTTTTCTTGATCAATTTTATCCTCTACTTCTTTTAAGAAGGGAGAACTGCCTTTTGAGTTTTTGAAAAAGCCCATGTTGTTTTCGTAGGTACGAATGCGCCCATTGATTTCATCCATTAATTGTTTCAGATGATCTGCTTCCTTACGCAACGAGAACATAGCGTTGTCACCACCCGTCATCCGCTGTACCTTACTTCTAAATTGAATGACTGCTTTTTCTTTGCGCTCAATATTTAATTGATCGTACAAGGCGTCCAGTTTGGTGTAGAACGCATCATTGAGCCTTTTCTTGTCCTTCATCGGCACTAGACCAGCCTCGTTCCACTCGGAGCTAAACAAACGTAAAGCTTCACGCGCAGCATTTACGTCCGTTGAAATTTCAAATGTGTTTAAACGTTCTAGAATAGCTTCCTTTTTTTCAAGATTACCTGTGAAAGCAATATCAAGTTCATCGAAATGCTTTTTACGGGCATCAAAGAAGGTGTTGCACGCTTTTCTGAAACGGTTGTAGAGTTTGTGATCTTCGCGATCACCAGCCACGTTATGTTTCTTCCAATCCTCCTGTAGTTTGATCAGCTCTTGACCTGTTTTTTGCCAATCGGAACTGTGCATCAACTTTTCAGCTTTCGCAATGATGGCATTTTTCTTTTCATGTGCCGCTCCAACTTTTTCTTTAACAGTGTCGAAGAAGGCTTTTTTCTGTTCAAAGAAACGATCACATATCCCCCTGAACTCGGACCAAACACGTTCGTTCTCTTTTTCAGCCGCCTTACCAATCGTCTTCCATTCTGCCTGCAGGGCTAACAATAATTCCGTGGCTTCATTCCATTTTGCCAGCTTACCCGACTCCACGTCACTCAAAATGGCTTTTGCTTTCTCAATGAGCTCTTCCTTCTGTTTTAAGAAGGCCTCCTTCATTTCTTCAATGTCTTTGTAATGGCTTTTTACACGTGTGTAAGCCTCGTCGAGGGCTGCCTTGTACAAGGTCTTGAGCTCTTCCCATTTAGCATTGGGTACAGGGCCTATTTCGTCCCACTCATTACGGTATACCTTGATGAGACGCTCCGCTTCTTTTATGTTATCCACCTGCGCTATTGTTTTTAATTTTTCAATTAGCGCTGATTTTAGTTCGTGATTCTTTTTTAAATCGTGCTCCTGCAGTTCACGGTAGATTTTTAAGTTGTAGTAAAAATCTTCCAAGGTCTTACTGTAGTCCGCTTGTACTTCTTTGTATTTGTGAGGGGATACTTGACCCACTTCCTTCCACTGCGCTTGAAGTTCATGTAGTTTACGGATGGCTGCACCTACGTTGTCACTGAGTTGACTTAGGTCGCGTATTTTTGCAATAATTTCTGTGCGCAGGGTTAAGTTTTTAGTCTGCTCAGCAGCAAGTTGTGCTTCCGCTTCCTTGCGTTTTGCGTAGTAGCTATCCGCCAAGGTGTCAAACTTCAAATCTTCTTCACTCTTCGGGAACTCAAACGTTTTTGGGTCACCACCTTCATCAATAAAAGCTTTACGGGCAGTTTCGAAGGCTGTTGACCAAAGGCGTTGGTACTCTCTTTGCAGGTTGCGCACTTCATGCAGGTTTTCCATCGGATCTTTTTCCAATAGGCCTTCCATTCGTGCGATCAGTTCAGTTTTCATCTCTCTTTATTATGTACAATACCCAAAGGTAATTTAAAATCACAAGTGCCCGAAATAAAAAACGGAGAAATAAAGGTCCCCCCTACAGAGGGACAATAGGGGAATTTGTAGGTATTACTGCCCTCTCCTGCCCCAAACACAGGCATCTTTGTCTTTAAAGAAATCGGGCGAGATTTATCTGGCTATTGCTTATTCGGTAAGTGGGGCTGCTGTTTCTTTCTTTTTGTTGAGGCATGGTTAATTGAACATTTTTGAGGAATTTTGCAGCCCGTGGAAATGGAGGTAGTTATAGGAGCCCGTGAACTTGAATTGTTACAGTTCGATAAGGTGAAACAGTTGGTTAAGGATCACTGTGTGACCCCCGCGGCTAAATTGCGGTGCGAGGAATTACAGCCAGTGGCTCATTTAAATGGCGTAATGGATGATTTATTGCGTACCGATGCTATTCGCGATATCCTGGCCGGAAACGGTTATTTTCCATCTCCTGAGCACGAACCCCATGCCCTTGAATTAAAGAAATTGGCTTTACAAGGCGCCATGCTAAGTGGTGATCAGTTGCTCAAGATTAGAAGGGGAGCCGAAGTGGCCAATACGATGATTCGGTTTTTGCGCACAAAAAAACAGACCGCACCTGTACTCGATGCCCTCACAAACGGTACAGAGACTTGTTACGAAGCGGTTGATGCCATTAATGCCATTCTCGATGAAGAGGGACTGGTAAAGAGCAATGCTTCCCCTGAGTTAGCGCGCATACGCAAGGCGGTTGGCGAACGCCGCCGCGAAAGCGACCGAAAGTTTTATAACTATCTTAACGAACTGCGCAAACACGGTTACTTGCGAGATAACGAAGAGGGCTATTACAACGGACGGCGCACCATTGCCGTCATGGTAGAACACAAGAGTGAAGTCCAAGGTTTTGTGCACGGAAAAAGCGAAAGTGGACGTACTATTTTTATTGAGCCAAGCCATGTTATGGGCATCAATAATGAGATTGCTGAACTGGAAATAGACGAACACCACGAGGTGACGCGTATTTTAAGAGAGCTTTGTGCTACCCTGCTGCCAATGGCTCCAGTGTTGCGTATGGGTGCGGAGTTGTTGGTGACCGTTGATTTCTTGAGGGCACGTGCCTTGCTCGCCGTTAAGCTAAACGCAGTATTGCCGCATATCAATACAGATTTTGAACTGGATATCCGTCAAGCACGTCATCCTCTCTTATTTCTGCAAAATAATGCGTCAGGTAAAAAAACAGTTCCACTATCAGTGCAGCTGAATAAAACGCAGCGCATATTGGTCATTAGCGGACCGAATGCCGGTGGGAAAACAATTGCGTTGAAAACAACTGGCCTATTGCAAGCCATGTTGCAGAGTGGCTTATTAGTGCCTGCTGGAGAGGGCAGTTCGTTTGGTTTTTTTAGTAAAATTCTAGCCGATATTGGCGACGCACAGAGCATTGAAAATGAATTGAGCACGTATAGCGCGAAACTAAAGTCAATGACCGGTATTTTGGAATCCGTAAACGACTCTACCTTGGTGCTCATGGATGAGTTTGGAAGTGGTACCGATCCTGAATTAGGCAGTGCTATTGCAGAAGCGGTTTTGGAAAGTTTAGTTGCAAGTGGTACACGTGGCATCATTACATCCCACTTTGGTAATGTTAAGGTATTAGCAGAGCACCTCAAAGGTTCTGTAAACGGTTCGATGTTGTTTAGCATGGAAACGTTGGAGCCACGCTACGAACTCAGTGTTGGTGAGCCGGGAAGTAGTTACACTTTTGAGGTGGCAGAAAAAACAGGATTCCCAAAGCATTTGATACAACGGGCTCGCCAAAAGGTAAGTCAAGAAAAATTACGCCTAAGCACGTTATTGGCCGAGGTGCAAGATCAAAAAACCCGTTTGCGTGAAGAAACCGATCGCGCCGAACACCAGACGTTTGTCAGCAAGATGGCGGAAGAAAAGTACAAAGCTTTGTTCAATCAATGGCAAGAACGGATAGAAAAGGAGCGTGAAAAACGCATGGAGCAGGGTAAACTCATTGAGTTCGGTCAAAAATACCTTCGCCTCATGGAAGAATGGAATGAGAAGCAAGACCGAAAGGTGGTTATCAAAAAATTTATCGATGGTGTTACGGCTGAAACCAAGAAAAAAGCCTCAGTTAAATACCAGGAACAACAAAGTAAACAAGCGGAGAAAAAAATAGCAAAACTTAAACCAAAATTACAACCCGGTGTCAAAGTCCGCGTAATGAACAGTTCACAATCGGGTATTGTTGAATCCCTGCGTGACGATAAAGCGGTTGTACAGGTAGGGTTGCTGAAGATGACTGTTGGTATCGAAAATCTGGCGTTAGCGGAATAGTACTAGTAATAATTGGTATCCATGCCGCAAAAATGTAGCTTCGGGATCTTTGTCTTAGCGTTGTTGATAAGGGGGGTAAACCCGATTAGCTTCATCTCTTGTGCCCTCTATGACCTATGTGGTTCATTATTTTTTAAACATAGAACACATAGAACACATAGAACACATAGAACACATAGAACACATAGAACACATAGAACACATAGAACACAAGAATGGTTATTCTCCTATGTGCCCTGCATGCCCTATGTGGTTCCATTGTTTTAAACACATAGAACACACATAACACATATAACACATAGAATGGTTATCTTCCTATGTGCCCTCTATGCGCTATGTGGTTC
>CANGWA010000161.1 GCA_947457335.1 Sphingobacteriaceae bacterium
CGCCTGTATTAAGCTTTTCAACCAGCATGGCCAGCACCTTATCGCTCCACATTTCGGGCTGATTATCAGGACCGAAGGCGTCATAATAAAGAACATCCATCTGCTCCGGTACGTGTGAAAGCAGATCTGCCCCTACTTTGTTTAGTGTGAAATAGTCGTTTATTCTTACATCCTTATTCCATTCAACCTGATGCAGTAGTTCAAAGTGTTGTTTTTCTAATGCGCTTAGTCCAAATTGGAGGGAACTTATTTACTCCTGTAAAAGGGGGTGTTTTTCAATGGTGACATAGCGAATTTTTCTTCCAGTTTTATGAGCAAACTCCATGGTAAAAAGACATTTAAGCCTGTTCCAAATCCAACCTCCAAAACAGTGCAATTCTCTGAATAAAGCTCCAACCACCAGCTCAGACCGTTTTTAATATAAACCAATTGACTTTCAACTACCGCTTCATGACATGGAGTGGTGATGCTATTGAAATGTTTAGTATAGAGGGTCGTGCTTCCATTAGTTGTAACGACAAAAGTTTTCAAACCTTCATTGCTCATTCAACATGGTATGAATTGCTCGATTAATATGTAAAATTCCCTTCCAAAAATAATTGAAATGAAGTTAGATAGTTAGGCAATTAAAAGAGATGAATTTTGGTACAATCAATCCCATTAAACTGACCGATAAAAGCTATCTTTACCAACCAAAATTAAAGCTTATGCCAAAAGGGATATATAAAGTACCGGTACCGATAAATGAACCAGTAAAGTCATATGCACCGGGAAGTATGGAGAAAAAAGAACTAAAAGCCATGTTGGCACACCTGAGAAGTCAAGAACTGGATATTCCAATGTACATTGGTGGAAAAGAAGTGCGCAGTGAGAACAAAACACGGTTAGCCCCCCCACATGATCATCATCATACTTTGGGTTATTTTCATAAAAGTGACAAAACCCATGTCCTTGCGGCAATTGATGCAGCGCTTCAAGCCCGCGAAAAATGGGCTAGCATGCCGTGGGAACACAGGGCGGCCATTTTCTTAAAAGCTGCAGAGCTAATCGCTGGTCCCTATCGTGCAAAACTCAACGCTGCAACCATGTTGGGACAAAGCAAAAATGCTTTCCAAGCCGAGATTGATAGCGCCTGCGAAATCATTGATTTTTTGCGATTCAATGTGCAATTCATGACTGAGATTTACAGTGAACAACCTATAAGTTCACCAGGTATTTGGAACCGCTCAGAATGGCGTCCCTTAGAAGGTTTTATATATGCATTGACTCCCTTCAATTTCACTGCGATTGCCGGTAACTTACCATCCAGTTGCGCCATGATGGGAAATGTGGTAGTATGGAAGCCATCCAATACCCAAGTTTATAGTGCAGCTGTCTTAATGGAAATATTCCAAAAAGCAGGTGTCCCTGCAGGGGTTATCAATTTGATTTATCCAAGTGGACCAGATGCTGGGGAAGTGATTTTCAAACACCGAGATTTTGCTGGTATTCATTTCACTGGTAGTACTGAAGTTTTCCAAAATATTTGGCAACAGATTGGCAACAACATTCATCTCTACCGTTCCTACCCAAGAATTGTCGGTGAAACCGGGGGTAAGGACTTTATTATGGCGCACCCGAGCGCCGATGCGCAGGAATTAATCACAGCCATTAGCAGGGGGGCATTTGAGTACCAAGGACAAAAATGTTCGGCTGCCTCTCGCGCCTATATCCCTTCTAATCTTTGGGAAACCGTGAAAGCAGGGCTTCAAAAGGATATTGCATCCATGAAAATGGGTCCAGTTGAAGATTTTTCCAACTTTGTGAATGCCGTCATCGATGAAAAAAGCTTTGATAAATTGGCACGCTTCATAGCTACTGCAAAGGCTGATCAACAAGTTGAAATAATTGCTGGTGGTAATTACGATAAATCGAAAGGTTATTATGTAGAACCAACTGTTATCGTGGCTCATGATCCAAATTATGTAACAATGTGCGAAGAATTGTTTGGCCCAGTCCTTACCATCTATGTTTATCCTGAAAACAAGTTTACTGAAACCTTAAAAATTGTTGATAGCACTTCCATTTATGCGCTTACTGGATCAATATTTTCTCAAGACCGATATGCGATAGATGAGGCGACCAAAGCACTTTCAAATGCTGCTGGTAACTTCTACATTAACGATAAATGTACCGGAGCTGTTGTAGGTCAACAGCCATTTGGTGGTGCCAGGGGAAGTGGTACAAACGATAAAGCTGGTTCAAAAATTAATCTGCTACGTTGGGTTTCCCCACGTACAATTAAAGAAACATTTGTACCACCTGTTAATTATAGCTACCCATTTATGAGTGAGGCCTAATTAATAACGGTTTTACCGCATTTTTTGCAATTTAAGATACTGAATTGACTAAATTCGTTCAGGAGCTTTTTTACGAATACCTATTTTATGAAATTAAAAAATACAGTTCTTGCATTGGCCTTAGGCATAACTTCCTTACTCGATGCACAAACGGGTATGCGCCGTTGCGCTACCGATGCACCCACGAAAGAATGGGATGAGTGGTTCAACCAACGAGTTGTTGAATTCAAAGCAAATGAGATCCTCCTCAAAAAGGCACAGGCTGGCGCCACTATCCCTGTGGTTGTTCACATCCTGCATGGCGGACAGAATGTAGGGGTCTACCCGAATATTACCAGTACACAAGTGCAGTCACAAATAACCGTATTAAATCAGGATTATGCGGGAAATGGACTCAATGTCAACCAAGTCCCTACTGCGTTCGCCGCTCTTAAGGCTAACACGGGGGTTTCCTTTTGCCTAGCCATGCTTGATCCTACTGGCACTCCGCTTGCTGAACCGGGAATTGACCGCGTGAACTATGTTTCGAAAGGCTGGAGCAACCCCAATTCCTATAACACCTCTTCTAGTTTTATGAACTTTATGGATGGCACTGTAAAGCCTGCTACCATTTGGGATCCTAACCGTTACTTGAATATTTGGATCAGTGATGTGAGCCAAAATCAGAATGTAGGCATTCTAGGATATGCAAGTTTCCCAGCAGGTTCCACCCTCTCAGGTATACCCGGCTCTAATGCCGGTAGTGCAAATAATGACGGAGTTTGGGTATACACCCGTGCTTTTGGTAATACTGGTTTTGTAAATGCGCCTTACAACAAGGGACGCACTGCTACACATGAAATTGGCCACTGGCTGGGGCTTCGCCATATATGGGGGGATGGAACTACTTGTAGTAATAATACAGATTACTGCAACGATACCCCACCACAATTAAGCGAGCATTATGGTTGTCCAACTTACCCGCAAGTATCCTGTAGCAATTCAGCCGCAGGGGGAGACATGTTCATGAACTTTATGGATTATAGTGATGATGGTTGTCTCTACATGTTTACCAATGATCAAAATACCCGAATCCAAACGGCTTTAACATTTGGAACATTTAGAAAGAACCTTTCAGCCTCTTCTGCTACATTGTGCAATATCCCTAATGAAACACCATCTGCATCCTTTAACATGGTTACAGAAGGATGCATCGATTCCGTTATCACTGTGGATGAAAATTTAAGCCTTGGTGTTCCAGCCCCAACTTACTCATGGACCTCTAATCCTCCCGGAGTTACCTTCCTGCCAAGTAATACAGCGTCATTACCAACGATGACTTTCCCGCAAGCAGGAACATATACCGTAACATTGAATGCTGTGAACGTTGCAGGTAATTCTACAAGCGATATGACCATCACTATTGCGGATTGTGGTCCCGAAGCAGGCCTAAGAGAATTAAATAAAGTACTAAAAGGAGTACGCCTCGTGCCAAATCCCGCTTATTCCTCGCTTACTATTGACTTACAAATTCAAAGACCAAGTCAAGCAGATGTAGCCATTTATAATGCTGTAGGCCAGAAGGTTTATACCAATACGCTTCAGGAGTCAGGTAAAACCACTATCGATCTTGCTTCGGCCGGACTGTCAGTAGGCATTTATACAGTTGAAATTAGAGCAAGTGGAGAGGTTTTACATGCAAAACTCATACTTGCTCAACCATGACCTAACCAATGGTTTTCAAAACCGGATTGTTTAAATCAATAAACACGGGTTTTGTTAAGAATTACAAATAGAAATCAACGATAGCGGGTCTTGTCCCGCTATTTTTGTTCTTGATGGCAAATAAGCGTAAACAGGAAATGAGTCTTAGGGAAGTAATAGCCCTAATCACATTGCTCGACGATCCTGATGAAATGATTTATTCCCAGGTTAAGGAACGATTTGTTACTCTTGGCCTCCCTGCAATTCCTCATTTAGAGACTGCTTGGGAAAACAGTTTTGATGCAATAATGCAAAAACGCATCGAAACAATTATCCACACTATACAATTTGAGGCTCTGCAAAGAGCGCTTAAAGCATGGGCCGAAGAAGAAAGCGATGATCTATTAAAGGGTGTTCTCATACTTTCGCGCTACCAATACCCTGATTTGGACGAGCAAAAGGTTAGAAAACTTATTCATCAGATTAAACAAGATGTATGGCTAGAGTTGCATGAGGATCTTACGGCAATGGAAAAGGTTAAGATTCTAAATCACGTAATCTTTGAAATTCATCAGTTTAGCGGCAACATCACTAATTACCATGCTCCGCAGAATTCCTTTATAAATAATGTACTCGAATCCAAAAAAGGGAATCCACTCATGCTGAGCATAATTTACATGTTAATCTGCAAGGAATTGTCGATTCCAGTATACGGCATCAATCTACCACAACATTTTGTGTTAGCCTATATTAATGACTATGCCAATTTGATGGATGCTACACATAAAACGTTTTCAAATAACATCCTCTTCTACATTAATCCTTTTAGTAAGGGCTTGATCTTTGATCACAAGGACATCGATCAGTTCCTTAAACAGCTAAATCTCGAACCAGAACCGAAGTATTACCATCCTTGCAATAATGTCGACATTCTTTTACGTTGTGTCAACAACTTGATTTTCTCTTATGAGAAGCTAGGTTATTTAGATAAAGTGAAAGAGTTAAAAAAACTAGAAATTCAATTGCAGTAATTCAATTGGCTTGATTTTTGTACCTTAGATTGAAAATTAAAAACATGAAGAAGCTCCTTTTTACACTGGCTTGTTTGACCGTAACAGGTATTGCCTCAGCTCAAACAAATATAGATGTCAATCCGGATGGCACCGTCAAACAAAATCCTCAAAGAAAAACCAATATGCCGCAAGATGTAGCTCAACCTAAGAAGGAAGCAGCAGGAAGTGCGGCAACCAACACAAACAGCGCAGGACAGAGCAATGGAGAAAAATCACGCATGGCCATCACCGACAAAGGGGCACCTGCTCCAAAAGCCAAAGCTACTGCCACTCAGCAAACCAAAGCTGCTCCAGCTGGCACTGAACAAAAAGCACAACCACGACAATAATAAAAAAGCCGCTTATGCGGCTTTTTTTATGATTTCTTTCTTTGATTTAATTCGTCTCGAATTTTCGATGCCATTTCGTATTTCTCCTCATCAATGGCAATTTGCAACATGTTCTTTAACTCTTCGTTGCTCTTAGATTTGTATTCATCCCCTTCACTAATTTTTGAGGCTTCATCATTTTCCATAGGGATGGGTGGGGCAGCCGTAGCAGGTTCTGCTTCATCATCGAGCACAATGCCAGCACTCTTTAAGATGAATTCGTAAGTGTATATTTCACAATCAAAACGAACGGCCAATGCAATGGCATCGCTTGTACGGGCGTCAATCTCAACTTGCCGCTGACCATCACTACAAATTAGCTTGGCGTAAAAAATCCCTTCTACCAAATTGTAAATAAGGACCTCGGTAATGTTGATATCAAATGTGCGCGCAAAGGATTTAAATAAGTCGTGGGTCAGTGGCCTGCTGGGACTCATCTTTTCCAATTCAATGGCTATGGCTTGGGCTTCAAATCCACCGATAATTATCGGAAGTCGTCGGGTACCAGAGCTTTCGCCCAATACCAAAGCATAAGCACCGCTTTGGGTTTGGCTGTATGACAACCCAACTATTTCAAGCTTTACCTTCTTCATTTGATTAAATATACTGAAAATGAAGGTTAATTCTGGTGCGCCTTGAATTTTTTAATGGCTTCTGTCAATTTTGGTACAATGGTAACGGCATCTCCAACAATACCGTAATCAGCCGATTTGAAAAATGGCGCCTCTTTGTCATTGTTTATCACAACAATGGTCTTACTACCATTCACCC
>CANGWA010000162.1 GCA_947457335.1 Sphingobacteriaceae bacterium
ATACTAGCATGAGTTTTGCGCCTCGCATTGAACACAAATGGTTCGGCCTTACCATTCCCATTAATTATCAAACATTAGCAATGCAACGTGGACAGCCAGTTACCTTCGGCACCATGATTCGTTTGGGTCCCTTGGTGGTTGGGACAAATGATCTATTGTCCTTTACATCCACGGATATTTATGGGGCGAGCCTCTATTTCCTATTAAAGGTACCTATTCCATATGGTTATCTCAGCGATAAGGACGGTGATAAAGTAAGTAATAGGCACGACCGCTGCAAAGATTTGCCAGGTGTATGGGAATTTAAAGGGTGTCCTGATACGGATGGTGATCATGTATAGGATAAACTAGATAAATGTCCCACTATCCCTGGTCTAGTTTTTTTAGAGGGGTGTCCTGATCGAGACAAGGATAGCATCACTGATGCATTGGATCTGTGTCCTGATTCTGCTGGTCTAAGGAAGTTCAATGGATGTCCTGATCGCGATAACGATGGATGGATGGACAGAAGGGATTCATGTCCCGATGTGCCAGGGTTGGAACAGTTTAACGGTTGCCCCGATAGAGACCGTGATGGTGTTCAGGATAAGTATGATGCGTGTCCCGATGAATCGGGCATTAAGGCTTTGAATGGATGTCCCGATCGTGATGGAGATGGAGTGGTGGATAAAGGCGATAGGTGTCCGGATCAATTTGGTGAAGCTCGGTTCAATGGTTGCCCTGATTCAGACAGTGATGGTTTATCTGATCCTGAAGATAAATGTCCTGCTGTTTTTGGTCCAGTCGAAAACACCGGTTGCCCATGGCCGGACACAGACCGGGATGGCATTTTGGACAAGGACGATTATTGTCCTAAAGATTCAGGGGATGTGAAGTTAGGTGGTTGTCCTCGTCCCCCTGATCCTATTGCCCAAGATGTACCTATGAAACCAGCAGAAAAGAAGATTATTGAAAAGGCGTTTGCCACCTTAGAATTTGCGACGGGCAAGGATGTGATTAAACCTAAGTCCCTGCCAGCGCTCCAAGAGTTAGCCAAATTGTTGAAACAGCACGAGGATTGGCAATTAAAATTAGGTGGACATACTGATAACGCTGGTGTGCCACAGGCCAATTTGGAATTATCTGAAAAGCGGGCCAAGGCAGTGGCTGACTATTTGATGAAACAAGGGGTACTGCCAGGAAAATTGATTGTGGAGTGGTTTGGTCAGGATAAACCCATTGCAGATAACGCTACAGCTGCTGGAAGACAGAAGAACCGGAGAGTTGAGATGAAGATTCTACTCAAAGAATAAGATCATGACCTGCAAAAACATTACTTGTCTTTTGATTGTTCTGAGTTTTATTCAATGTGCAGAGCGGGAGGCAGATAAGGGGGCAAATCGTAGTAAGTATAGGAAGGGCACAATCGTGTATTATGATGAGCCAGGCTATTCTGTTCTTATTCCATTCCAGGAGGACACTACCCGGTTGCTCAAACGGACCATTTGGGAAGGTTTTCCGGAGGAGATTGATACATTAATAAAGGATGAAACAGGAATGTGGTGGTCAAGACAATACACCACCCATTACCAGATAACGGACAGTAGTGTGAATTGGTGGTTTGACCTTAAGGTCGTTCATCCTTCTTCTAATTGGCAAGGACAGACGCCAGGGGTGCAGCGCCAGCCCTTTACGGGCAAAAGGTATTAAAACACAACTTTATGTGATGCGCAGAAGCAGGTAACCCTTGTTTCAAATGTAACTGGTACCGATATCAACCGGCCATGTTGGTATATTGTTGATGGAGTTCTTAAGGGAATGCCTTAGCGAACTTGAAACCTTTATCTTTGTTGCTTCAAAATCTCAATAATGAAAGTTCATAATTTCAGTGCAGGTCCCGGCATCTTACCGGCAGAAGTGCTTAAACAGGCAGCTGATGCTTGTATTAATTTCGATCACCTCAATCTCTCTCTTCTTGAAATTTCACACCGTAGTAAGAATTACGAAAAAGTAATGGATGAAGCTAGAGCTATTGTGAAAGAATTGTTTGAAGTAGGGGATGACTATGAGGTACTGTATTTAGGTGGTGGCGCTAGTTTGCAATTTGCCATGGTGCCTTACAATTTATTAAGTGAAAACGGATCAGCAGCCTATGTCAATACTGGTGTATGGGCAACAAAGGCTATCAAGGAAGCCAAAATAATTGGTACCACCCATGTTATAGCCAGTTCTGAGGATAAGAAATTTACCTACATTCCAAAAGGTTATCAGATACCATCCGAGGCGGACTACCTGCATTTGACAAGCAACAATACTATTTATGGGACACAAATGCACGCTTTTCCTGAATCCCCGATTCCAGTGGTGTGCGATATGAGTTCTGATGTTTTCAGTCGAAAAGTGGATGCCAGCAAATTCGATCTCATTTATGCTGGAGCACAAAAAAACATGGGGCCTGCGGGCAGTACCATGGTGATGGTCAAAAAATCAGCCTTGGGTAAGACAGGACGTAAAATGTTGTCTATGCTCGATTATCAAGTGCATATCAAGGGCGGAAGTATGTATAATACTCCACCTGTTTTTCCTATTTATGTGACACTGCTCACTTTGCAATGGTTAAAGGCGAATGGAGGTATTGCTTGGATCGAAGATTTAAATAACAAAAAAGCAAGCTTGATGTATAATGAGATTGATCGCAATCCTTTGTTTTATGGAACTGTTGCAACTGAAGATCGCAGCAAAATGAATGTGTGTTTCTTGATGAAAGACCCTACAATGGAAGCAGAATTCGATAGCTTTTGGAAAGCTGCCGGCATCAGTGGTATCAGAGGTCATCGTGATGTGGGCGGTTATCGGGCATCACTATACAATGCTTTACCTCTTGAAAGTGTTCAAGTATTAGTGGATTGCATGAAGGAGTTTGAAAGGAAGAAAGGGTAGGTTTTCTTTCTCTGTTTTGAAAAGCCGGTCAATTGATCGGCTTTTCTTATTCCCTAATAATTTTATAAGAGCCATCAGTGAGTGTGACCACCAGCCAGCCGCGAAGCGTCTGAAGGTTTGACACGTTATAGGCTAAAATGTTACCCGAGTGGTGAATAAGCATCCGTGTGTCGGTTTGAACTAACCAGCAGGACTTGCTTATTTTTTCAGGTTTATCTTCTGTAGCAATAATTTCTGTGCCGATTCGGTTAATGAGTTTGTAGAACTCCTTCTCCCTTACCAATGCCAAGTCACCAGAAAAATCAAATGCTTCGCTATAACGAAAAGGAATTTCAGTTTTTCCATTGGCAGCGATGTACCCATATTTTTTCCCCTTTCGAGCAAGTAGTAAGGAATTTGTGCTCAACCAGAATTCATCCGGTGCATTGTCGGAGAGGTTGATGGGGCAACCTGTGGCATCAGCAATGGTTATTTTATTCTTTTTAATTAAACGAAACAGCACCCCATTGGAGTAATAGGTGACAGGTTGTTCCTTATTGTATTCGAAAATGGGAAGGAATACAAAGCAGGCTTTGGTGGAATAGAAGCCATATTTGCCATTTTTGATCACCAGGTATATCTCTTCTGTCACCTTAATGATTTGATCGTATTCGATAGGAAGTGAAGTGTTTTTGAGCGGATTAATTAGGCCAAAATGGTTTTGTTTTCTAACCAAGGCACTACCATCAGCATTGAATTCGGAGAGCCAATCATAATCGGCAGCTGAGCGAAATCCCGCTAGATTAACGTAACCGAATAAACCATTTTGTTGGTAGTAGGCGTAACCATTTTTGAAATCACCTAGTTTTTCGAAAGATGGTTCAATCACGATTTGTAGATGTTCATCAAGAGCACCGTAAAGGTCATTTTTGCGGACGACATAACGTCCACTTTTGAATTCGGCAATTTCTTGAAACGTATCCGATACTACTTGCCCCACATGGTTTATAAAGTACCACTGATTGTTTCTTTTCACAGGCGCTACATTATTTTGAAATGGGAGTGCTTCTTCAAATTTTTTACCCAAGACGTTATGCCCCATTTTATTGATAAACCATGAAGAATCACCAAGCATCACGACTGATAATTCTTCTGAGAAAGGAAGGGCTTGATCGAACGCAGGCTGGATTTGTACTTGACCCGTGGTATCCATGAAGCCAACAAACTCCTCTTTTTGAAAGGGAATAAACGTGATTTTCGAGAGCGCTAACTCTTGTAGTATTGTGTTTTTTAATGGAAAACTTGGGAATTTTGAGATAAACTCGTTTAATTCTTCTGACGTATAGGCTTTTACTGTGAGCGAGAATAGGGACTTCCAAGCATCATTTGTTTGTGATGCTTTTGGGAATTTTGACACAAATTCTGCAAGACCGTTTTTATCCTTGTTGGCAATCAATAAATCAAATAAGTGTTGCAGGGCTTTATAGAACAGGTGATTTGTAGGATGAGCCGCTAAAAATTGCAAATATTCTTTTTTAGAACCATTTGAAGTGTATTCTATGAAAATCTGTTCTTCGAATAGGTTTTGTGCTCGTGGTAAACAGGATGCATTGGGGTGGGTACGTATGAACCAGCATGTACTGTCGGAGCGGTTAATTTTCTTAATGGCCTCGAGCTCTAGCAGATCGCGTTTTTGCACAGCTTGTGCTAGCAAGGATGGGTCGGCAAGATAGCTAGTTCTCAAAAACCTGTCCAGTTTTGCAGGTGTAGGGTATAACATGATTTTCTGCAATTGCTGTTGCGCGATAGCGGTAGCAAGCTTCAAAAGGTTGGTCTTGTCGAAAGGGGTTCCAGATAAATTGGTATCCTTCAATTTGTCTTTTTCGAAAAGGTGACAGGCAAGGTTAATGTATTTGGCAGCACTGTCATTGTTCGAGAACGGGTTGTCGTTGCGTAGGTAGATGACCGCCAGGCCATAGCAGGAAGCAGAACGGTAACCGCTGCTATTTATGGAGTAAAAAATAGATTTGGCTTTGAAATAATCAAAAACACCAAGAGCCTGAAAACCCTTTTTTACTGAGCCTGCATAAATGCACAGCGGCAGCATGAGCAGGGCGGACAACACATGCCGTAAACGTTGCATTTACAATTTTACAATTTTTAATGTGTAATCTTAGGCGAGAATTTCCAATTTTCTTCACTATTGTAAAGACTGCATTGTCGTCAATGTTATATTTACGGCATGTTTACAACTGGAAGGATTATTTTTGCTATCGTATTTGTACTCGCATTTGCGGTTTTACTCACATGGAGTTACCGAAAGGAGTGGAAAACCCTTGCGCACCACTTCCCTAAACCCTGGAAAGTGCTTTTAGCCATTTTCTTTTTCATTTTTATACTCTTTCTAATTGTAAAAATCAAGAAATTGACATAAATTTATAAAACACTGTTTTCGGACCATCATAGAAATTGACAATAAATGAAGTTAAAACACACACATAGTGGTTTATTTTCTGTGCCTTTCTTTGCTATTTTTTTGATTCTGACAACCACCGTACATTCCGCAACGCTTGTGCTTGAGGGGAAATATCAAAACAAAAACCTTTATGTTCACAATAGTTTTGAAGGACATGGCGTTGGATTTTGTGCCAAAGAAATCCGTGTAAATGGGGTGGTGACCATGGATGAAACCAACTCAACTTCGTTAGAAATTGATTTGCGTTCACTGCAATTGCAATATGGTGATAGTGTAGTGATTGAGATAGATCACAGTGAATCGTGTATGCCGAAAATTCTCAACATGGAGGATTTAAAGCCAAAGCCGACTTTTGAGGTGCTTATGATGGCCGTGAATGGAAACGGTGCCTTGAGATGGAGAACCAAGAACGAATCTGGACCATTGCCTTATGTTGTCGAACAATATAAATGGAACAAGTGGGTTCCTGTTGGGGTTGTTGACGGGGTAGGTACGTCTGAAGAGCACGAATATACTTTTAAAGTAGCGATGCATAGCGGTGAAAATAAATACCGTGTTCGTCAGAAAGGGTTGAACTACCTTACAAAGTCCTCACAACCAGTGACTACAATTTCATTCATGGATAAGCCTTCTTATGCCATTCCGCAGGACTTTTCCTCCATTGAATTCAGTACCGAAACTGCCTATGAAGTTTATGATATTTATGGACAGGTTGTGCGAAAGGGTTATGGCAAGCGCATAGGTATTCAATCCCTTCCAATTGGTGACTACTTTTTGTGTTTCGATAATGTTGTCACAGAGTTTC
>CANGWA010000163.1 GCA_947457335.1 Sphingobacteriaceae bacterium
ATGAGGAAGAGGTAGACCCAGGGTCCGATAGTAAACAAGGGGTCGATGTTCGCGAATCCATTATCAAAAACATTGAATCCGCCTCCTTCAGCCGGAATCACCCACATAAACAATCCAATTAACGTCACAAACACTGCAATGGCAAGATAGCCGATGAGTGAATTGAGAAAGCTCCTTATTTCTTTGAGGTACAAATGCAGCATGATGGTATCAGAATCAGTCGTCCTGCTCCTCCGTGTGCGGGTTGGCGGTACTTACTTTGTCGATGACATCGTAAATCCTGTAGGTTTGGTAGGTGGAACTGTTAAGTTGATTACTCAGCACCACAATCGTTAATGTATCCTTTAAGCGGCGGTGAAAGGCTGAGCGGTAGCCGTGCCACCAGCCGTTATGGAACACCTCTTTTTTATCGGGATCAGTAAAGTCGTGCATGCGCCAACCGTACCCATAATTGCTTTCTCTTTTTTCGCGGCTGTAAGCTTTATAAGCTAGCTCTTGTGTGGCTTTGCTAATGATACGGTTTTGGTATAACGCTTCACTAAAAAGAAACATGTCGTAGGTGGTTGAGTAAACACTTTTATCGCCAAGCACATAATCGCTGGCATCAAAACGCACGGGGCGCCAGCGGTTGTCGTAGGCGCGGGTGACATTGTTTCCACCCAAGTCGAGGTCGCGAATGGTGCACGAGTGCCGCATCCCAAGGGGTTGGAAAATTTCCTCTTTCAAGTAAACGTTAAATGGTTTACCCCCCACCTTCTCTACCAACAAAGCCAGCAGGGCATAATTGGTATTGCAATAATTGAAACGGGTATCGGGACGTTGAGCGAGTCGGCAGTTGCGCCTGATGAAGGCTTGGTACATCTCATCATTGGTCATCTGGTAATCGGGCTGGTTGATTTCCTTATTCAGGGTGTAGATGTAGTTTTGTAATCCCGACCGGTGATCCAACAAATCCCTGACCTTAATAGATGCAAAAGGAAAGTCTGGAAAATACGTCGTAAAAGGCTGGTTGATGTCTAGTTGTTGCCGTTCGTGCAATAGCAGTACAGCAGTAGCCGTAATGACTTTGGATACCGAGGCGAGTTGAAATTGAGATGAATCGGTTAAAGGAGTGAGGTTGGACTTATCGAGAAAGCCATGTGATTTTCTGTAGATGATTTTACCCGCTTTAGCCACCAGCACGTTGCCATTGAAGAGGCCTTTTGCATTCAGTCCCGAAAACAAATCGGCGAGTTGTTCAGACATCACTATTTGTTCACGCGACAACATGGTGCGCGAAACAGTTGGTTCATTTCCCTTCGGTTGTTCGGTCGTCCCTGCTGGCGTATTGCCGCAGTAGAAGAACAGGCTTAGTAATAGAAGTAGAAAAATGTAGCGGTTCATGTGCTCTTGGGCTTACTTTTTCCTTTTGTTGTTTTTATTATCTGTTTTTTCTTTTTCCTCTTCATCCGCCTTTCCCCAGTCAATCTTATTCCCCCAGAAACGCATTTGCTGCTGAATCCAGGCCTTCCTACTTGCCACGTAGGGTCCGGGCGGGTTCGCTGAGAACTTTCTGGGATTTGGCAGAATGGCTGCAATTGCAGCACTTTCGGCGGCGCTTAAATTGGCGGCGGATTTTCCGAACCAACTTTTAGCAGCTGCTTCTGCACCATAAACACCATTTCCCATCTCAATGCTATTGAGGTAAACTTCCAAAATGCGGTGTTTACTCCAAAACAGTTCAATCAGCAGGGTGAAATATACCTCGAAGGCTTTTCGGATATAACTTCGCCCTGGCCATAAAAATACATTTTTTGCGGTTTGTTGTGAAATGGTACTTCCCCCCCGTATGCGTTTTCCATGTTCATTTTCCTTCATGGCCTTTTCTATCGCCACCCAGTCAAACCCGCTGTGGGTAAGGTAATTCTGGTCTTCACTGCACAATACAGCCAATTGAAGTTTTGTTGATATCTTATCAAGGCTAACCCAATCGTGTTGCAGTTTCACGGTTTGCTCGCCGGCTTTCTGTTCTGCCATCCGAATAAACATCAAAGGCGTGTAGGGCACGGGCATCCATTTGTACACGAGCGTCATTACTATGGTAGACACAAGGAACAGAATGACAATCCTTAACAGTATTCCAAATATGCGTTTGATAATCCCAAACATGGCATTGCAAATCTATTCGTAATTTTAAACGTTGAGTTTTCTGATTCGAGATTCAATTAACTACCTGTTTTTAATTACTATGTCCCGAAAATACTCTGGTTACCTTATCGTCTTGTTGGTGTTGGGTGGTGTGATTTATCTGTATAATCACTTTCGTGCTGCACCTGATGTGACCTTCGCCTCATTGCCGCTCAGTGATCTGAAGGGTCAACCTGTTCAACTGCCCAATAATGGTAAACCAGTAGTGGTGATGTTTGGTGCTTCGTGGTGTGGACCCTGTCGCAAGGAGCTGGAAGTGATGAGCCGCATTGGTGAGCGTTACATGCACGATGCTAACATCCTTTTTATAACGGACGAAGATTTGCCAACGGCTGAGGGATTGCAAGGGTTAACAGCCTCCTTCATTCATGTTTTAAAACTCAACCAACCTTTTTCAGAATTGGGTATTTACTCCATCCCCACTTCCTATCTTTTAAATGCAAAAGGTGAACTACAAGATAAACATACAGGATATATACAGTGGGACGATCCATCGGCTCGCGCGCACCAACGCAAATTGATGGGTTTACCGGATGAGGCGCCTGATTCCTTATGAAAAAACAAAAAGACATTTCAACACTAGACCCCCGTCACTTCATCATTATTAAAGGGGCCCGCATGCACAACCTTAAAAACGTTGATGTGGCCATTCCAAGAAATAAAATGGTAGTGATTACCGGACTTTCTGGCTCGGGTAAATCGTCATTGGCTTTTGACACCCTTTATGCTGAGGGACAAAGGCGCTATGTAGAATCACTATCTGCCTATGCCCGACAATTCCTAGGCAAATTGGAAAAACCCCAAGTCGATTACATCAAAGGCATTAGTCCCGCTATTGCCATTGAACAAAAAGTCATCTCCCGTAATCCACGCAGCACCGTTGGCACCATTACAGAAGTTTACGACTACTTAAAATTACTGTTTGCGCGCATTGGTAAAACGTACAGCCCCATTAGTGGTAAACAGGTCAAGCGCCACACCATTAGTGATGTATCGGATTTTGTAAAAAGCATGCAGGTGGGCAGTAAAGTGTTGTTGTTAGCCCCACTTAATGAAAAAAAGGACCGGACGCTCGCTAAACAATTGGATATACTATCGCAGCAAGGATTTACCCGAGCTGTTGTGGACGAACAAACGTTTAAGATAGCCGACCTCAACGAGAAAAGCATTAAGAAGAACAGCAAGGTATACTTGCTCATTGATCGCTTGGTGACGCAACCTGATGACGAAGATTTTGTGAACCGCGTTGCTGACAGTGTACAAACTGCCTTTAATGAAGGGCAAGGCACGTGTGAGTTATGGGATGAAACCAATGAAAAGCGAGTTGTTCACCTGTTTAGTAATTTATTTGAACAGGATGGCCTGCTCTTCGAAGAACCCGATTTGAATTTTTTCGCTTTCAATAATCCCATCGGTGCCTGTAAACATTGCGAGGGATTTGGCAGTGTTATTGGCATTGATCACGACTTAGTTATTCCCAACAAAAGTCTTTCCATCTACAACAACGCCATTGTACCCTGGAGTGGTCCCGCTATGAGTTATTATCGGGACAAGTTGATTAAAAAGGCGCATTTGTTCGACTTTCCCGTGCACAAGCCAGTAGCAGCGTTAAGTGCGACAGAGTATCAATTATTATGGACTGGCAACAAACACTTTGAGGGGTTGAATGCTTTTTTTGACATGTTGTCAAAAGAACTTTACAAGATTCAATACCGGGTGATGTTGGCCCGCTACAGAGGAAAAACAACGTGTCCCGATTGCCACGGTACGAGATTGCGCAAGGACGCAGGGTATGTAAAAATCAATCATAAAAACATTACGGAGCTGGTTTTAATGCCCGTGAGTGAATTGCAGGTGTTTTTCAACCACCTTCAACTTAATCCACACGAGGAAAAAATTGCCAAGCGCTTATTAATCGAAATAAACAACCGGCTACAGTACCTCAACGATGTTGGGCTGGGTTACTTAACCCTCAACCGCGTAGCAAATACTTTAAGTGGCGGAGAATCACAACGCATCAATCTTGCCACTCAATTAGGCAGTACGTTGGTGGGGAGTTTATACATTTTGGATGAGCCCAGCATTGGCTTGCATCCACGCGACACCCGTCGCCTCATAGGGGTTTTGCGTTCACTGCAAAAACAAGGCAATACTGTTATTATAGTAGAACACGATGAGGACATTATGCGCGAGGCGGATGAACTCATTGACATTGGCCCCGAGGCTGGCAGCAATGGTGGCAATTTGGTTTTTCAAGGTTCGCATCACGAGCTGTTACAAGCCAAGAACAGTCTCACTGCAGGTTACCTAACGCACCGGTTAAACATTCCCACTCCGAAGCACCGAAGAAATTGGAAAAATTATATTGAGGTGATGGGTGTGACCGAGAACAATCTCAAAAACCTATCGGTTAAATTTCCTCTCAACGTTTTATGCGCCATTACGGGAGTTAGCGGAAGTGGTAAATCTACCCTTATTCGCAAGGGATTAATGCCGGCCTTGCAAAAATACTTGGACGGGTATTTCAATGGGATGGATATTTCGCATTTGTTACGTGGGCAGTTGAATCAAATTAGTGAATTGGTTTATGTTGATCAGAATCCGATTGGCAAATCGAGTCGTAGCAATCCTGTCACCTATGTAAAGGCCTTTGATGAGATTCGTGGTTTATTTTCTGATTTACCACTGGCTAAATCACGCGGTTACAAGCCAGGTTTTTTTAGTTTCAACGTGGAGGGTGGGCGCTGTGAAACGTGTCAAGGAGATGGCGAAATTACTGTTGAAATGCAGTTTATGGCCGACATTCAACTCACGTGTGAAAGTTGTGGTGGGAAGCGTTACAAACAGGAAGCACTGGATGTGACCTATCGTGATAAATCGGTAGCCGACATTTTAGCCCTCACTGTAGATGACGCCATCGTGTTTTTTAAAGAAGATACAACAAATAAAACGGCGTTGCGCATAGCAGAAAAACTACAACCGTTGCAGGATGTTGGATTGGGGTACGTACCATTGGGACAAAGCAATAGCACGCTTAGTGGCGGAGAGGCCCAACGCATTAAGTTGGCGACCTTCCTATCGGCTGGTGCCTCTGCCGCCCCTATTCTCTTTGTTTTTGACGAACCCACTACAGGTTTGCATTACCACGATGTTGCCAAACTTTTGAATTCCTTTTCAGCATTGATTCGCAACGGCCACTCCATTATTGTCGTTGAACACAATTTAGAAGTCATCCGGTGTTCGGATTGGATCATTGACATGGGTCCTGAGGGCGGCGATGGCGGGGGCAACGTGGTGTTTGAGGGCACGCCAGAAGCACTAGCGAAGTCGACCAAAGGGTACACCGGTAAATTCTTAAAAGAACAATTAGCTATTCAGCGTTAAAAAAAATCCCGGTGTGACCGGGATTTTTAATTCAAGGTTATTGTTGTTTAAAGATGCCTGCGCGTTCGAGGTCTTCAAACTGAATTCGTTTGCCTTTGTACATGATAACAATGAAGGCATCGCTGTACTTTTTCTTTGCGAGTTTTTTGTTGTATTCAAACGCTTCACGCATGGATTTGAATCCGCCACCCACGAGCACGTGAATCAACCCATCGGCCATTCGTTTCTTCTCCACTTTACCAAATGCAGTGAGTTTTGAGGTATTGTACTTCTTGCCCTCACGTACTGCAATTACTTGCACATAAAAGGTCAAGCCTGGTGCAGTAATATCGCCAAAGCGATCCATGTAACGCATGGTCTTCACTTGCGTTTTGTTGGTTGGTACAAAACCATCTGGTCCTGGGGTTACAGTACCCCCAGTCAACGCATCGGAGTTAGCCGGCATCGCTTCTAGACGCAAATCCACTGACTTTTCTGTGTAGGCAGTAATTGTCGAAGCATCGGCAATGACCTCTGCAGAGCGCAACTCGCCGGCAGTTCCTGCAAAACTGAATTTCGATAAATCACTTCAATTTGATG
>CANGWA010000164.1 GCA_947457335.1 Sphingobacteriaceae bacterium
TTAAATATAGGTAGGTAGTGGAATTAGGGGAAACAGGATTATTAACAAAAGGAGGGGATATTCACGAAGCTGGGGGAAGTGCCCTGATTTTTAACCGTTTGGCGCAAATAGGCCCCGTGCCATGAACTTTTAACACCTGTTATCAGCGATTAACACAAATGCAGAAATTGTGAATAAACTCAATCACCCATGTCCTGGTACGCATCGGCAGCAGGAGATTTAAACCCGCATTTCACCGGACTACCCGAAACTGTTTGTTACAGTGATTATTTTTCGTAACTTGACGTTGCCCTAAAAACGATACCATTCACCATAAAAATGCCAATGAAGCTAAATTGTATTGGTTAACTGCTCGCTTGGTCGAATTGAAATGTTGGCTTGGCTGATCACAAATAATTAATCAAATATGACAAAACTACTTTACTTCTTGAGCCTACTGTTGCTATCGATTGGTAGTATTCAAGCGCAAACGTGGTCACGGGGCTACCATGGTCAAAACGAAAAGGCGGAATACATTTCCAAAAGTAAGTATGGTATTGATGCGGTATTTAATATTGACTTACCCAGCCATTTTACAGGCGTCGTGCGCTATGCGCCCAACGGGCAAGTAAAGTTTAAACGGGAGATTCGAACCACTGCAAAACGCCCCGCTGTAAATGCATTGGGCAGTTTATTGCTGATAGGCATTGAAACCTCGTGTGATGCACCACCGCCATCCACGCATAAGTTCATGTTCCTGTTAGATTCAATGGGACAAACCATCAACACCTACAGTTTTATTTCAACCTACTATTTCGATTTTATGCCATTGACGGTTTGTCCCGATTCTGGTTTCATTGCCGTTGCCGACACGCTTTTATTGAAATTTGATAAAGGACTTCACCTCCAAAAAAAGCAGACACTCGCCCTTAAAAAAGTCAGTTATGTGGGCTATACCACGCACGGTTTAATGATTTCCGGTAAAATCGGCAATCAAAGTGTGCTCCAACGACTAGACACCGGCTACCAAGTCATTAGCACGAGTCCCGCCCCTACCACCTTTCTATACTACGAACACATTAATGCTAACACGTCCTTGTTTTGCAGTATCTATGGAAAAGGTTATAAATTCTATCACGACACCCTATCGGGCGATAGCTTGTATGGAAAAATTCCACATGTATTTGGCGACAGCATTGTTTCTGTTACCAAGAACAAAATCTTTATTTCAGACACATCAGGCAACTTGGTGAAAACTTACACCGCTCCAGACACATCTACCATTTACACAGAAGCCTTGGCTTACAAAGACACCTTACTGCACACCTCTTATCAAATGGCGTACGTGCAATATATGAAAGGTATTTATGGATATAAGTGTTATCAAACCAATGTTACCAAGGCCCATCGTGGACAAATGTGGCCGGGTAATAAGGACATGGCCATAACCAGTATAAACGTACTTCAAAATCAAACTACGAGCACGGCAATAGGAAAGAGTACCGTATCGAACATAGAAATTGTGGTCAAAAACAACACATCGTCACCCATATCGCGATTTAGCTTAAACACTTTTTCTAAGTTCGAACTTTTTTGCATCGATGTGTTTGAACAACGCACGTACACCCCAACCATTCAACCTGGCGGCTCTTACACTGTATCAGAACAATGGACTACCTTGCTCTCTGACACTTATGTTGCCCTAACTGCCAATACCTATAAAAAATGTTTCTTTTTATCCTTGCCTGATGGCGAAACAGACATCAACAGGGGAGACAATGAAAGTTGTCAGACGATAAACATTGTTGGCTTAAGAGAAAATGCCACAAATAATCAATTGAGCATATACCCTATTCCCGCCCACAATCAACTGCAATTAACCTCAGAGACCCTCATTGAAAGCCTTGTGGTGACCGACATTACTGGAAAGGTAGTGATGACCGCCACGCCCCAAGCAGAATCAAGTTTATTAGATAGTAGTTCATTACCCAATGGAGTTTACTTTGTGCTTTGTAAAACAGCTAACGGTACTTCTACGAACAAAATAATCATTCAACACTAATGGTAAAACGATTCTATACACTTGTTCTGTTGGTGCTAACAATTGGCATTGGCCAAGCACAAACGTGGAATGTGGGGATTCACACCAACAATGACAAGTTTTACGGGCAAATGTGGACCACGAATCAGGAAATTAACCTCTTGGAATTTCAAAGTTACGACCGTTATACCATGTGGTTAAAATATTCGTCTGCCGGTAGTTTAATATGGCAGAAACGAATTTGCTCTGATTTACTTTGTTATGCGCCTTTATCAAATAATCAATTATTAGTCGGTCATTCCAATTTCGATTGTGATGCAGGAGGTAATATAACAATGCTGTCATTATATGATACATCCGCTAATTTGTCATTCTCAGTACCCCTCACCTATAGTCCAACAGGAGCTCATGTCCTTAACGACTCCACCTATTGGGTTTTCAATTCACAACTTCTCTCCATTTTTAATGGAAGTGTTTTCACCACCATCAATTGGAATTACAATAAAGTTAACTGCCTCCTTAATATAGATCCAGACACCGTTTTAGTGAGTGCGCAATCCAACAGTGTCAATTGCTTGTTTCGCTATACCGCTACAGCCATCAAAATTGATTCCATTATTACACCCACAACGGTGTATGATCTCGACAGTTTGAACACTGGTTTTATTATCGCCTCTGGCACGAATGGCACACTGTATAAATACAATCACCACTTGGCATTACAGGGGAATTCCTCTGCCAATCCCTATAAATTCTATACCCATCAAATTACAAGAAATGACACTATTATTGGAATTGCATTACAGAATAACCTCCAGTCGGTGGTGTACTTAAACAGCACTTTTCAAACGTTGCATGCTTCACCTTTTAGCACCGTCCAGCACACTCTGCTCTCTGTATGTTTAAATAAAAGTCAACTAATCACAGTTTCTAACCTCCATCAAGGACTTTCCAATCAAATCGGTTTGAAAGCATCTACACTTACTGGAAATATCAATTTTAACCACGATGCTGAAATCAGCCTCAACACGGTCACACCCGATTCTTCCTTCAATTTCTTTCAATATAAAATATACCGTTTCAAAGCCAATGTAACGATAAAGAACAATGGCACGGGTAATTTAAATACGGTACACATTTATAAACACGCTGGTTACAATTTTAATTGCTTTCAATACATCAATTTCAAAGAATACACCGTGAACTTGTCACCAAGCGCCCAAACAACACTCAACGTATCTGGTTACCATTTCCGATACGACCCGTTAAATCCTGCCACTGCTGTAGATATCTGCCTCTATGTTTCTATGCCCAACAATGAATCAGACAGTGGCACGCCTAATAATGAGAGCTGCGTGTCACTGCCCGTGGCTCAATTGGGACTGAAATCAATACCGAGTTTAGTTGAGCATTACCCTAACCCTTTTCATCAAACCTTATTATTCAAAAATGTATCACCCATAGAAAAAATAAGCGTATTCAATTTAGAAGGACAACTGCTCTATCAATTCGAACCAAAATCATCTGAGGTAGAACTCTCAACAGCCGATTGGAAAAATGGGATGTACTTGATAGAGTGCAGCACTTCTATGGGTAAAACGTATCAGAAGGTCTTAAAAAATTAATTCAATGACACCAACTAGTCCATTCAAAAAGGTAATTGCATGAATAAGCTATTTAGATATATTCTCTGCCTTTATTTAAGTAGCACTTGTGGTGCTTTAAAAGCCCAATCATGGACCTATGGTTCGCACAAGAATGAGAATTCACCACTGAGTAAAGTGTGGATTACCAGCGATGAAGTCAATATTATTCAATCTGAAATCTATTTTGGTTTTGCAACTTGGATTAAACTGGATAAGAATGGCAAATTACTATGGAGGAATTGGATAAGCACTGACTACATTATGTCACAACCTTTGCCAAACGGTAAATTAATAATGTACGACACTGACTTTGAATGTGATTTTCGAGGCACTAGCCAACTTGTACTTGTGAATGATGCTGGCCTAATAAAAAACAAGATATTCAATCTGCCTCAACCTAGAGGCATTCATATAGTAAATAACAGTCAGTATTGGTTGTACTATAGTTCTTCCATAACATACATCAACGCCAACTTCACTGTCACCAGTCAATATAATTTACCAATTAATACCATCAGCTCTATTGCTAATCAAACCAATTCAACAGTGGTTATAAGTGCCAAATCAAACAGTGTACCCTGTTTATTCCGGTATACCAATAATCTTATCAAAATTGATTCTGTTACAGTACCTACGCTATTCTATGAAATGAATGTCACACAAAATGGGCAAATAATTGCTTCAGGTAGTGACGGTATTTTGTATCGTTATAGTCCATCCTTAACCCCACTAGTAAATTCATCTGCCTTGTCTTATAAATTTAAGACGGATCAGGCTATCAAAAACGACACCATCATAGGACTTTCGATGACATCCAATTCCATTCAGGCGTTAGTTTTCATGGATACTTCCTTTCAAATAATAAGGACGAGCACTCTGAGCACTAACCTGCGTAAATTAACGTCCGTTTGTTTTAAGGACAATTCAATTATTACCGTTTCACATTTGTTTCAAGCAAATATCAATCAGCTAGGTATTCAATGCATGGCAATGAATGAAGAAATTGGTTACCAGCAGGATGTTGGAATCAGAATCACGGATGTGAGGTTTGATTCGTATTATGAATACGATCGTGGTTACATATACGATTTTAACATAGACGTAGTAGTGAATAACAATGGCGCACGTTACATTGATTCAGTAAGGTTTTCAAGAAATTATGGAATTAATTTTTTATGTGGTCCTGTAATAAAAAGTCAAAATATTAGAGTGGACCTTCAACCCGGAAGCTCAACAAAAATTACATTAGCAAATTATGGTTTAGCTTCCAGTTCGCATTCAAACTTACCAACCACGTTTAAGATTTGTGTTTTGGCTTCAATACCCAACAAAGAAATAGATCTTATAACAGAAAACAACGAAGGTTGTTATGATTTCAACACTTCCATTTTGAGTTTATTTGAAGTTGAATCCCCTCAAACAATCGCTCCAAATCCTTTTCATTCTTGCCTTAATATCAAACAGAATGTGGCCATTGAAAAAATAAAAGTATTCAATTTAGAAGGACAACTGCTTTATGAATTCGAACCTTCATCAAATGAGGTAGAACTATCCACAGCCGATTGGAAAAATGGGATGTATTTGATAGAGTGTATTTCTACCAGTGGCATCACGCACAAAAAAGTCATCAAAAATTAAGGCCTTACTTAACCTTCTCTGCCAATTCAAACAATTTGCTCGTAAAGGCTGGCCACTCGTATTGCAGCCGTTCTTGTTTAACGCCGTTGATGAATTCTGATTCCTTGCCTCCTTCAAAATAAAGGGCGAGCTTGTCGGCAATAGTCGCAGGTTCTGGCTCTACGACGTAACCACAGATTGCATCTGGCACTATTTCTTTAAGTCCGCCGACATTGGTGACCAACATCGGACAATTGTAATAATACCCCACCATGGTAACCCCACTGTTGGTGGCGTTGCGGTAAGTTTGAGCTACTAAATTGGCTGCACAAAAGTAATCGCGCACGGCGTCGTTGGGAATAAATTTATCGTGTAAAATAACCGCGTCCTCTAAGTGCAAGTTTTTTATTAAATCGAGGTACGGTTGTTTGTCTTCGTAAAACTCGCCTGCAATCAAGAGTTTCAAATGTTGTTGTTTAACACGCTCTGTTGCAAACGCCTTCAACAATAAATCCAGTCCTTTGTAGTGACGAATCAAACCAAAAAACAACACTAATTTATCATCCGGCTTTATCCCTAATTTCTCACGTGCCTCCTGTCGCGCCACAGGCGCTCCATAGGTCTCGTACATGGGATGGGGGGTATAAACAGCTGGTTTACTGGGAGCCAAGGTTGTAATGTCGTTTAATACGGTTTTACTCATGGTTAAAAAACCACCACACGCGTTCACAAAATAATTGGTGAAGGGTTTGTCCCCCACCCGCTTTTCATGAGGAATCACATTATCGGTTAACGCCAATACCTTGGTGTGCTTGCGCACCAAACGGCCGATGGTGCCGAGGGCGGGACCAAAAAAAGGCAGCCAAA
>CANGWA010000165.1 GCA_947457335.1 Sphingobacteriaceae bacterium
AACGAAGGTAGTCATTTTCAAGGAAAAAGGGGTGGGATGAAGCAGTGGGATAGCTAGTTTATCAAATTGATTGTCAGTTACTTAAAATATGTCTTGGGTGGAGTGGTCGAAAACCGTGTTTTGGGGGTGATTTTGGCGGAAGGTGGTGGTGGTGTTTTACTGCGGTGAAAGGATGAAGGTTCAGCTGGGGGGAATCGTGTTTTTGTAGGGCGCCGGCCGGGCTTTCCACTGCAATGCCCTTTTGTCCTTTGCAAAAGGTGTAAGCCTGCGTGGGCTTCCCCTCGGGAATGCGGGGTCGCCTACTCGGCCAACACCTTTTTTGCAAAGTCCTTCAGGGCATTTCCGTTGCAATCCCTGGCGCAGGTGATCGCTATCCGTTGTCACCCCTTTACACGAACAGCTACTCGTTTTATCGGGACGCCTGGCTTTTGACAAAAAAACAAAAAGCCGTTTTACTGAATAATTATTCCGTTAAATTTGTCCCGTGAAACCCCGCGACCCAAATAAAATAGAAGCCATTAAAAAGGCGACGGTGCAGTTGGTAGCGCAGCACGGATTGGCTGCCTTTCAAATGTCCGCCCTCAGCCAGCTTACTTCGCTTGGCATGGGCACTATTTACGGGTATTTTCAAAGCAAGGAAGAACTCATCAACGAAACATTTAAAGCACTCAAGGCCAAACACACCCACAGCATTTACAAAGGCATTGACCCCAATGGTATTTTCCGCGAGCAATTTGACCAACTTTGTCGCAACTACATCACACACCGGCGCCGTCACCATGCCGAACACCTGTTCATAGAGCACTGCCAACGGTCCACTTTTCTCGATGCTACCGCGCGGCAATACGATGCCGCCGCCTACCAAGTGCTCAACCAATTGCTCGACAAAGGCAAGAAGGAACAATTGGTAAAACACCTGCCCAATACCCTGCTAGCAGCCAACATCATTGGTGGCGCTAACTTGGTTATTGATCAGTCACTTGCCGGTCACTTTCGCCTCACCCCGCGCACGATTAACCAATTAGTACAAATGAGTTGGGACGCCATTCAACACTAAAGTGAAAAAAAATTTACCATTTAACCGAATAAATATTCCATCATGAAACAAACAGTATTAATTACCGGAGCGTCGACCGGTATCGGCCATGCCACCGCGCTGGCATTTGCCAACGCCGGCTGGCAAGTGGTAGCCACCATGCGCACCCCGCAGCCGTTTAACCACCCAAACATTTTGGTGGTACCACTCGATGTTACCAACGTGGCCTCCATCGATAGTGCCTTTGCGGCAGCCATCCACCAATTCAAAACAATTGACGTGGTGGTCAACAATGCAGGGTACGGTGTCGACGGCGTGTTTGAAGCCATGAGCGACGAGGTCATTCAAAAACAATTCGACACCAACGTACTCGGACTCATGCGCGTCACCCGCAAGGCCATCGAACACATGCGTCCCCGTAAAAGCGGCACCATTATTCAAGTGGCGAGCATGGGCGGACTCCTTACTTTTCCCGCCTATTCCATTTACCACGGCACCAAGTGGGCAGTAGAAGGTTTCTCCGAATCGCTGCAATACGAATTATTACCCTTGAATATCCGTGTAAAAATTATCGAACCCGGCGCCATCAAAACCGACTTTTATAGCCGCAGCCGCACCTTTGTAAAACCCAACCACACCAACGATTACGACGCCTTCATCCAGAAAGCCAACCAATTGTCGCAAGACACCGGCGCCAGAGGCGCCGCACCCGAAGTTGTTGCTAAAACCATCCTCAAAGCAGCCAGTTCCACTTCCTTCAAATTACGTTATGTCACCGGTTTTCCCGCCCCCTTGTTGTTATGGTTACGCAAAGTGTTGCCTGTAGCCTGGTTTATGGCGATAGTGAAATTGGCGTATGGCATAAAGAAGATGAAATGAGTTGGGAGTGAGATAATTGTTAATGGTGAGTTGTAAATGGTTAATGTCGTTGACAAAATATACGCGGTAAATTGAGAGTTGAGAATTGAAAATGCGTTTACGCCACTATGCGCTTCTTCCTCTTCGCGGGCTTTCCCTCTTTGCGTTCTCTGCTCCTCTGCGGCCTTTGCGTTCCTAATTAATTGAAAGTTGAAAATTGAGAATGACTTTGCCCTCACTTTGCGCTTCTTCCTCTTGTCGGTCTTTCCCTCTTTGCGTTCTCTGCTCCTCTGCGGCCTTTGCGTCCAATTTAAATTGAGAGATGAGAATTGAGGTGTTGACGAATGACGTTTACTTCAGTCTAACTTTTGGAGCAAGTTAAAGAGCAAGTGCAAGAGCACGTATGTTTGCGTCAAACTTCCACGCCTCACCAGTTTTTGAAACAGAGTGAGTGTGAGAGCGGGAGCGAATGACGTTTACGTTAGACTGTTTCTTGGAGAAAGCACACACGCAAGTAGGTTGACGTCAACGTTCCACCCTCCACCTTCCACCCCCCACCCTTTTTTAAATGGTGAGTTGTAAATGGTGAATGGCGTTTAAATTAATTGTAAATGGTTAATGTCGTTGACAAAATATACGCGGTAAATTGAGAGTTGAGAATTGAAAATGACTTTACCCCACTTTGAGATTTCTATGGCAATCTCCACTAAGATTAAATAGAATTTAATTATTTTATCGCTAATTCAATCATAATTTTTATTAATTTTGATTAAAATCACCACACAATGAGAAAAATATTTTTAGTCTTATTAATCACAATTTCCTTCCATAATTCCATTTTAGGACAAAACGCCATTTCACCAAGATTAAGCGAGAAGGCAATTTTTGACACTGTTTTTGACAGATTTGGCAATAAAAGTCCATTAGCTGCTATTAGCATGGGCAATCATTCGTTAGGTGGAGGCAACGCCTCTATAAGCAGCATCACTTCAACTTGTTTAGCTGGATATTTCACTCTTTACTTTGAAAGCGCTTCCGTTTTTTCTACTAGTGCTGCCAGTTCAGTTGTCTGTCAACTTTTTAGCGACATTAGTAATTTAATTGTATCAAACATACCGCAAGGTGCTATTAGAATACATTGTCGGGCCAATACAACACCAAATGCTGCTGCAGTTGCAAGTTCATATTTTGTAATGCCCATATGGCCACAAAACCCTAATCAGGGGTACATTGATGGACAAATATACAAAGCATTAATCTCTGGCGCCGATCCATACCTAAATATTCCCGTTTCATTTCTAAACTCAAACGGTTTTTACCATGGGTACATAGAAGCGGATGGGGCCGTACCTTGGAACTATAACCTAAGCCAAATAACTATTCCGAGTAATGAACTCGATTTTTATTCAGTTATGCTACATGAATGCACTCATGCATTGGGTGTACTTTCATTAATAGGACAAAATGGGAATTCGCAATTTGGCTCTTTAAATAATTACTATACCCGCTATGACAAGTTCTTGACAAATAGCTTAGGCCAAAGCTTACTGGCCAGTTCTAATACACTTTGCCCAACAACCAATATTACTTATCAATTTTCCTCTTCTTTAGCTATTTCGCCTGGGCTCTGCACAAATACAATCTTTCCAAGTGACCTAACCACCTGTTCTACTGCTGTATTATATGCAGGCAATACATATACCATACCAGTTTACACACCCAATTGTTTTGAACCTGGCAGCTCGCTAAATCACTTTGAAGATATTTGTTATAATGCATACTCAGGAACATGTTCTGCAGGTTCAGCAAGTTTAGGGGCTAATAATTTGTACTTTGTTATGTCTAATAGTATTTCAACTGGCTCATGTTATGTGAAAAGGCATCTAAAAGCAGAAGAAGAGTCCGTTCTATGCGACATAGGCTATTCACTCAACCCGACATTTGGATCTACGCTTGTTGCGGGAAGTAGTTGTAGTTATCAGGCTTGTGGCCCAAGCAGCTACATTTACGGTTTCAATGATGGTTTAAGCATTAACTTATACACTTTATCAACGCTTAGCGGATCCATAGTGGTAAATTATTCTTTGCTATTAGCTAATGATTTACCAGCCAACAGCCTTTCGGTTTCATGTCTTGACTTGGTTTATAACAATGCCACATTAACACCTAGTGCTAATGATTTTACATTGAATGCTATGCCTGGGTCTGGATTAGTAACACTAAAATATATACCTATAGGACCTAACGGGTTGATTGGAAATTTAACTTACGTATTTGTGTATTTTGTTCCCCAAGGCTGCTTGAGTTGTAATGTTGTGAATAATGGTGGATTCGAGAATGTCAGTCTTTTACAAAATAATGCCTCCCCTTCTGGCAATTTCAACTCTGGAAATTGGCTTCTTGATTGTTGGGATGAATACACACAATTGTCATTACTATTAAGTACTAATGGTGTAGCCAATTACCAATTGGGTGTAAATACACTAAATTCAGTTCCTACTGTATCTGCCTTAAATACTGGCACAACCAATAATAGGTGCGCAGCTCTATTTTATCATACTTATTGGAACCAAACAGGTGCACTGAAGAATAGCCTGAATCAGCCGTTATTATCAGGTCAAACGTATAATTTAAGTTTTTGGGTAAATAATATTGCCACATACTCTGCTGGGTCTGTTAGCAACCCCACTTTATTTACACCAAATCTACCTGTAGTTATAACTGTGGCAACAAATACAACGTTTGCTTTTACTCCTACTTTAAACTTTCCTACTGGATTAAATTTAATTGGACAATTTACGATCAATCCGGGGACTAATTGGACACAAATAACAAGCTCATTTGTTTATACGCCGACGGTGCAGGGCAGTGTATTGTTGATTGGTATTAATGGACCAGCGACTACAACTGTGGCTACAAATAATATAGAAGTGCGGTGCTTAATAGATGAAGTCTCCATTACACCCAGCAATACTCCCGTTTTTAGTATTACCAACTCAACTGTGTGTACGGGAAATGCAATTTACAACCTAGATCAGTATGCTAGCACCAGTGGTACTATTTCAGGACCAGGGGTGAGTTTTGACGGGACCCACTACCACTTCAATGTGACTTCTAATTTGACTCCTGGAAATTATGCCATTGGTTTCTCTTATACACAGACAGTAAATTCAGGCACATGTATACAAACGAAGTATAGCCAAGTGTCTATAGTAAACTGTTGTACTTCAAATTCTATTCCTAGCTATTCTATCGATGTCGGCAATAATAAATATGAGCAAGCAACTACTGTTTCTAATACTACCATTTTTACAGGTCCATTCCAAATCCCTAACAGTTTAACTGTAGCAGCTGGAGCTAATTTAGTTCTAACTGGTGAAATATTAATGGCGCCAGGAGTATCTATAACAGTCCAAAATACTGGTAAGTTACAACTAATGGGAGCCCACCTTCATGGTTGCACTGCTATGTGGCAAGGCGTCAGGGTATTAAGTGGTGCTGAAGTTTATGCAATACCACACAATGGCCGTGATTGTTTGATTGAAGATGCTGATACTGCGTTTGCGGTAAATAATTACACAAGCACCCACAATCCAATACTATACTTTTCAAATAGTATTTTTAATAAAAATCGAGTATCAATAAGCGTGAATAATTATACGGTTAATACAACATCACCCTTTTATTTTGAAGGATGTGTATTCACCTGTAGACAGTTGCCGTACACAAGCACAAGTTGGCCAAATGCAGGTACAAACAGTGGTGGACTAAGAGAGCTTACTGGTTCTATACCATCCTATTCCTCACCGTATTCTATGCAAAATCACCCTTTCGTTTATCTTTTGACACCTTATTCAACACAATCGTCAGGCACGGCGATTCGATTAAACAAATGTGGCCAAACCACTGGTGTATCCTATCCTTCAGCCTACCTAGGTTTTACGCTAACCCCTCCCAATACAGCTAATTTCTTATTGTTTGATAGCCATGAGAATGGCATTACATCTGTTGATGGGAATTTAGAGGTAAATAATTGTGTGTTTCAAAATACACAACCCATTACTAACGGCTCTGTTGTAACAGCTGGTGCTGCCATTGGCCATACAACCAATATTGTTCACAATTTCCGCTTATTACTAAGTGCACCAAACACTTCATTGGGGGTAAAATTTTATGATTGCCACAGAGCAATTGTTTGCGATAATCCTTTTGATTTAATTATCGA
>CANGWA010000166.1 GCA_947457335.1 Sphingobacteriaceae bacterium
ATAAACGATTAACAAGGTTATAAGATTGAAAAGTGGACGCATGTTGGTAAAGATAATGAAATCTGACCTGCTCGGGTAACCATATGATAGCGCAAGAATTGTAATTTTGACTATGAACCAAAAGCGTTTCTCGGTGCGCGCTCGGCTTATGAGTTTTGTTTATGCCATCAGAGGCATAAAAGCATTGTTTACTACAGAACACAATGCCTATATTCATTTATTGGCAACTCTTATTGCATTCGCACTGGGTGTTGTATTAAAGATTGACCGCTATGAATGGCTGTGGCTAACTATGGCCATTGTATTGGTGTTTACCGCTGAACTGGTAAATACCGCCATTGAACAACTGTGCGATGTGGTGCAGCCTGATTATTCTGAAAAAATAAAAACCATCAAGGACCTTGCGGCAGCAGCAACACTTGTCTGCGCAATAGGTGCAGTGGTTATCGGTTGCCTTATTTTCATACGTTACTTCATATAAAAACAACATTGCTTTTACTGTTGTAGCAACTTCATTCAACTACAAAAACGATAACATGAACCCAAAGGTTGATTTCTATTTTAAAAAAGCCGGCAAATGGCAAGATGCGATTCTTAAAATGCGGACTATTGCGCTCGACAGTGGCCTCACAGAAGAGTTAAAATGGGGGTGTCCCTGTTACACCTTAAATGGTGCCAATGTTTTTTTGATACACACCTTTAAAGCGTATTGTGCCTATTTGTTTATGAAGGGGGCGCTGATGAAGGATGCTAAGAAGTTATTGATTCAGCAAACTGCCAATGTGCAATCCGCGCGGCAAATCCGCTTTACCGATTTGCGCGAGGTGCTCGATTTGGAGACAACACTCAAGGCATATATAAAGGAGGCTATTAAAATTGAGTCCGCAGGCTTAAAAGTGGTGCTGAAGAAAACAACCGATTATGCGGTGCCGCCTGAATTTGCAGCGCGCTTAAAATCGCAACCCCAACTCAAGAAGGCCTTTGAGTCCCTCACTCCTGGTCGCCAGCGGGCCTATTTATTTTTTATTGGTTCAGCCAAGCAGAGTGCCACACGCGAGGCGCGGGTAGAGAAATGTGTGCCAGCGATTTTAGCGGGTAAGGGGTTAGACGATTAAGATAATTTGGGCGCCTGCCGCCTCTTCTCCCACTGCCCTTAGCGGCACCAGGCCAACCATTCCAATGCCACTTGTAAACGGCCAGGGGTATAAGGTGGCGGGGTCTCCGCACCACGAATGGATGCGGAACCTCCTCACCTAACACCCCTTGGCCGTTTACGGCGTGTCATTTCCATTACTGTCCTTGGCGCGGCGTTTACGCGGTTCATTTTCTAAGGCCATTCGCCGTGAGATGACGCTTTGCGTAACAGCTAGCGGACTGAAGGAGAAGTAGTTGAGTAAAAGCAGGGCGTAAACGTGCGCTAAGGACAGGAGCGGCAGCCCGCCAGCACCAGACCCTAGCAGGCGTTGGGTGGCGCAGGCCCCGCAGCCACTGCAGGCGGGGACCGCGCACGCCTTACGACTGCTGGGGTATGGGGTTGGCGGCTACAGCGGATGGCCTGTTAAAGCGCCCAAAACACTATCTTTACAGCCCAGAAAGCCGTTAAAACAACCATCAACCGATTGATTCTCTGATTATTTGGTAGGAATCGGAAAATTCACTATCTTTGCACCCCTATTTATAGAAAATAATGGAAAAACGTTATGAGACGGTCTTCATTTTAACTCCCGTTTTGTCTGATGATCAGGCAAAGGAGGCCGCAAAAAAATTCAAGAAAACCATTACCGATCTGGGAGGCAAGATCGTGAATGAAGAGCATTGGGGTCTACGTAAGTTGGCCTATCCGATTCAGAAAAAAACAACAGGTTTTTATCACCTGATTGAGTTTGCTGGAAGCGGCGAAGAAATTGTGAACAACCTCGAGGTGACTTACAAGCGGGACGAGCGCATTTTGCGTTTCCTTACTGTAGCACTTGACAAGCACGCTGCGGCCTATGCTGACAAGCGTAAAGGGTTGGTTTCAGAAGGTAAAATGAAGAAGAAGGAAGCTCCAGCTTCTAATGCGTAATCTTTGAAAAATTGACGTTATGAGTAATCCAAAAGACATTCGTTATCTGAACCCTCCAGCAGCTGAGGCGAAGAAGAAAAAATATTGCCGTTTCCAAAAGAGTGGCATTAAGTATATTGACTACAAGGATCCTGACTTCTTATTGAAGTTTGTGAATGAGCAAGGTAAATTGTTACCACGTCGTTTGACGGGTACATCGTTGAAGTTTCAACGTAAAGTGGCACAAGCTGTAAAGCGTTCACGTCACTTAGCCCTCATGCCATATGTTGCTGATCTTTTAAAATAATTGAGGAGGAAGGAATCATGGAAGTAATTCTTAAGCAAGATGTAAAAGGGCTTGGTTACAAAGACGATTTAGTAACTGTTGCCAATGGATACGGTCGCAACTTTTTGTTGCCAAAAGGTATCGCCACGCTCGCAACGGAGAGCGCACGTAAAATGCACGCTGAAACAATGAAGCAACGTGCCTTCAAAGAGGAGAAACTCCGCAAGGAAGCTGCTGCAAACGCAGAAAAATTGGCGGGTGTTTCGATCAAAGTTGGCGCTAAAGCTGGTGAAAGCGGAAAAATCTTCGGTTCGGTTACCAATATTCAGGTTGCTGAAGCGTTGGTGAAAGCAGGTTACAACGTAGAACGTCGTAATATTGAAATCGCTGAAGACATTAAGCAACTGGGTAGTTACACTGCCAAGGTGCGTCTTTACAAAGAAGTTTCAGCTACCGTTAACTTCGAAGTAGTTGCTGAATAAGCAACACCAATTAATACTGAAAACCCCGGGGCAACTCGGGGTTTTTTATTTCCTACTGATGCTTAGGCGGAGAATTTTTATACCTTTAAAGCGCCATGCCAAAATTCACCCTATCACTGAAAATTTTCTTCATTATTGCAGCAGCATTGTTCTTTTGGAGTTGCGCGAAACGTCGGGCTTTTAATGACGAATCGGCACAGACTCCCGTTGAAATTCGTCAGTTTCAATTGGAGCAGGATGTGGTGATGACCGAGGCGAACACTTTACTGGCCGATCAGTTTTTAATGCGCGGCAAGCAATCCGGTGGATTTGCCAAAACCTTGTGTGGTTGTGATGCGGATACGGGATCGGTTTTCTCTGGCACTGTTTCACTGGTATACAACAATTCAGTCTGTAACAACCGACGTAGAACGGGTAAAATTCAAATCACGATTTTGAATTATCCATTAGCAAAATGGAAAAAAGTGGGCAGTACCGTTAAGATGGAATTTGACAATTACGCCGTGACGTATGTAGACGGCACCACCTATACGCTTTCAGGCACACAGTATGTGATTAATGAAAGCGGTGGCACATGGTACGACCTATATTATACTGGACAAGCGAGTCTCTCACAACGCATTGAAGCGGATAATGTGCGTGTGCGTTACGACCCCTTGCACAGTGCATTTATCAGCACCTCTCGCCGCGTTGTTTACACGCTTAAAAGTGGAGTGGTTTATGCGAATATGTCCGCCGCCGGTGATTACAATGGGGAGTCGGCTGACACTTGGGGCACTGACCGGGATGGTGCGCCGTTTCATGCGGGCGTGACCACCACCATGCAATGGAATAGTGCGTGCGGTGCGATGAAGCCTGCCACAGGCGCTAGTTATGTGGTAGTGGATGGGAAGGAGTATACCTTTACGTGCACTTACGGCGTTAATGATGAGGGCAATACCGGCGATTGGAGCGCAAGCCATTGCGCCACGGCTTGGCGGGTCGATTGGACGTATAGGAATAGCTCAGCCCGACGCGTTTTCGGTTATTGATCCCATTGGGAGCCATGTGGGGGCAATTTGCATTCAAATTAAAAAATCACTAGTTTTAGAGGTTAAGTTTTGAACCTCATGCGCACACTTGTTCGTATAACCCTTCTGTCCCTACTTTTGGTCATTGGAGCTTCTTGCAAGAAGCGTCATGCCATTGTGTGGATTGGCTATAACGAAACGCGTTGTGCCGACAAATGGGAGTTCAACAACAACCGCGAGAAGTTGAAACAAAACGTGGTGGCATACTGCAAGAGCAAGGGCATTGCCATTTACGAAATTGAAATCTTTATCATTGGTAATGCCGACGCTTGTTTTGATTGTGAATGTAAAACAGGTCGGCAGTTCAAGTGTAAAATTGAGAACAAGGACTTGGAGGATGCCAAAACAGAGGGGTTCTTTGAACTCTAAGTCGCACCTCTGTTATTGAAACCCTAATGGATTATTTCCTGAAACGAAAAAAGGCTGTCTGATGAAGACAGCCTTTTCGGTAATTGCAATGGTGGGGCCGTTAGTTGAAGGCATTAAAGCCGGTCACGTCCATACCTGTAATTAGCAAGTGGATATCGTGGGTGCCTTCGTAAGTCACAACACTTTCTAAATTCATCATGTGGCGCATGATGGGGTATTCGCCGGTGATGCCCATACCGCCGTGGATTTGACGCGCCTCACGTGCAATCTGCAAAGCCATGTTAACGTTGTTGCGTTTGGCCATGCTAATTTGTGCAGGGGTGGCGCGGTGTTCGTTTTTCAGCACACCAAGGCGCCAAGTGAGCAATTGTGCCTTGGTGATTTCAGTGACCATTTCGGCTAATTTTTTCTGTGTCAGTTGGAAGCCGCCAATAGGTTTACCAAATTGCACGCGCTCCTTGCTATAGCGCAGGGCGCTGTCATAACAATCCATTGCTGCACCAATGGCACCCCAGGCAATACCAAAGCGGGCGCTATTGAGGCATCCCAAAGGACCTTTCAGGCCCTTCACATTTGGGAAAATATTTTCTTTGGGTACTTTTACGTTATCGAACACCAGTTCACCAGTAGCGCTGGCGCGTAGACTCCATTTACCATGGGTTTCGGGAGTGGTGAACCCTTCGTAACCACGTTCAACCACTAACCCGCGGATGTCGCCGTTTTCATCTTTTGCCCACACCACGGCAATATCAGCGAAGGGGGCATTGCTAATCCACATTTTAGCGCCATTAAGCAGGTAGTGATCGCCTTTGTCTTTGATATTGGTGATCATGCCGCCAGGATTGCTGCCAAAATCTGGCTCGGTTAATCCGAAACAACCCATCATGTCGCCTGAGGCGAGTTTAGGCAAGTACTTGCGTTTTTGTTCTTCGCTACCGTAGGTGAAAATAGGGAACATCACCAATGAACTTTGAACAGAGGCAGTGGAGCGGAGTCCGCTGTCGCCACGTTCCAACTCCTGCATGAGGATGCCATAGGAGATTTGGTCAAGTCCCGGTCCGCCATATTCATGTGGGATATAAGGGCCAAATGCGCCAATTTCGGCTAATCCTTTTATCCATTGTTTTGGGAATTCGGCTTTTTGGCAAGCGTCTTCTATAATGGGGGAAACTTCACGTTTAACCCAGGCTCTAGCGGTTTCACGAATGAGTTTGTGCTCGTCGGTAAGCAATTCATCCATGAGGTAGTAGTCGTGCGCCTGGAAATTATCTGATGATGCCATATAAATAGGTTTGAGGTGCAAAAATAAGGTAAAAAAGAAGACGTCCGATTGGATAACAGATGGAATTCCCAACAGCCAAAAGGCGCACCTGTGGAAGCGTGCATCAGGTATAAATGTTAAATTATAATCATGCTGGGGGTAATTGGTAGGAGTTGGGTCTGCAAGTGATTTTGAAGAAAAGCAGGGCTAAAGTAAGTTGAAGGAGGTGTTCAGGACAATACGCGGATAAATACTCAAAAAAGACTGTATTATTAAAATAATGGCAACTAACTTTTTTTGAAGAATTAAATAGTTGATGGTAGCTTGTATTTGTTTGTTTTGAGTGGACTTCACGCGGAGTGGGGTTAAGTAATTGGTATTAGGGATGATTCTTTAAGGTGTTTTTAGCCAGCCCCAGCATTGAAATAGGAGTGGAATGGAGTTATCGATCAAACCATTAGGAGCTACATTTGCCACCATTCAATATGGCTTAAAAACTTACACGTGTAATTATTTAATTAATATCGATAAATTATATTTATATTTTATTTTCTCGATAATAGATTGAATTGTTATCTTATCTTTGAAAAAAAATAATTA
>CANGWA010000167.1 GCA_947457335.1 Sphingobacteriaceae bacterium
AATCGGATGTCTCAAATAAACTCTCACCTTGTTTTTTCAATACGCCAATCACAGTCGTTTTATGCCCACTCACTGATATCTCTTGTCCTATTGGATCAGTATTTTGAAAAAGACCTGCCGCAATCTCAGCACCAATGATAACCACTGGCATGCCGGCGTCGGACTCGTTGCGCGTAAAATAACGCCCCCCTTTTAGGTTCAATGTTTTAATGCGCCAATAATCATGCGATACACCGATAAATTGCGCATTGCGCACACTGAGCGAGCGGTACTTCAAGGTTTTGGAGCCCCCCACCGTAAAGGCCATGGCTTCGGCACTCTTGGTGCGCTTTTGCAGTTCGGCCAGTTCTTTGAATTGTGGCAGGGGACGGTTCATGTATTTCCACCAAGGATAGGGACCAAAAATCCATGGCCATTTTTGCACATACACCACGTTGTTACCGAGCGATTTGATAGAATCGCGGATATTGTTTTCAAGACTATCCACGATGGTGAAAACAAGAATGATGGCAAAGATGCCAATGGTAATGCCCAGCAAACTCAAGAACGAACGCAATTTATTGGCCACCAATGAATGGAGCGCAAAAATCAAACTTTCCTTGAGCAGGGTCAGTACCATGGTTTGAAGTTACGCAATCCAACACACACCTGTATGCACAGTATGATGAGTGGACGAAGCCGCTGGCAAACGGTTAACCTATGAAGGTGGAACGGTGTTTTTGGGCGTGTTACGAAGCGCGGTTTTTTTAGAATGCCAGCAACGCTTCGTAACCAGGCTCTCCGGCTGTAGTTGGCTGGTTGGCGGTAAGCCGTAGTAGGCGCTGCGGGGTCCCCTTACCTAAAGGTGCGGGGCCGCCACGCACCAACTACCGCTAACCGTCAACTGCACCAAGCTACTGCCTGCGCTCCTTCACGCGGGTTGACATGAAGCACTTACCCCAAATACGGAAGCGATTTTATATACTGAATCGTAAGAATGTTCTGTACCCAATCTTTCAACTGTTTTTGAAATTATTTTTTATGCTTCTCTTCGTGCTTTATGCGTTGTTTGCGACGCAGGTAGTAAGACAAAATGGAGATGATGAAGAACCCCAGAAAGAACAAGGCGCTATCGTTTTCTTTAATGATAAGAAAGTAGGCGGTAAGGGACATACCGATAACAATGCCGGCCATCCATAGGTATTCTGAAATGCGATAAGGGTTCATGTTATTGTTTTATGGGTTGTTCTTCTTCTAGATGAAACACCCCTGTTACTTGATGAATTTGGTAGCGGCTAAAATCTTGATTGCTTTCTAAACCAATGCCGCGAATAACTTCGTTGCCGGTGGTGATTTTGACGGGCGCATCGGTTGAAATTTTTTCGGTGGCTTCGTCCCACACCAACCGCTCGGTTTCCATTTTTTCACCCTTGAGGTTGACCACTTCTACTTTGTACTTGGCCTCCATGCGCTTGGTCATTTCGTAATGCACAGCATAATTGGCGCGTAATGTTGCTGAAACGGCCCCCTTGTTATCGAAGAAGGTTACGAATACACCGTTAGGCAAAATGCGCATGGGCTCACGGGTGTTCTTGGTGAACACAAGCATGCGGTTCGCCTGCAGCATCACGCGCAGATGCGTGGTATCGCTGTACAACAAGGTAACGCTATCGCCAACTTGTGAGGGCGCTAATTGGTTGCGCGGTAAGCGCATGACGTCGCGCATGTCGTTGGTACATGCATGGAGTAACAATAAAAATGCTATGCCCGCCCACGATTTAACCATTAATCGTATCTGAATTTCTGGAACCACCTATCGGTAAAGGTGAAGCCGACACCGAAGCGGAAATATTTTTCCAGGACCAGGTTATTGGCATTGCTGCCCATGACTCCTACTCTAGCAAAAACATTGACCATGGATGAAGCATATTTGTATCCAATGGGTAAGCCTGCCCCAAATGAAAGTGAATAATCTGGCACGTTAGTATTGCGAATGTTGATGTACCCACTTTGATACTGTGCGCCAATACGATACTGCATGCGGCGCGCAAAGGTGCCTTTGCCCGCTGCATCTTTATCGGGCACAAAATTCACGCCCACCGCCAAGCGCAAATTATCAGTCAAGCCTTGGTTCACCCCGTTAACCAGCCATCCCTTCCAACTGGTGCGGGCGGCATCGACCACAATTTGTAACCGTTCTCCTTTTTTAAAACCTAGCCCTACTCCTATTTCAGTTGGGAGTTTTTGCGAACCACTTTTATCAACATTGTACACGAGGGTGTCGCGCACAATCTCTTGTCCACTTGTATTCAAAATATACGTCAACGCCACATCATCGTAGGTGGTGCCTACGCTAGAACCCACATTCATGTATGCGCCATAGGTCAGACGGAAGCGTTGCTTCAAAGCGCGGCGGTGGAGCAGGGTGTCTTTTTTTGCATGCACACTATCCACTGTGAAGGCACCTTGCACACCAACATTGTAGGTGAGGCCATGAAAGGTATATAGCCGTTGGCGAAACACGTAATTATAAAGCGTTGAGCTGGGGTACGTCAATCGGTCCGTTTGTTCAAGTGAACCAAACAACCAGCCCACATTTGTACCAAAAGACAAATCACTAGCGGCTTTTCTCATAAAGTAGCGGAATCGGTTCTCACCCCTAGTTATCGTTAGTAATGAATCGGGAATTGTTTGTATGGCACGTTTGTAGCGGATGGCAGCATCCTGAAAGGGCATGACACCATAACCAATAAACGCCTTGCTCAGTCCACCGCTGCCTTGGTAGTACCCTGTTACATCCACACTATTGGCATTGGTGTTTACTTCCTTCATGTCGTAGCCAACAAAGGAGAAAGGTTGGATACCCAGCACAGCACCGCCCTTTTGGCGCACAGGAAAACCAAGCGATGCGTATGAAAAATTAGTTCCCCATTTGCGGGTGCTTGAGTTAGCATTGGAAAGGTCCGAGTACCGATAAGTGCCGCCTACTTCAAAAGTGGTAAAGCGAATGAGAGGATATGCGGCAGGGTTACCCGTATTAATAAATGTTGGTGCCGTTGAATCGGGTTTATAAGCGATGAATGCACCGCCCATGGCGTTGCCGGTCATGAAAGTGGGAGCTACCATTTCTCCGAGGCCATAACGGGTGTAGGGACTAAAAGCCGTGTTCTGCGCCAAAAATTGAAGCGGCAGGAGCAGCAGTATGAGGTGTTTTATTTTCAAGTCGAGTATTCTAAGATAGTATGAATGCCTTTGAGTAATAGCAACGGGCTGGCAAAGAAACGATTTTTAAGTCGGTCAGCCAAGAGCGGTGCATCGCCGCCAGTAAGAACGACAACGAGGTCGGGATATTGTTCACGGTAGCGGTCGATAAATCCATCGGCTTCACATGCCGCTCCAAGAATGGCCCCTGAAAGCAATGATTCATGGGTGGTAGTGCCAATGAGTTGAACAGGTGCAGTAGTGACCTCAAGTGTTGGCAAAGCATGGGTATTAGCCCCCATGGCTTTCAGGCGCATGGGAATACCAGGTGAAATAGCACCTCCAAGGTATTCGGCCGATCGGGTAATGAAATTATACTTGATGCAAGTGCCCGCATCGATCACCAAACTATATTGCTGTGGAAATTCAGTATAAGCGCCAACAGCGGCAGCCAGCCGGTCGGAACCCAGCGTGATGGCGCTGTTGTACCGGTTGTGGAGAGGCGTGCGGGTATGCTTTTCAAACACGCGGGTGATCATGAACGGAGAAAGGGCTTCCACAACCGGCCCGTGGGCGCTGGTGACAGAGCAAATCATGGCTTTTGATGCTTTGTGAAGGGAGTTGACATTCGCCATTAACTCGTTGACGTTGGCAAACGCAAACGTTTCAATCGGCTCATTTTTTTCAAAAAAAGCCCCTTTAATGCGTGTATTTCCAAAATCTAAAACCAGGTTCACGGGGTCTAAAGGTATAGTAAACAGCCTGAAAGCCAGTCCTTCACCAATTTTTTTTATCAAAAATTGAGGTTTTTCAAACAATTGATTATCTTTGCAGCCCCTGAACGCTTTCTTGTAAAGCACACAGGCTGGCCTGGTGCCATAGCTCAGTTGGTAGAGCAAAGGACTGAAAATCCTTGTGTCGTTGGTTCGATTCCGACTGGCACCACTCAAGCAGAGAAAACCTTTCACAGTGTGAAAGGTTTTTTTGTTTTCAGGAGGTGGGAAAGGGGGGCTTGGATTAGAACCTCTGACAGGGTTTGAAACCCTGTCAGAGGTTCGGGCTTTGAAACCCTGTCAGAGGTTCGGGTTTGAAACCCTGTCAGAGCTCGTTCTAGACCATATTCGACGATATAGATTTCAGAATTCAGCTACCTAGCTCTTGTCTAAGTTCAAGCATCAAATCTAAACTTTGCAGTTGTAGTTTAGATTCACGCAATTATTAGACTTACGTTTAGATTCAGAAAAAGAACAATTGAAATTCAAAAACTAAACATTTTCTGAAACCTCTATGGATAGTAAGAAACAGCCGCTTCAATCTTTATTTGGCTATCACCAAATTTGAGTTCCCTTTCTAGATTTAATAAGTTGATTAAGTGTTACAACACTAATACTTTTTTAAGCAGATATATTAAAACTAAATAAAATCAACTAACTTAGATTTTGTCGACAATCAAATTTGGTCTGACACAAATTTCTAATGAACTCCCAAATGGCTAATGAACTAAAAACAACCTTAACAAGTGCATTAATACATCAACTGTTCCTACGCGCTTGTTCACCATATCGATTAATCAAGATAAAGGAGACCGCACGATTTATAAAAATTGGTCAAGCAGGTATCATAAAAAAAGCGAGAGATTTCTCTCCCGCCTTAGATGTTTTCACAACGGAATAATCCTTATTGTGATTTGCTTTCAATAACACAAATATAGAACACGAAACTTAAAAAACAAATATATGAGTAAAAAAATATTAGGATTGGATTTAGGGACTAACTCGATTGGGTGGGCGCTGATAGATAAAGATCATAATAGCATTCTTGGAATGGGAAGTCGAATTGTTCCAATGGATGAAGCTGTAAAAGGAAAATTTGCAAATTGAATTTCTATTTCACAAACAGCAACAAGAACAGAGTATAGAAGTAAACGAAGGTTGCTTGAGCGCAGTCATCTAAGACGAGAACGTTTACACAGAGTATTAAATGTCTTAGGATTCTTGCCTGAGCACTATGCTCACGACATTGATTTTTTGAAACGCGTAGGAAAATTTAACGACGAAACTGAACCAAAGTTAGCTTGGAAAAAAACTGGCAAATATGAAAACGGAAAAGACAAATTTGAGTTCCTATTTCAATCCTCTTTTAAAGAAATGATTGAGGATTTTAAAACGCGACAGCCAGAACTATTGAATAAAAAAAATATTAAAGGACAAAACATTAAGGTTCCTTATGATTGGACGATATACTACTTACGCAAAAAAGCGCTAACCCAGAAAGTGACAAAGGAAGAATTAAGTTGGTTAATACTCAACTTCAATCAAAAAAGGGGCTATTATCAATTGAGAGGGGAAGATGATGAGGTAAATGACAACATCAAAGAATATGTTATTGCTCTAAATATTATGAAAATAGAGAAGGGTGAAATTGATAAGAAGAACAAACAAAGAACTTGGTATTCATTAGAATTGAGCAATGGTTGGATTTATAATGCAACATTTACAACTGAACCCAATTGGTTGAACACCCAAAAAGAGTTTTTGGTAACTGAGGAACTTGATGAGTATGGAAAAATCAAAACAGTAAAGGATAAAAACTCTGATAAAACAGGAAAAGATAAACGTAAAATCACTTTGTTACCCACATTCGATGAAATTAATCTACTAAACAAAAAAGAACAAGACAAAATTTATAAAAAAATTAAAGCACGAACAGAATTAACTATCGAAAACAGTGAACAAACTGTTGGCGCATACATTTACGAAACCCTTTTAAATAAACCATCACAAAAAATAAGAGGTAAGTTAATACGTACGATTGAACGAAGGTTCTACAAATATGAGTTACAAACTATTCTTACTAAACAGATTGCACTCCAGCCAAAGCTATTTACTGAAGAAT
>CANGWA010000168.1 GCA_947457335.1 Sphingobacteriaceae bacterium
AACCGGTATTGGCTCAAAAGCCTGCCGCAAAACCAACTCAGGGAGCAAAATCAACTTCCCCTTCCTCCGATGCTAAACCTGCTTTCGTTGAAGAGGTTAAGCGAACAGGTAATGAACTCACCATTCCCTATAAACGCTACAAATTGAGCAATGGCATGTCCATTCTTATCCACGAGGATCACAGTGATCCTATCGTTTATGTGGACGTAACTTACCACGTTGGCAGCGCCCGTGAGCAGCAAGGAAGAAGTGGATTTGCCCACTTTTTTGAACACATGATGTTCCAAGGGTCTAAAAACGTTGCGGACGAACAACATTTTAAAATAATTACAGAGGCGGGGGGAACTTTGAATGGAACAACCAATACTGATCGCACCAATTACTTTGAAACAGTCCCCTCCAATCAACTCGAAAAAATGCTTTGGCTAGAAGCAGATCGTATGGGCTTTTTGCTTGATTCGGTTACCAAACGGAAATTTGAAGTGCAACGAGCTACAGTTAAAAACGAGAGGGGACAGCGCTATGACAATGCTCCCTATGGTGTAGTAGGAGAAAAAATTGGCGAGGCCTTGTTTCCAAAAGGACATCCATATAGCTGGACCACGATAGGTTACATTGCGGATTTAGACCGTGTGGATGAAAATGATTTGAAACGGTTTTATATGCGTTGGTATGGTCCGAATAATGCGGTTTTAACGGTTTCTGGGGATGTTAAGACCGAAGAAGTGCTAAGGATGGCTCAAAAGTACTTTGGGTCAATTAACCGTGGACCAGAAGTCAAGAAACAGGTGGTTGCTCCTTTTAAATTGGAAGCATCGCGTTACATTTCTTACGAAGACAATGTGAAATTTCCAATGTTGAGCCTCGCTTTCCCATCCGCCATAATGGGGACTAAGGAAGATGTAGCCCTTGACGTGCTCGCACAAGTACTAGCTGGTACCCAAGGTTCTCCTCTTTATAAAGCGTTTATTGAACAGAAAAAAGCTGTCAGTGCCAACGCTTTTCAATACACAAGAGAATTAGCTGGTCAATTTCAAATCATGATTAGGGCCAATCAAGGCACTTCTTTAGCAGAAACAGAAGCGCTGCTTTGGAAAACATTGCAGGAATGGGAGAAAAAAGGTGTTACTGATGATGATATAGCCAAGTTTAAAGCACAGTACCAAAGTTCTCTTTACAACCAACTAAGCACTGTACAAGGCAAGGGCGCAACGCTCGCCTCTTACTATACGCTGCAGGGTAATGCCAATAGCTTGAAATCTGAAATTCAACGGCACATGAGTATTACCAAGGAAGAGGTCATGAACGTATATAAAAAATATATTAAAGGTCAACCAGCTGTTATTCTCAGTTGTACGCCAAATGGAAAGGGCGATTTGAGAGCAAAAACAGATAACTGGAAGATGTATGAACGCACGATTGAAACCGAAAGCGCTGAATACAAGAATTTAACCTATACCGAACCAAAAGATGCATTTGATCGTTCCAAAATGCCGTTGGCCACAGCAGCTAAACCTGTTCCTGTGCCAGATTATTTTACTGCAGCCGTTGGAAACATTCCAATGATTGGAGTGACTGAAACGGAAATTCCTAAGGTGAATATTCTCATTAGCTTGAAGGCGGGACACCGTTTCGAACCAAAAGAAAAATCGGGAATTAACCAATTGCTGGCAGCCATGTTAGGCCAAAGCACCTTAAAAACGTCTGCAGAAGAAATTGAAAACCGCCTCGACCGTCTCGGTGCAAGTATCAATGTTTTCTCTGGAGATGAAGACATGAACGTTAGCGTTTCTTGCCCTAAAGCTAATCTCAAAGCGACCCTAGCGATTCTAGAAGAATGCATGTTAGAGCCAAAGTTTGATCAGTCAGAATTTGATCTGGAAAAGAAAAAACAGCTCGACGGAATTACTTCACAGTTGACCAATGCTTCGGCACTGGCTGACAATGCTTTCAGAAGGATTCTTTATGGAAATAATCATGTCATGTCGATTCCAACCAACGGAACAGCTGAAACCGTTAATGCCATTACGCTTGACGACGTGAGAGCTAGGTATGGTTTGTTGAATACCGGTATGATGAACGTTGCCGTTTCAGGGGATATCACCAGGGACGAAGCCATTGCATCACTTGTTTTCCTTAATAAAATGAAATCAGGATCTCCAATGTCCGCTGACAACACCGCGGCACCGGCTATCGAAAAGACAAAAATCTACTTCGTAGATAAAAAGAACGCTGCCCAAAGTGAAATCAGAATTGGTTACCTAGCCTTGCCTTACGACGCAACTGGTGATTTTTATGGCTGTCAAATCATGAACTTCAGTTTTGCGGGGGCTTTTAACAGCCGTACAAATTATTTATTGCGTGAAATCAAGGGGTGGACCTACGGTACCCGTGGTGGTTTCAGTGGAAGTAAATTTGCAGGTCCCTATACTGTTTCAGGCGGTTTCAAAGCCAATACTACAGATAGCACCTTGGTTGAATTCTTTAAAGAATTCAAGAACTTTACAAGTAATGGTATCACTGAAGATGAGTTGAACTTTACAAAAAACGCTATGATGCAAAGCGATGCTTTAAAATATGAGTCGCCTCAGCAAAAGCTAGGCTTTATAAAAAGGGTTATGGATTATAACTTGAGTAAGGATTATGTCGCTCAACAAACCAATATGTTAACCAATATGACCGTAGAGAAAGTAAATGGTCTCGCCAAGAAGTACCTGCCGTATGATAATATGGTGGTTGTAGTAGTTGGTGACAAGGCCTCTAATCTCGAAAAAATAAAAAAATTAGGGTTCGAAGTCGTTGAAATAGACGCTAATGGTAAAGTGATTAACTAAATAGTTCATGCATTCAACTAATTAGGGGGACTTGTTCCCCCTTTTTTTTGATATAAACGGCAAGCCTTTTTATCATGTTATTGATGTTGTCTAAGATAAAAAGCTCTTCCTTTCGGAATGGATAGTTGACACTTGTAATGCTTTTCTGTAAAATAGCAATTGAAGTACAGATTCCTTTTGTTTCGATTTAAAACGTTACTGTTTTTCCTGGTGGTGCCGTGCAACTCAATGCCAGCGCAAACGATACGGTGACACACTGGTGATGGCTTGCTGAAAGTTATGCTACATCAAACTTGATTGTTTCTCATTTGAATACCATTCAACAGATGATCTATGCCACTTCATCTTCCGCTACCTGTTCCACTGCTTGTAATGTGTATATAAAATCCTTTCGGTTAAGCACTGCGGCATTTAAATTAGTTAGTGTCTGTTTGACGGATAGTTCTTCTTTCCTCGTTACCTTCCAGAATAACTGCCCAACGGATATTATTCTGCCTCCAGAGCACTCACTATGGATACTTTATCTGGTGCCATTATGCCTTTAAATCAGCCATCGGAATCTTCAACCTAGAGTACTTTCAAAAATAGCAGGCGAGGGTTGTCCTGGTTAACAGGGTGCTTCTCAACCGGTTGATATTGTTCCACCACTTTCGTTAGTTGTCTCCATTCTCATAAAGACAAGTCCAGGGGATAGAGTTGGCACAAATGATCAAAAAAGGACCTGATTTCGAATTTGTCATTAGAACATTGTTCAGGACATTTTACAATGAAATACCAAAATACAGTGGTTTGAATAAGCCATCGTGGTATGGTCTGGGTGCGATTTCAAGAAGGAGGGATGCAGCCATTTCTAGGATGCAGTAACTGCATAGGAATTAATACGCCATAGGGCTGGGGTATGACTCATCATTTCCCCTCTACAACAACACCCAGTCGCTGGTGGGGTCCTGATGATGTATTTAAGGTACCAGTCATCACGCACCTTCCTCTAACAGAATTAGGTACAAGATTAATTAGCGGTGGAGTGTGAATTTCCATACTTTTTTACTGTTACGCCCTTCACCTTTTATTTTGGAGCTACCATAAGCCAAACCATAATAAATGGCATAACGGTCATTAAAGGAAAAATAGAGCGTGTCACCACTGGTCCACCATTTGTCATTATCGGGGGTTACATCATTGGGATGGGTGCTCCTTAATACCCCATTCTCTAAAAAAGATAGGGTGTAGTTACGATCGTGGTCCCGATAACGCCAAACGGAACCAGTAAGCGTCATCAATGGTTGCACTGAAGCGCAACTTTGAACCAATATTAAAATACTTACAATAAGTAGTAATTGAACCTTCTTACTAATTTTCATTTTTTCTTACTGTTGAAATCATCCTTTTCAAAGTGTCGATGTAGGTTGATTGCCATGCTGTTCCAAACATGTGCATCGAAACATTATCGGCTTTCAAACTAAACACAGTTTGTCCAAACGTACTTTGGCGGTGAGTAAATACAGTGAGGGTTTCTGCCGCACCAAGTATTTCCAAAGGAACTTTCATTTTAACAACACTATCGTTGCCAGGTTCAAATGGTGCTGGGTGGCTCCCCATATAAATACCACCACTCCATGTTTTAGGGGCAGCACTGTCTTTCTGTGTAATGAAATAAAGCATAAAGTCCTCACCTCGTTTTGATCTTATTTTCATGTCGGGTGGTAATTCCAAACTCATGTTCGTGCCATCTAAGGTGACTCTTTGCCAATTGCTATCACTAGTAGAGGCATCACTGCAACTAATTAAAAAGGCGCTAATAGCTAGGGTAGTGAGTAAGGACTTGAAAATGGTTTTCATTGCGAGAAATTTGAAACAAGCTCTGAATAAAAACGGAAAATGCAAAGTGCAACATTCAGAATTTGCCAATGCAGTTATGGACAATTATTGTGAGAAAAGACCATTTTAATGGACACGTTTATTGGACCTGAAAAAGCAAGATGCTATTCAAAATCACTAAAAGCAAAAATCCCCTCGGGATTACCGAAGGGACTTTTTCTCAAATCTGGCGGTCCGGACGGGACTCGAACCCGCGACCTCCGCCGTGACAGGGCGGCATTCTAACCAGCTGAACTACCGAACCAGATTGGGAGCGCAAATTTACTCATTTTTTCGTCAATTATCCAAACTTTTTGAAAGAAATTCATGTTTTTTTGATGAGTTTGAGGCTATCAAACTGATAATTAGGTGGAATAATTCTTTTTTATTAATACCAGTAAGTGATGGAGAGAGAGGTTGACGCTGTATTCTTTTTTCCTGCCGATTCGAAATAACCATTCGCTCAATAAAACTTCCTCACAGAAGGGTGCAGATTACAGACCAATTCTTTACTTTAGCCTTTTTAACACGTATTACATGTCATTGTTATTTCGTAAAAAGTCCCTAGAACGTCTTTTAGCAGAAGCCAACTCGAGTGAGTCTTCGCTTAAAAAGACTTTGGGCATGTGGTCACTCGTTGCGCTAGGTATTGGAGCCATCATAGGTGCAGGTCTCTTTGTGCGCACTGCTGCAGCGGCTGCAGATCATGCCGGCTCAGGTGTTACTCTTTCCTTCGTGGTTGCCGCCATTGGCTGCGCATTTGCAGGACTGTGTTATGCAGAATTCGCCGCCATGATTCCTATTGCCGGTTCGGCCTACACCTATGCATATGCAACCATGGGAGAGCTCGTAGCGTGGATCATCGGTTGGGCATTGATTATGGAATATGCGCTAGGGGCTGCAACGGTTGCCATTGCTTGGAGTGAATACCTCAATAACTTGTTGGCAGGAGCTATTCCCTATGAATGGTGCCATTCACCGTTTGAAAAACTCTACAAGGTAACTGGTGATGCAATTGCCTCCTTCCCTGCAGATTTAATGGCAAACTTGAAAGATGGTGCCCTAATTTTGTCAGATGACCAATATAGTAGCCTGTCTGCTTCATTGCAGTCCCTCGTCACCATTCAATCAGGAATCGTGAACTTACCAGCGCTTGTTATTTTGTTACTCCTTACGCTTCTTTTAATAAAAGGCACAAAAGAATCAGCAATGGTTAATGGTATCATTGTGTTCATCAAAGTGGCGATTGTTTTGCTATTTATTGTAATTGGTTGGGGATTTGTAAATCCTGCTAATCATGAACCATACTTGATACCGCAGGGTACGCCAGGGCATGAAGGTATTTTCACTTGGGGCAATTTTGG
>CANGWA010000169.1 GCA_947457335.1 Sphingobacteriaceae bacterium
AAACCTTGCCTCTCAATAATCCGAATATTCTGGCAATTTATCTCTAAAACCTGAATTTGGGCTTGAAAGCAGTGCAGAAAATCGCAGAAATTACCCAACCGGTGCGATGTTTGTATTGTACAGTAAGGTGGAATTTAACTCTTATTGCCCTATGCACGTCATTTTACCAATCAAGCGCAAGCTCATTAAGGTCAACACCGAGGATGTGAACATCATTCAATCCATGGATGACTATATTAAAATTTATTTGCACAACGGTCAATCCCTTATTGTTCGAATGACCATGCGACAGGTACACGAACTAATAGGCAATAAAGAGTTTATTCGTATACATCGCTCCTATATCATTCCCCTAAATGCGATAGAAATGCTGGACAGTAGCAGTGTAGTCGTGAATGGGAAAGAGTACCCTGTAGGCCGTGTCTTTAAAAAGGACGTTTATCGTGCATTTAAGGATTTTAACCGCATTCAATTGCATTAGTTAAGAGGATTAGCGTTTAATCATAGAAATAACCTACCTTGCAGCCAACCTTTATCGCCTCGGCTTTGTAAAGTATATAAAACAACAACATGAAACACATCTTCATTACTTTCAGAAATCTAGCACTTTTGATTTCTTTGATCACTGGATTAAAAAGCACAGCTCAATCCTGTACCATTTCTTTTACTTCTACCAACCAGGCCAATGGTGGTGTAACCTTCACTGCTACAGCACCTGGAGCTAATTCCATTACCGCTACATATTACTGGCAATTTGGTGATGGCTCTGCAACCTATACCGCTACGGGCGGTGCTGGTTTATTTGCTAACCACACTTACACTGCCAATGGAACGTATACTGTTAACGTTTTTGTAATGTCACTTCCTACCTGTTCGTCAGGTGCAACCGGTGTAGTAACGGTTACTAATTCTACTTCAAATCCATGTAACCTTGGTGCAAGTTTTAGCCGTACCATAGGTGCTAACGGATTGGTGAATTATACCAATTTAAGCACCAATACAGTGAGTGGTACCACTTACACATGGAATTTTGGTGATGGAGGCACAAGCAATGCTGTTAATCCTTCGCACACCTATACATCGAATGGATTTTACATTACCACCTTGGTAGCATCAAATAATACCTCTGTAGCGTGTACCGGAACTGTGCAAGTAGCTGTGACCATAACCAACGTTCCTTGCAACATGAACGCTTCGTTCACACACACCCTGGGTAGCAATGGCAATGTAATGTTTACGAGTACGTCGACCTCCACTAATTCCTCCATAGGAACTTATTATTGGAATTTTGGCGATGGTGGGTCATCAACACAAGCCAATCCTTCACACGTCTATACCAATGGAACCTATACCGCTTACTTGATGATTTCTAGTTCAAGTATCTCACCAACGTGTTTTGATTCTACTTCGGCCGTTATTTCAATCACTAATAATACCTGTAACGCTAATGCCAACTTCTCACTGATTCCGACCGGGACTCCAAAAAATTGGTGGGCAATACCTGCAAATACAGTTAACGTTATTGCTGCGACATGGAGTTGGGGAGATGGTGCTACAAGTAACACCCTTATGACCTCGCACCAATATTCTGTAGCTGGGATGTACTCAATTTGTCTTTCTGTAACGGCGGCTTGCGGTGCGACGGCCACTTCTTGTAGTTCTTATTCCATTTTCAAAGCAACGGAGACTTCACAAGTTTATAACGTTTCTGTTGTGGGGAGCAATCCTACTGGCTTATCAGAACAGAACTTTGTGGCGTTTGAAGTAATGCCAAATCCAGCAAATGATATAGTGACCTTGACCTTTGTAGAGGGGGCAGCAGGTAAAGTTGAAATTGAGGTGATGGATGTGACAGGAAAACAGGTCCTATCAGTTTCTGGCAAGAGCACTGTTGAGGTATCAGGACTTCAAAATGGTATTTACTTCATAAAGGCATCAACGGGCCAAGCCTCTGCTACCAAGAAATTAATCATCACCCGTTAAACCAACTGAACTTTATAAAAAAGAGGGGGTGTATTTACACCCCCTTTTTTATTGTAGGATAATTTAAAAAAAACGTGTGCATTTACCTTTAGAAAGTGAAGTCCTTTTTCTATGTCCATTAAATCGTACACCCGCCCATCTTGATCTTCTTGAACACGTGGAAAAATTTCCTTTGCCTGAACTTTATACCAGTTGACAGTTGTGTTAGCAATGTTACCCTTTAGATGCATAAGGGATTGGCTGGGATTAGGATAGATTTGCAGTGTATTTCCTTTGGGTAAATAAATGCCAGTTGTATTGCAAAAATTAGTCACATTTGCGAGATGAACTGTTTGCGATCTGACAAAGCCTCCCTCTGGTGTTCTTACCATAGCAAAGTATTCGCCGGTATTGGTGACTGTTAAGAGTGCACTATATTTACCATTGCTCCATTAAGCCGCATCTGAATTTCCAACGATAGTCAATTTAAGAACGCCCGATGAATCGCTGCACATTAGAGGAGGTGATTGCATGCCGAGTGGAATGTTTAATAATGAAAGGCTCTATAATTATAGTATCCAGAAACAATATCCATTTCAAAAAGAGAAGAATTCAATTTGTCGGTGACGTTTAAAAAAATATCCTTATAGATGCCATAATTGATTACTCGGATGTTTGAATCAGGGGACTTTACATTACCCATCGCAATAGAAAAATGATTTGGATAATAGCCATAGTGCCAAACTAATTTCGCAGTCATTTTGAATTCATCGAGGATGTATTCCACTGCTCTGGCACCATGTTGGCGATAGGATTTATTTCGGCCATTATCGAAGAAGGTAAGGTGTCTATTCGGTAAGCGTCTCACGTCGTGTGGTCCTCAGAATGGCACAGTATCCCCAATAAAAGTAAAGTTATTGTATTTTCCACCGAAGCGCCACATGACATTTCCTGTTTGTCGGTTAATTTTGGTGATTTCGTTGAGGGGTCTTGATGATAGCAGCAGATGGCCATTGTAGTCGAATTCAACAGCATTGGAGTGCGTCCAATCAACATTCACACTGTCGAAAACAAAAAAATCATCGACCGAGTTAAAAGGAAGGTGGTCTGCAGCTTACCATTCAAATGCCAATTGTTTCGTTGGTGTAATTTCTAAAATAACAACCGCCTTAACAACAGAGTGCTTGCTACCCGGTAATCCCGAAGACATAAAAATGGAATCGGAGGAAAGGTCCATTGTTCGGTTTTCATGTCCCATCATTAAAAAGTTGCCATTGGGTAAAATTTGAAGATCGTGTTCATCGGGATGTATGCCGTTGAGTGTGGTGATGGAGTCGATTTTTTGTAATTGCGCATTCAAGATGAAATAGTATGGTGCCTTCCAATAAGATACACGTTCTCCAGGCCATTGTTTGAAGTCAATGGAAAAACCATTCATGTGTCGGTAATGCTGAAGGTTCCCTGTAGAGTCAAGCACCATTTGGTAGCCATCGGTCATGTTTTGAGTGAAGGGACAAATGAAGTAGTAGCCTCCCGGCGCAATGGAGCGGACATGTGTCGTAAAAGAAGGAACTTGGGCTATAAGTGTATGGAAGTGAAGTAGTAACGTTAGGGTAACAGAGATAAATGAATGACGCATCATGCCGAAAAACTATTCGCCGCCCGCGGTAAAACGAATAATTTGAGGCAAAAGCGGTAGAAAGAAGGTCAATTTAGAGGATTTCCCAAGTATGATCACTGAGTAAGCGCACGGAGGCTTGAAATTCAAGTGTATCGGGTTTGCTCTTGCCCCATTCATTGGGGGCAATCATCATTAATTTTGATTGGTCACCTTGTTTGTATAAATGATAAACGTTACCAACAAACGGTTCGAACGTGAGATGCGCTTTATAAATATTTTCACTAATCGTAACACGCTGTTGTATTCTGCGCGCTTGTTCAATTAACAGTTCCACTTGTTTTTGAATCTGATTCAATTGCACAGTCGTTTGCTCGAGCATGGCAGAATGTGCTCTACTCTTTATTTTGCCAACATCATCTGGTTTAATGATAGCCGATCCGACCGTGTGGGGATAGGGCAACGTGGACGGCGTTTCGGTAATCTTGTCTTTATCAATCGGGTTTTTCATAAGAAAGCTGCCTCAGTTACAAGGATACTTGCAACCTTGGCAGCATCTGACATTAAACGATGCACAAATATACAGACTTTTTGTTTAACTTTGGCGTAAAATAGTTAAACAAAATGAAAAAATTCATTTTAGTAGGTTCAAGTTCAGCGATGGCCGCCGCTTTGTCCCAACGCTTGCGCGCTGAAGGCGATTATGTAGTGGGGATCTCGCGTCAAGAAGATAAAGGCTATTGTGACGAATGGCACACGGTTTCATCATATCAGGAGACAGATTTACCGGCCCAAACTGGCCCTATTGATGGGATGGTATATTTTCCGGGTAGCATCGTTTTAAAGCCATTTGCGCGCTACACAGATCAGGAGTTGTTAAATGATTTTGAATTGAATACACTTGGCGCAGTGCGAGCGGTAAGAAAGTACATAGGGGGACTTAAGCAGGCTGTTGGTTCCGGAATTGTTTTAATGAGTACAGTTGCAGTGCAAACTGGACTCCCCTTTCACATGAGTATATCCATGGCAAAGGGCGCTTTGGAAGGACTTGTACGCAGTTTATCTGCAGAGTTGGCACCCACGGTAAGAGTGAATGGTGTTGCCCCAGCTTTAACCGTCACGGGATTAACTGAACGGTTAATAAACACTGAAGAAAAGCGCATACAATCAGCAAAGCGTTATCCCTTGCAGGCGATAGGTGAGCCGCAAGAACAAGCGGATGCCATTCGGTTTTTATTAAAGGAGGCGACATGGACCACAGGGCATGTATTGCCAGTGGATGGCGGAATGAGTGTAATACAAGCTGTTTAGTATGCAAGCAATCGACAACCCTGCAATTGCTCAAATGGAGCAACGTTACCGAGCAACCTTTATTAATTCTTTGTGGGGTTTTCGTCCCCTAGCATTAATTGGAACATGTAATCAGGAGAAGAGAACCAATTTAGCTATTTTCAATTCCCTCGTTCATATTGGGGCAAACCCACCTTTATTTGGTTTGGTAGTGCGGCCCGACAGTGTTGATCGGCATACGCTGGATAATATTCGAGAAAGGAAGGAATTTACTGTGAATCTAGTTGGAAAAGATTTTGTTGCACAGGCGCATCAAACATCGGCGCGTTATCCCAAAGATGTTTCAGAGTTTGAGGCTACAGGATTAGAAACAGAATGGAAGGAGGGCATTGATGTTCCATTCGTTTTGAAAAGTAGTATTCAAATACATGCAAAATTGGTTGAAGAGCATAGTTTAGCAATTAATGGAACTGAATTTTTGATTGCTCAAGTGTCTACAATTTATATCCATCCTTCGTGTATTGGTGCGGATGGATTTGTGGATCATTTATCGGCGCAAACAGCTGCTGGTATTGGCTTAGACGCCTATTACGCTCCCGAATTAATTATGCGCTTACCTTATGCTAAACCCAAATAAAAAAAGCCTCCTTGGAGGCTTTTTTTATTTGTATGAATTGAATTACTGCACTAGTCCGTTTAACACTGCATATTTAATTAATGTTGCAGTATTATTGGTGCCAGTTTTTTCCAGTAGGTTTTTTCTTCTTGTTTCGATGGTTCTCACGCTGGTGAACAATTCATCTGCAATTTGTTGATTGGTTTTTCCTTCAGCAATTCTCAACAAAACATCCATTTCTCGGTCAGATATTTTCAAATCTGGCTTATTTTTGGCCGGCATGAAACCTGTGGCAGATTTAAATTTCGACAGCATGTTGATGGTGAATTCAGCACCCATGTACATACCGTCGTTAGCGATTTTGCGGATCGCGAAAAGAAGTTCTTCTTTGTTGGTACTTTTTAGGACGTATCCATCTGCACCAGCATCTAACATATCGATGAGATAACTTTCATGGTCATGCATAGAGAGCACAAGAACCTTTTTACCTGGAAATTCGATCTTAATGCGTCGGGTCGCTTCGA
>CANGWA010000170.1 GCA_947457335.1 Sphingobacteriaceae bacterium
CAATCACTTGTGGTGATGAAATGCCAGGTGCAGGATGAATAGTAATAGCGTTCAACTCTGGTGTGTGCTCTGAATAGGCTCTTCCTAAAATTTTCACATTACCCCCTGCATCATTGGCTGGTGTCATTGTAACGTTTCCACTCATCAAATCGTATACAATTTTCTTGAGTTCACTTAGTTCATTCCCATACTCGCGTAAAACTTTGAATATTACCTCGCGATCGTTTGAGGACATGTTGGTTGCTTCCGTGCCCTGAACAGTGGGTACATTGCCATTTGAAAATTGAGGCAAATACTTAATTAGTGTTTCAGCGGTGATCTCTCTATTTTTTTCAATAATAGAAATTTGTTCTGCTATGTTTTTTAGTTGGCGGATATTACCAGGCCAGAAGTAACCCATCAACACTCGCTCCGCCTCTGCATTCAACCGCACAACGGGCATGCGGTACTTGGCTGCAAAATCACTTGCAAATTTTCTAAATAATAAATGGATGTCCTCATTACGTTCACGCAGAGGGGGTAAATTTATAGGAACGGCGTTTAAACGGTAATACAAATCCGTTCTAAACTTGCCGCGCTCAATGGCTTGAAAAAAGTTAATATTGGTAGCTGCAACAACGCGAACATCGGTCTTCTGAACTTTACTGCTCCCTACACGAATGTACTCTCCACTTTCCAAAACCCTCAATAACCGTGCTTGCGTAGCAAGCGGCAACTCTCCTACTTCATCCAAAAAAATAGTGCCGCCATTGGCTACTTCAAAATAACCTTTGCGTGATTCGGTAGCACCCGTAAATGCCCCCTTTTCATGGCCAAACAATTCACTGTCAATGGTGCCTTCTGGAATGGCACCACAATTCACGGCAATGTATGGTCCATGTTTGCGCGAACTGTTCTGATGAATAATTTGCGGAAAAACCTCCTTACCTGTGCCACTTTCACCATTGATAAGCACATTTAAATCAGTTGGTGCAACTTGCCGTGCAATATCCACCGCCCGATCCAGCATGGCGTTACTGCCAATGATGCCAAATTTTTGCTTTAAATCCTGTACACTCATTTTCGATCCCTAATTAACCACTTCACCAATCAAGGTCGCTGCCGTTCCTGAAGTTGCCAACACATTCACATAGTCCCCAGACTTAAACTGCCCTTTCGGAAAAACAAGCACAGTGTTTTGTGTATTTCTTCCCATCAGCATAGCATTAGAGCGTTTCGATGGTCCTTCTACCAACACCCGATGCACCTTTCCTATCTGTGCCTTAATGCGCTCCTCACTGTGTTTTTGTTGAAGATTGACCACCGCCGTTAAACGGCTTTTTTTAATTTCCTCTGGTACGTCGTCCTTAAACCTGCGCTCAGCTAGCGTTTTCGGACGTTCGCTGTACATAAACATAAAAGCATAATCGTACTTCACGGTTTCCATTAAACGGATAGTGTCTAAGTGTTCCTCATCCGTCTCCCCACAAAAGCCTGTAATAATATCTGTACTGATGCCACATTCAGGCATGATGCGCCGTATCGAATCGATACGTGACAAATACCACTCGCGGCTATAACCACGGTTCATATCTGTCAGGACTTTCGAGTTACCACTTTGCACTGGAAGATGAATGTACTTGCAGATATTGTCGTAACGCGCCATGACATGCAATACTTCATCGGTCATGTCTTTAGGGTGGGAGGTGCTATAACGCACGCGTAAATCGGGATGTATGAGCGCCACTTTTTCAAGTAATTGTGCGAAATTGGTGGCAGCAGCGCGTTGCTCTTCTGTAAGTATCTCCTTTTTAAGCCCTCCCCCACTAAACAAATACGAATCTACATTTTGACCCAATAACGTGACTTCCCTATAACCTGCCTCAAAGGCCTCGCGGCATTCTTTTACTATACTTTCTGGATCACGGCTGCGCTCCCTTCCTCTTGTAAAAGGCACTACACAAAAACTGCACATGTTATCACATCCACGCATAATACTGACAAATGCACTCACACCATTTTTGTCTAAACGCACAGGTGCAATATCGGCATAGGTTTCCTCCTTACTCAAGATAACATTAACGGCTTTTTGGCCGCCTTCTGCTTGCTCAATCAAATTAGGTAAGTCACGGTAGGCATCGGGACCAACGACTATGTCCACTAATTTTTCTTCTTCCAAAAATTTGGATTTAAGGCGTTCCGCCATACAGCCGAGAACACCAATCACCATGTTGGGATTGTTGCGCTTTGCCTTCCTATAATCTTGTAAACGTTGACGTACTTTATTTTCTGCATTCTCACGAATTGCACAAGTATTGACAAATATTAAGTCCGCATCCTCCATCGTTTGGGTGGTAGAATAGCCTTCCTTGCTCAATATGGCTGCAACAATCTCGCTGTCACTGAAATTCATCTGACAGCCATAGCTCTCTAAAAACAATTTTTTACTCCCTCCTCGCGTCGGTTGATGCAACGCTTCCCCTTGACGCCCCTCTTCTATTACTTTATTTTGTTCCATTAGACCACAAATTTAGGAATTCGGCTGACAAATTGACAGCTATTTAACTATTTTAGGCGCTTTAAAGGTGGGAGATTACATTTTTATTTGTTGGTCAACAGATTATTTTTTTTTCTTTGCGCCTTTAAAACGCAACATTTTTTGAAAAAGGGGGAGGAATTTTTCCCGAAAATTTCAAAAAAACAGCCTCGAAAAGCAGGCAAAAAGCACTAAAAAAGTAACATCTATATAAGGTATGAGCAAAAATCTAGTTATCGTGGAGTCCCCTGCAAAAGCAAAAACTATTGAAGGGTTTCTCGGAAAAGACTTTACGGTGCGTTCGAGTTTTGGCCATGTTCGGGATCTGGTAAAGAAGGGTTTTGGCATTGACATTGAAAGAAATTTTACACCGACCTACGAAATACAACCTGACAAACAGAAAGTTATTGCCGAACTCAAGAAGTTGAGCAAGAATGCTGAAATGATTTGGTTAGCGTCCGATGAGGACCGCGAAGGTGAAGCTATCAGTTGGCATCTATATGAAACATTGGGGCTTGATAAAAAACGCACCCGACGAATAGTGTTTCACGAAATAACCAAACCCGCTATTCAAAAAGCAATTGAGAATCCCCGGGATATTGATTTGAACCTTGTCAATGCCCAACAAGCGCGCCGTATACTCGATCGCCTCGTTGGTTTTGAACTCTCTCCCATTCTCTGGAAAAAAGTCCGCCCAAGCCTTTCAGCAGGCCGTGTGCAATCTGTTGCAGTGCGGTTAATTGTTGAACGCGAACGGGAAATTCAAAACTTTAAATCGGTATCTGCCTTTAAGGTTTCTGCTGTTTTTGTTACTGGCGCAAAAGCTTTGTTAAAAGCCGAACTGGACGAGCGTTTCACTACTGAAAATGAAGCCAAAGCCTTCCTTGAAAAGTGCTTATCGGGCAACTTTACCGTTGGAAAACTGGAAACAAAACCAGCGAAACGAACCCCTAGTGCCCCTTTCACCACTTCGACCTTACAACAGGAAGCTGCTCGCAAACTGGGCTTTGGTGTTTCTCAAACAATGGTGGTGGCCCAGCGCTTATACGAATCTGGTAAAATCACCTACATGCGTACCGACTCGGTCAATCTTTCGGAGACAGCACTCGACCAAGCCAAAGAAATGATTACCTCTTCGTTTGGTGGAAAATACCACCAAGTGCGCCGCTATAAAACTAAGAACAAAGGTGCTCAAGAAGCACACGAAGCCATTCGTCCCACCTACATCCAAAACCAATCGGTTTCAGGTGATAGAAATGAACAACGTTTGTATGAATTGATTTGGAAACGCACCATCGCCAGCCAAATGGCTGATGCTGAACTGGAGAAGACAACTGCACGCATTACTATTCATGGCACTTCAGAACAGTTTGTAGCACAAGGAGAAGTGTTAAAGTTTGATGGCTTTTTAAAGGTTTACCTCGAAAGCAGCGATGATGATGAAAATGAGGATACCTCCGGTATGTTACCTGCTTTGAAGGAAGGAGAATCGTTAACAGCACAAGAGATTTCAGCGACCGAACGCTTTAGTCATCATCCACCACGTTACACAGAAGCAAGTTTGGTTAAGAAATTAGAAGAATTAGGCATTGGTCGTCCCAGTACCTACGCTCCCACCATTTCAACCATTCAAAAAAGAAACTATGTTGAAAAAGGTGACCGTGAGGGTGCGCTACGCCACTTCTCCATGTTGCGATTGGGCAATCACCAAATTATTAAGGAAGTTAAGACAGAGAACACAGGTGCAGAGAAAGCAAAACTTTTCCCAACCGATATAGGGATGGTGGTCAACGATTTCCTTACACAATACTTTCCTGATATTATGGACTTCCATTTCACAGCAAAAGTGGAAGAAGAATTCGATGAAATTGCCGAAGGCAAAATGTCGTGGACACAGATGATTCGGGAATTTTACAGTCCATTTCATCACAACGTTGAAAAAACAATCGACACCAGTGAACGCGCTAGCGGCGAGAGAGCTCTTGGTACAGACCCTCTAAGTGGCAAGCCCGTTATCGTTAGAATTGGTCGGTTCGGTCCAATTGCTCAAATTGGAGAAACCAATGAGGAGACAGGTGAAAAGCCGCGTTTCGCAAGCCTTCGCAAGGAACAAAGTATTGAAACCATCTCACTAGCTGATGCCCTCGACTTGTTTAAACTGCCAATGGCTGTCGGTGCATACAAAGAAAAAGAAATGGTAATCGGTGTTGGCCGATTTGGTCCCTATGTAAAATGGGGAGAACAATACGTTTCTATCCCACGTGGCGAAGACCCACTTAAAGTAGATACAGAACGCGCCATTCAACTTATCCAAGAAAAAGAACAAGCCGATGCTCCTATTGCTTTCTACAAAGATCACCCCATTACAAAGGGAAAGGGTCGTTTCGGACCTTTCATCAAAATGGGCGATCTTTTTATCAATGTACCCCGGGCTTATAATTTTGATCACCTTACCCAAAAGGACATCAATGAATTGGTAGAAAAGAAATTGGAGAAAGAAGCTAACCGTTACATTCAAATTTGGGAAAATGAAAAAATAGCCATCGAAAATGGGCGTTGGGGTCCATTTATTCGTTTTGGTAAAAACATGTTGAAAATTACCAAATCTGAAAACGGTGAAAGGTATGCCCCTGAGGAATTGAGTGGACTCTCGCTTGAAGAAGTGAAGCGCATGATTGAAGAACAAGTGCCTGGCGCATTTGATAAAGGTAAAAAAACAGCCAAAGCCCCTGCGAAGAAAGCGACCACAAAGAAGGCGGCTCCTAAAAAATCGGCCAAAAAAGCGGCCAAAAAAGCGGCCAAAAAAGCGACTAAATAGCTTTACCCCTTTGCTTTTTAATGTGGCTGCCCATTCTTGGGCAGCCTTTTTTTATAGCCGAAAGACATGCTCGCTAAAAATCGTATTAAAACGTGTTCTTTATATAATCTTTATATAGCTTCAGTTAATTTTGTGATCGCATTCAGCTCTATATTTTGAACTATCTCGACTTTAGGCACACCCCCCTCAAACGGCAATTTATGATTGCATTGGGGCTTACGTTGCTCCTCGCGCTGATTTGTTTTTCACTTTCCGAATGGTTGGATTACCGTGTTGTAGCTTTAATACTGATGGTTACCGTCTCCATTTCAGCAATGGTCTTCGAAATGATACCGGTATTGGTCACCGCCATCGTTAGTGCATTAATTTGGAACTTCTTCTTTATTCCTCCAAAATTTACGCTCACCATTGGTAACGCAGAAGATGCTCTTATGTTCCTTATGTACTTTGTCATTGCGCTTGTTAATGCAGTACTAAGCACACGCATAAGACGGGTTGAAAAGGAAGCAAATAAGAAAGAAGAAAAAGAAAATACACTTCGCCTTTACAACACCATGTTTAACTCGCTTTCGCATGAATTAAAAACGCCAATCGCTGCAATCATGACAGCGACTGATAATTTACAGGCACTCGCAGATAAACTCAGTGAACAA
>CANGWA010000171.1 GCA_947457335.1 Sphingobacteriaceae bacterium
AAACCTGTAAAGGTTTGGATAAGAATAATCTCCATTAATCAAGGCAATTCTTCTGCTATTTGCTCCACTACTAAGGTTATCACTCAAGTAAACAGTATCTTTGCAAAAATCTAATTTCAACACAAAATCCTCAATCATTATCATATTATTTTCATCCAAAATGGAGTCCAATAATGGATTATTCTCATAACAAGTGTCAGTTATGAGTGATTTAAAGTTAGTAGCACCTCGCTTGGCTTTCATTTTGAATTCTTCAAGCACTGCAAACTCTTTAAGTTGGGCACTTCGCTGTGAATTTGACAAATTTAAGAATGAAACATATTCAACAACTGAATTAAATTTAAGCATTCCATTCTCCACCTTCCCAATGGCAGCGTGTTGAGAAACACTAGGATTGTTCGGTTCATTATTAATGGCTTTTTTACTGCACCCCTGAACAAAAAAGGCAATAACGATAAGTTTGTAAATTTTCATTTTAATTAGTATTTAAATCAAAATTAAATAAGGGGAGACTTTTTAAAAGTTAAAAAAACAGATTCTAATTATTTTTTAATTAGAATAAAGCTCTATCAGAGAATGAAATTAGTCTCAATACAATCTATTTTCTAGCAAAATCGATTGCTTTACTCAGAACAATAACTTAATAAACATTATACGGTTTTACTTAATATGCTAAGTCATTCAAATTATACCCCCCCTACAACTTCTCCAAAAAGTAATTCGTAATTTTTTCCATCAAGTGGGCTCTATCCGGACCTAACACATTGTGAAAATGCCCTGGATATACGTAGTAGTCTAGCTGCACGCCTTTGTCGACTGCAGCTTTTAGGTACATAATAGAATGTTGCCATACCACTACATCGTCTTGCGCACCATGAATCATCAATAACTTGCCTTTTAGTTTGCCAACGTGGTTCAATAAATTATTGGCGTCGTAGCCTTCCTTGTTTTCTTGTGGCATGTCCATGTACCGCTCGCCATACATGATTTCGTAATAGGCCCAATCAATGACCGGTCCGCCTGCTGCACCCACTTTAAACACCTCCGGATAACGGGTCATTAAACTGGTCGTCATAAAGCCACCAAAACTCCAACCGTGCACACCCAAGCGGGAAGCATCGACGTAGGGCAACGATTTCAAGTACTCAACTCCTTTCAACTGATCTTCCATTTCTACCGTGCCTAAACGGCGGTGAATGGCTTGCTCCCAGTCCTTACCACGGTAAGAGGTGCCCCTACCATCTAACGTAAATACGATGTACCCTTTTTGAGCCATGTACTGGTACCACAGTTCACCACCGGCCATCCAGGTATTGGTGACCATTTGTGAATGGGGACCATTGTATAAATACACCAATACCGGGTATTTCTTGGTAGAATCAAAATCAACGGGCTTAAATAATCGGCAATACAAGTCCTGACCTTCTGCATTTTTAATCGTAAACAAATTCCACTTGCCCAATTTATAATCCGCAATCGGATTGTCTGCTTTAAAGAACGTGGTGGACTTCGCCGTTTTCACATCCACCACCGCGTATTCGCGCGGCACGTAACACGACGAGTAACTATCAATTAAATAATTACCATCATCCGATTTTACCACACTGTGAAACCCATCACCAGTTGTCAAACGCGTAATTTTCGCTGTTTTCAATTCCACACGGTACATGTCTTGGTTCACCGGTTTTTCTTTATTAGCATAGAAATACAAAAACTCCCCCTTGGCGTCAAAGCCCGCTTCGCCCTTTACTTCCCATGGTCCAGATGTTAGCTGCCTAATTTGTGTGCCACTGATGTCGTACAAATAAAAATGGTTGAAGCCATCCTTGCGGCTTTGCCAAATAAATTGTTTCGGGTTGTTTTTTACAAACAACATGGGGTTTTGCGGCTCAATGTATTTAGCGTCTTTTTCTTCAAATAACGTGCGTGTTAATGCCCCTGTTACCACATCGTATTCATTTAATTTCATGTGGTTTTGTTCGCGGTTAATAATGGCGATGTAGATTTTAGATTCATCAGGACTCCAAGCAATATTGGTCAAGTATTGATCACGCGGGCCATCCGTTACTATTGTTGTGACATTGCCGGCCTTCATGCTGTACACATGCAGGGTCACGTAATGGCTCTTGTTGCCGGCCATTGGGTACTTGATGTTTTTATTTTGTGCTGGGTACGTGCTCCAGTCAATAATGGGGTAGTCGGTAACATCTGATTGGTCCATGCGGTAGTACGCCAGGTAATTCGCATTTGGGCTCCAATACGTGCCTTTGTGAATACCAAATTCATCGCGGTGTACGCTCTTGCCGTTAACAATGGTGTAGGAACCGTCGGTAGTCACTTGCACTTCCTTGCCGCTGTTGTGGATGTACACATCGTTGTTTTTAACGTAAGCGTACAACCCTTCTTTTACTTCATCCACATTTTCCAAATCACGTGGAACACTTTTGCGTGTTGATTTTTCAGTCGTTGATTTAGAGATGGAGTACAAAAACTCACCCGCCTTGGTTTTATACCAAAAGCTATCCGCATCCTTCCACGTCACAGCTTGTAAAGCCGTAGCCGTATCAATATTAATGGCCTTGAGCGATTTATTGAGCGTAACCAACGAAATTGATTTTGACGGTTTCCCTGTTTTAGCATCAATTACCGTGATCTCGTTTTTATCGAGGTAGGCAATAGTAGTTGTGCCAGGAATAAAGGCCAATTGGTTCAAGCGTTTTGGCGCTAAGGTTGTGCGGCCCTTGTTTACCGCTTCCTGTATGGTTAACAGCTTGTTCTGCGCAACGAGTCCCGATGATAAACTACCCGCTACAAGTAAGGATATGAAGAATGGTTTCATAGGTCGAAAATTAAGTAAAAAAGATGGACGAGGCATACATTTTAGACCAGAATCCTGCCGTTCATCCCTTAGAAGCACCTATCCCCCCTTTTACTAAAAACCTGTTTAAAAATCGTCCCCATTTCGGTCGTATTTCAGCAGCTTTGCACTAATTTTAGTTTATGAAACATTTTAGCTGTCTACTTGGTCTCGTTTTAACCCTCCACCTTTCAGCCCAAGTTCGACCGATTAACAAAAACACCCTCAACAATACCTATACTGTCAAACAAATTCCCGCTGGATTGGTTGCTACCATTGATGCTACAGTGCGTGCGGAGTATTTCAAGGATGATTTTTATAACACCACCTTGTCTGGTATTTTATCGAATAGCAAGTACACCACTCGTGAAAAAACGTGGTTGTTTTACCTTATGCAGAAACGCATAGGTTATGGATTTGTTGGAGTTGAGTACTTACCCCCTGATCTCAATTATTATGATTTCATGTCGGGCAAAATAAAAGTCTACACCGCTACGCGCCAGTCGTTGGCAGCCATTAAGGGCGATCCAAAACCTTTTATTGCCTTGGGCGATTCGCTCATCGCAACAGATGTTGTTTTAGCCGGAAACGCTTACTTACTTGCCCAACTACTCGATAGCAAAACCACCAACCATCACCTCACACAATTATTGGCCTCTGGAAAACTCTTAACCAATAAATTCGGTTTTGTACTTAATCATTACGTGTGTTTGGCATTGGCTATTGCGCAGGACGATAAAAATGCGGACGTACTAAAAAAATGCCTTGATACGTACAGCCATCCCGAAATGATTGAGGACGTATTTTGCGCCTTGTATTCGCGGCAAGCCCCCGTTGCCTTGATTCGCAAGTACATTCTTAGAGAAGTAGATCCAAAAAACGAAGTCGCTATTCAAACCGCTTTGTGTGCATTAGCAGCAAAAGTGCCTGAAGCTTCGTTTAAAGAAAGTCTCACCTCGCTCAGCAAGGAAGTTAAAGAAGAGTGGAAGAAGAAAATCATTGAGCGTGCACTAAACAACGGCGAAATTCAATTGTACATGCTCACCAAGAAAGACCAGGTGGTTATCAAAATTTGGAAGGGCGTTGAGTTCACCGAATACACCGATGGCCACTTTGTTTTCATTAACGGCTTCATGGAGTTTGATGCGAACTGATTAGTAAGCAGTAAACCCATTAAGCATTTTTGCGATTTTATGATTTGGGCCTAATCCCGCTTTCAGCTGTAGCCACCGCAACTGGCGAGTGATTAAAATGCTGGCTTTCTAGTCTGCGGTGGTCTGCCGCTTCAATCGGGGGCAGACGTTAACACAAGGCTTTATCGCCATAATGCTCGCAAATACTCATAATCGATATTTTCGGCTATAAGCACCATCAACAACTAATCCACTAAAAGTTTCCGACTCCACCTAAACCCCTGCTCTGAAGAGACGGACACACTATACACCCCAGAGGGCAGCGATGCAATCGAAATGACCTGCCTTGCACCATCCATGGTTTGAGTGTGCACCATGCGGCCCAAGGCATCATGAATGTACAACGTGTATTGGCCCTGCACGGGCATCAATAATTCAAAATATCCTTTACAAGGTTGTGGCCATAGCTTCACTGGCATTTGCAAAAAATCAGGTGTGTTGAGTACCCCCGGATACACCGTTACCGTATCATACTTTATATTTCCACAAATACTTTGTTTAACCATGTATTGTTCTACACCTTGTGGTTTTACATACATACCGGCCACAGAACTAGCAATGGGCGTGGTTACATTGGGTAGTTTGTACCACGTACAACGGTCATCCAATCCCACCTCACTGGCACGACCTATAAACACACTATCCCCAGTATGGGTGTAAAACGTATCTCGACCCGCAAACGCCTCTAAATCGGCATCGATGACGCTGACGTCATCGAAGTAGTACCATGCATATGTACCTGTAAAAAGAGGAATAACAGGCATCGCACTGTAAGTTGTCTGTGCCGCCGTTTTAAAATTACCTAAGGTCAGATATTTTTCTGTGCCATTGGCCACAAAAGAGCCTTGCACTTCTGTCCAACCTAAAGTGTCAGTTATAAATACCCCAGGCGGACTGCTAATCTGTGGGGTAGCTATTGCTACACCTTCAGGCGGTGCACTAATGCTTCCGTCATCCAGATAGGCGCCTAATTCTGTAATGGCCCATCTGCTTCTATTGGCTAAGTTGGCAAAAAAGCGAACACAATAGGTATGCCCCTTAATCAAGGGGGCGCGAAGTTCATTTTGCACATAGGATCGTAAATGTGGCCAAACGGTCCCTGTTGGAATAATAATCAAGCAGTCAAAGTGTACCATGTTTGTGCCACTTCTTGGCCACTGGAAGGAACCCGTTGCACACATGGGGGCGTTTACGCTTTTAACAGATGAACAGTTTGAGCACAATATCAAATAACCACCGCCACCATTACGAAGTGTATCCCAATATACGGTTCTTGCTTTAATATTTAAATTAATCAAACAAGTATCTACCAATGTTTCAAAACCACCATTTTGAACATAATTAACCTGTGCGGTAAACTTCACCGGTATACACAAGAAGAATAATAGACTAATCTTGCACAATAAGTTTGTAACTCTGGCTGCCTTCATGAGAAACTAATTTTACGATATAAATACCGTTGTTTAAGCGTGAATCTACTTTAATTGCCTTGGTGTGTAAGGGGACAGGTTGTTGTTGTGAGCGTCTGTCTCTAATATCAAATATAGTAAATTGATAAAACTTTTAGTGCCATCTGGTTACCACGACTTTCTGCATGAGATTTTGCTGTGGGTCTTCATTTATCATTAACACTTGTTTCGGCGTCAGCGACCTAATTCTCAACTTTCAATTTGCAATTAATAGGGAACGAAGAGTTCGTGGACGTGCAACCCATGAAGCAGAAAGAAATTGGTTCTCAACTATGCTCGTGGCTTTCGCTTCAGGGTAAGGGCGCGAAGTCAAGATAAACCTATTCTCAACTTTCAACTCTCAATTTTCAACTAATTCGGGCGCAACCCTTCAAGCAGAAAGTGAT
>CANGWA010000172.1 GCA_947457335.1 Sphingobacteriaceae bacterium
ATACGCTAATGATCCCACTAGGGACAGCCAAGGATCTACCTTTAGACAAAGGAGTAAGATGTAGAAACCCAGAAAATAGAGAAATAAATATCCACCTGGATGGGGTAACCACAGTTTAAAAGCTGGGTCCAATTTACTTAGCCAATTACCAGGATAGAGCGTAGAGACTTGGTAAGCAGGCATTCCACCAAACATTGAATTCGTCCAAAGCGGCTCCTTGTTATATTTTTCTCGGTAATCCGCAATTTCCTTGCTCATCCCTTTGTGTCGAGCGATATCATCTTGTCGGAGCACTTTACCGTCGAGAAGCGGCTTAAAATAAATTAACGTCAAGGCGGCAAAAATCACAATTGCTGCCAGATAGGGAATCAACTTCTTTGGATCGATTTTCATGCGTTCAATACTATGCAAATATATCCATTGTAAGAGATTCAGCAGGGAGTTTGAGAGAATATACATTGATTTTCACTAAATTTGAAGTCCTTTATGAATACCCAACACTACTATGCTCATCCAACGGCCGTCATAGATGATGGCTGTGAAATAGGAGAAGGTTCGAAAATTTGGCATTTTTCGCATTTAATGACTGGTTCAAGACTCGGTAAGGGCTGTAATTTGGGACAAAATGTTGTCGTTTCACCAGGCGTTACACTTGGAAATAATGTTAAAGTTCAAAACAATGTCTCCATTTACACTGGCGTGACGTGTGACGACGACGTTTTCCTAGGTCCCAGTATGGTCTTCACCAATGTGATCAATCCCAGAAGTGCCGTTAATAGGCGTAATGCCTATGCTAGCACGCATGTAGGCCAAGGCGCTTCAATTGGTGCTAATGCAACGATTGTCTGCGGCCATAATATTGGCAAATTTGCGTTCATTGGAGCTGGGGCAGTTGTGACAAAAGACGTACCTGATTACGCCCTTGTGATAGGCAATCCATCTCGCCAAACGGGCTGGATGAGTGAATACGGTCACAAACTGCAATTTGACGCAGCGGGAAGGGCTAAGTGCCCTGAAAGTCAACAGGTTTACCAACTAGAGAACAACAAAGTCACCAGAATTCATGAATAAAATAAAATTTGGCGTAATTGGTCAAGGGCACATAGGTAAGCGACATGCAGAGATGATTCGGCGAAATCCAGCCTGTGAGTTAGTAGCAGTGTGTGATATTTTGCCCAAAGATTCTCTGCAACTAGAAAATCTTGAAGAATCCTATTATCAAGATGTTTCAATTCTTTTAAAAAGTCACCCTGAGATTGAAGTCATCAACATATGTACACCCAATGGATTGCATGCTATACATGCCTTAGAAGCATTGGAAGCTGGAAAACATGTAGTAGTTGAAAAGCCTATGGCCTTGAGCCGGATGGATTGTGAAAAAATCATTTATACAGCCTTGCACCAACACAAATCCGTTTTCTGTGTTATGCAGAACCGGTATTCGCCACCAAGCATGTGGCTTAAAGAAGTTGTTGAGAAGAAGATTATTGGCGATATATATATGGTTCAATTGAATTGTTATTGGAAACGTGATGACCGCTATTACAAAGCAGGTGGCTGGAAGGGCACTCAAGATTTAGATGGAGGGACACTATTTACACAATTCAGTCACTGGATTGATATTATGTATTGGATTTTTGGCGACATCACCAACATACAGGCCAAGTTTGCAGATTTTAATCACAGCCGTTCGACTGCATTTGAAGATAGTGGTTTTGTTAATTTCGAGTTTGTGAGGGGTGGTATTGGTTGCATTAACTACTCAACTGCGGTATGGGAAAAGAATTTGGAGAGTTCATTGACCATTGTTGGTTCGAATGGCAGTATCAAAGTTGGTGGGCAGTATATGGATCAAATTGAGATCTGTAACATTAAGGACTACACCATGCCAGAATTGCCCGCCACTAATCCAGCAAACGATTATGGAGCCTATAAAGGTTCTGCCAACAACCACCACAGTGTAATCGAAAACGTTGTGAGTACCCTTCATGGACATAATAAAATATCCACCAATGCACTAGAAGGGCTAAAAGTTGTAGATATTATAGAAAGAATTTATGCACTTCGTCCCACAAACGTTATGAAACAACTGAATTCAAAAATATAGTACCCATGAGTATTTACAATAAAATCATTAAGAAGGAAGCTACCATTGCCGTAATTGGTCTTGGTTATGTAGGATTGCCCATTGCCTTAGCGTTTGCTAAAAAAGTGAAAGTTATTGGTTTCGACATCAACCTCGATCGTGTGAATTTGATGAAGAAAGGCATTGACCCGAGTAACGAATTATCGAAGGAAGATTTCAAGGCGTCGGACATATGCTTCACTAACAAATTAGAGGATCTCAAGAAGGCAAACTTTTTTATTGTTGCGGTGCCGACACCAATTGACGAGCACAACTTACCAGACCTTAAACCTTTGATTGGAGCCTCTACCACTGTTGGTAAGGTTTTGAAGAAGGGCGATTATGTTGTGTTCGAGTCAACAGTATACCCTGGCTGTACTGAGGAGGATTGTATTCCCGTGCTTGAACAGCATTCTGGTTTAAAGTTTGTGAAGGACTTCAAAGTAGGTTATTCACCCGAACGCATTAATCCAGGTGACAAAGAGCATACCATCACCAAGATTCTTAAAGTGGTGAGTGGTTGCGACAAGGATAGTTTAGAAAACATTGCCAAGGTTTATGAGATTATAGTTGAACCTGGAACACATCGCGCGTCGAGTATCAAAGTAGCTGAAGCCGCAAAAATCATCGAGAACACTCAGCGGGATGTTAATATTGCTCTGATGAATGAACTTTCAATTATCTTCAATAAAATGGGTATCAATACCTATGATGTATTAGCAGCAGCAGGGACCAAGTGGAATTTTTTAAAATTCTCTCCTGGTTTAGTTGGGGGGCATTGTATTGGTGTAGATCCTTACTATTTAACACATAAAGCAGAATCACTAGGCTACCATGCTCGTGTAATTAATAGCGGTCGTTATGTGAATGATAGTATGGGGTTCTATGTAGCTAAGACGACCGTAAAAAAGATTATCGCTGCGGGGAAGAATATCTCCAAATCAAAGGTGCTCGTCATGGGGGCTACTTTCAAAGAAGATGTCAGTGATATTCGCAACAGTAAGGTTGCAGACATTGTGAAGGAATTAAAATCCTTTGGTGTTAAAGTTGACGTCGTTGATCCACATGCCGACGGTGCGGAATTAAAGCACGAGTATGGATTTGGTTTAAATAAGATTGGAAAAGGCTATGATGGTGTTATTGTAGCAGTTAATCATGCAGAATACAAAACACTCGATCAAAACTACTTCACTGGAATTTTATCAAAGAAGGGTGTACTTGTGGATGTAAAAGGAATGTATAAGAACAAGTTCAAATCTTTAACATATTGGAGCCTCTAAAGAGGTATTCTTTCAACTTGCCCAATTGTACGCATTCAAAGAACTGTGAGGGCTTATAACCTTGTTTAAACGGGATGTTTTCATACATCCCGTTTTCTTTTTCGTATTGCTCAATAAAAAAACCTGAATAAAAATAGATGCGTAAAACATCCATGCCTTGCTGTTCTTTATCCACTAAAAACGCCTGTGTGGTTAACCGCTGATTTTGCTCCTCTACAGTCCACCTTGGAAATTGATAAAATTCGTCAAGGTTTGGATTTAAGTTCATTTCGAGAGTCATAAGTACTTATTTCTGTAAAAGTACTCAGTTAAGTTGCGTTTTCTTTATTATTCACTGCGCATTTATGATGTCTGTAAGAATAAAACTAATTTCGTCAGACTCAGGATATCCCCTTAAGCATTTCAACGGTTAACGGCTTTCGCAAAAAGTGCACTTTTACCCCAAAGTTCTTGCTTCTCTCTTCGTCTGTCGGCGAAAGTGAGGAAGTTAAGATCACGATTTCTGGAACCTTTATTAGTCCCGTCAATAACTTCTCTTCGAAGTAAGAAACAAATTGAAATCCATCCATTACCGGCATGTTAATATCCACAAACAAGACCTCCGGTAATAGTTCTGCCCCTGCTGTGGTTTTCATTAGGTTTTCTAAAAACTCGATTGCGCTTCTCGCACTTGTATTAGTGTAAACATCCTTAGCGAAATAAGCTGACTCAATAATCTTTTGATTGATAAAATTATCGAGATCGTTGTCATCAATTAATAAGGCTGACTGATATGTGAATTTTGGTTCCTTTACTTTCATGATCATGTAAATAATGTGTCAAACTCTTGAATTAAATGCCTCAATACGGCGAATTTTCCGGTATTTTTCAATCTGAATATCAAGTATACGTCCTTCTGAAGCACGGATAATTTGTTTTTACTCAGAAATTGTTTTTCTAACAGCTTACATATTCTAAGTACATGTAAATAATTATCATCATCCATTGCCCTCAACTTTCGGTATAATTTTTTCACGATTGAGATTGCTAAGTCCATTTCCTGGAGTTTGTAGTATATAACAGCAAGTGAAATTTTCAAATCAATTTCAAGGTGCAAGGCCTCTGTAAACACCGAAGAATTAATTAAACTGTTTAATCGTCTTGCCGCAGATTTATATTCCTTTCGGTAGAAATCGTGCATGGCAAGTGCAATTCCTGCACAACTAGCGCCAAAAACATCACCTGTGCGAACAAATGGTTCGGAAGTACCACAATTCACTAGCTCACTAATTTGTCCCTCATGTTGCAACTGCACAATTCTAGAAATAAAAAACAAAGGAGTAACCGCAAGGTGTGAGTATAAACAGATACTCTCATCCAGATTAGACAAAAGGCTGTAATTTCTTGCTGCAAGGCGGTACTGTCGTGTGCGTATAAAGTATTCAAAAGCCAGGTAAGCTGCTGCAATTTCAAAGTGCTTTTTACTTACAGATGCTGGCAGCTCTTGTAAAATATCTTGTAATTTTTTGATCAAATCCGGAATTTCATCATCCGGTGCATCATTACAAAAGAGGCGTTCCTGTATTTCAATGAGTAGTTTTCTTAGCTCAATCCTTCTGGAAGGGTTCAATCGCAAGTGGTCTGAAATACCACTTCTAATAAAAACAAGTTGTTGTCGTGCCTCATGTGTTGGGTGAAACAGGTATTGACCCAAACTTCTATTAAATAGACCCAGAAGTTCATCTGCTTTTTCAAGCGATAAAGCGAAGGCAACCTGTTGGTTATAAAGCTTTGAATAATGATAGTACTTGTCAGAATATAGGTGGATCTTTTTAAGAGCGCTGTATACTACTTGCAATTCACCATGCATATCGTGGCTAAGTAATTCGCGTTCAATACTCAATAAAAAGGTCTGGGCTATTTCAACAGGTTGGCCGTAACACATTTCAGGTATGCGGTCAAGCATATCAATCAATTCTTCAGAAGAGGCGGTTACATTACCAGAGAGTGCTCTTTCAATTTTATCGTGAAGACGTGATTTTAACGCATAGAACGAATTGCGACTAATTCCCAGTTCATGGCGTATAAAATCATCTGAGTTTTCACTCTCTCTATACGCCCTTAACAAAACAAGGAAATTTTCTCCTTGTGTAAGTTGTAGTCCACTTTCGACTTCTCTGTACACAGAGCTCTCAAGTTTTCTAATGATTTCTTTCAAGTTTATCATTGGAAAAAACTGGGTTTAGTTCATTTATAAAGCAAAATAACCCGATTTTGAAGGTTTTTGCAATTAATACGCACGAATTATACATTAAGAGCCGTAAAATGGAGGTTTTTGTCGACTAATTTGCACTAAACACGTTCGCTTTAACGGAATTTACCACACCATTTACACTTGTCCGAAGCACTATTTTGAATATTTTTACGCTCCAAATCATTAATATGAAGATACTAATTACAGGTGGTGCAGGATTTATTGGTTCGCACGTTGTTCGTTTGTTCGTTAACAAGTACTCCAA
>CANGWA010000173.1 GCA_947457335.1 Sphingobacteriaceae bacterium
AAGGGGATACAAAGCATAATTGTCATTAAATTAATTTTCCCCGGACAACAGTGATGGTGAATTGTGAATGGTAAATGGCGTGACCGCGTTTTCTACGTTATTTCTCGAAGGTCGCTCTGACCACCAGTACCTGAAAGCTTTTACTCAAATCAACTAATTTTCTTGTTGTTGTTTATGAGATTAAAGATTGCAATTCAAATGTTCTTATCTTTATACTGATGTGCCAGCACTTGCTAGCCCATTGCCAAGTAAAGTGAGGTACTACCAACGCCATTATAGTTACGATAAGTTGGGAAATATCACCCAAGTGAAACAACAAGGCGATTGAAGATTTATGAGGGGTACTGCAGTCCTTTTAATACGACTTGTAAAGCCTGCTGGCTTTTAATGCGTCGCTAACGCCCCTTGCGTTTTAATCGCCGTGCCATTGGCACCCAGATGCGGTGGCCCAAGCGTTCAGCGTATTGAACACAAATGTCGTTGTTTAATTCCTTGATGCGGTAATTGGATTGGTCTTTGTTGGCGCCCGTAATGACATCGAAAAAAGAGCGGCGGTTGGTGAGTTTTTCGGCTTTGTGTTTCCTTGCTTTGATTTCAGATAATTGAATGCCCTTTTTGTTATCATCGTAGTTCATTACCACCTCAGCTTGTACTTCGTAAAGTGTGAAGGTTTTGCTGCTATTGGGATCAGAAGGATTCGTCATTGTTTTAGGGGATGCTGTTTCAGTAAAAATGAGTTGCTGGAGTTTTACGTGTATTTGGCAGGTATCTACATTGTGTACCACCGTCACATTGCTGGTATTAGCTGCCTCTTCAATGAATCCCTTCCAAAATGCAGCTAACACGGCTTCGTGGTTAACATTGCCGGTATACTTTGTAAATGCACCATTGAGCAGGAAGGTTGGCACGATAGTGGTATCGTCGACACTAATGACAACTGGGGCTGGAATTTTAGTTTTGAAAAGCAGGCAGCTGCTGTTAAGAGCCGCACACAAGCAAACAATAAAGTAAAGTCGCCAGTGGCTCAAGACAAAGAAGAACCTCAGATTTGTAGGCATGTGGGTTAGTCAAAACTAATTGAATTCTTTCAAAATCAAAAGTAGTAGATCACCTTGATTCCTTTCACCAAAAGTTGTTCTGCTGCGAAATAGATTGGTGATTTTTGTTCTCATTGGCTGCACGACAGCATTAACTGTAAGCTGTTGCACAAAAAAATGTCAACCACAGGAAGATTGTTTCCGTTTTCGAAAACTATTCACCAGCTTTTGTATCTTCGTTAGATGAAGCAGAGACTTTTAGTACTCGGTGCCCTATTCTTTGTAACGGGATTACTGGCCCAGCGCGTAAAACCAGCAGCGCTGCCTGCAGCGGTGCTGGAGCATTTTGAAAAACAATTTGTTGGTGCAAAGGAGGCAAAATGGGAGAAAGAAGGCGTTTATTATGAAGTAGAATTTGAAGTAGGCGAATTGGAACAATCGGCCGTATTTGATGCCGCTGGGAATTTGATTGAAACGGAAGTGGACATCGCCTATACCAGTTTGCCTGCGGCAGTAAAAGAGTACTTGCGCGCCACTTATGGCAAAGCAAAGATTAAGGAGGTGACTCAAATAACCGACAATAAGGGAAGCATTACCTATGAAGTAGAAGTCAAGGGGCGGGATGTACTCTTTGATGAGAAAGGGCAGTTTTTGAGAGAGGTGGTTATTTTGCATGAAGATTAGGGGATGAAGTGGTTTACCATTTCTGTGTATACATCTCGGTTGCACCCACTAAGTTTGAAAATTATAGGAGCGTGAATCTCTAGAACCAGTAAGTTGGTGGAAGAGTAGTCTATTTACAAAGATGCTGCATGTTCATTAGTAAGACGAATCGCTTTCGATTGTTAGTTTAGTAGCATTCTTTAGTTGGTTAATGAGCCCACAAGGCCATCCTGCCTGATGAGTTGTTTGAGAGCATATGAATTTCCATTAAAGGAGGTAACAAGCAACATTGTGAAAGCACTCTGGGGCGGGGGTGCTTCACCATCCATCCTTAAAATAACTTTAAAATCGACGTATTAGCTAACCATTTCCGCCTTATATTTGATAATCAATCAAAAAGAACAAAAATGAAAAAAATCGTATCCCTCCTATCGATGCTAGCCTTTGTGTTAGTTATGGCTTCATGTACCAAGAACCCAGCAAAAGTACTTCCTAAAAAAGATGGCAAGTGGAATGTAAGTTACACACAGACCAATAGTGGCAAGAGCTCAACTGGCAGCGGTAGCTTTACCTTCACTGACACAGAAATTACCATTACCGACAATGCGTTTCCGACTTTAGCTTTCAAGGGCACGTGGTCGTATGACAAGAGTGCCGAGAAAATTACCATTACCATTGATAAAGATGCAACCGTATATACTGTTAGTGACATGACCCGTACTTCTGAAACGTGGACCACTACGGACAATGGTACCACAATTGTTTACAAATTGACCAAGCCTTAAATTAATTCTTAAGAATGAAAAGCTGTCCTAACGGGCAGCTTTTTTTTTGAGCCCATATCGTCCAACATCCATACCGTTGGAGGTGTTTCCTATATGGCAGAATTGAAGAACAGCGTTTATTGCAACAGTTTGTTCAGTCGTTAATATTATAATACTTTGTCCCAAACTAAAGCAATTTTGCGGAAAGGAGCAGTGGCACCATTCCATTTTATGGTTGCATTTTTTTCCTGAAGAAAAAAAGAATGGAATAAAGGTTTCGACAAAACACCTTTTAATCTTACATAGCAGGTGGTTGTTTTTGGCGGGTTGTTATCAAAATAACGGTGATTGTCGGCATGTTTTTATGAACTACCATTCACGTTATCTCTGGAAAAGCAAGCATAAAAACTTAAATCTTATATACACAGCGTATATACCACTAAACCAAACACCTGGGTGAAGGCGGATTTCTGATAATAGTCATGGATGTAAGACGTAGATGAAACCACATGAATTTCATCAGTATTCTCGCTATTCACCTTGAAGTAATTTTGAACTGTAATTGATCCAAATGAAAACCATCTTATCACTTCTTTTTTCAATATTACTGCAGATAACCGTAGCCCAGCAGTTACCTTCCCACATACCCTCTAACGGCTTAATTGGATTTTGGCGAATGGATGGGGATGGCAAGGATCTAAGCAGCAATCACAACCATGCCGACACCACCTTCATGGATTGGTCGTATGACATTCGGGGCAACGTGAAAGGCACTGCCAACATGGATGGCGACACAAGTCGTCTCATGGTTGTGCACAATGTTGTAGGTGCCTCTCATAATCAAAAAACCTTTTCGGCATGGTTCACCTTGCCCAATCCTTTGAAACCGTCTAACGCTCACAACCCATTATTTACCGCTACTGATGGAGCCAACCTATTGTATTGTCAAGTATACGGTGGCTATATCGGCTACTACATGAATGGATTTATGGGGTGCATGGGCATACAAGGTGCGGCCCCTATCAATTCTTACACCCTCAACAACAATGATTGGCACCACGTGGTCATTACCTTTGATGGGGATAGTGCTAAATCCACACAATACATTGATGGTGTATTGGAAGGCTCCATAAGTTTTTCTGAAACACCCGCCTTTACCAATTGGACACAACTTTATTTCGGACAAAACGTGAATCAACACAGCAGTAATGCCTTTTCAGGTCAATTGGATGATATTGCGATTTGGGACAGAATCTTGAGTGCCTGCGAAATAAAACAACTGTATACAGCAGACAAATTTATTGTTGACAAAGATCAACTAGCTCCCTATTATACTTGTTCTGGACAAACGACCACATTGGTTTGTTCAATTGCCCCTACGGTAAATTGGAGTACAGGTGCAACTAGTCAAACTCTTGTTATTACGCCCACCACCACCACTGTTTATTCTGCAACCGCCACTTGGTCAATTGGTTGCACCACAACCGCGATTTATACATTGAATGTTACTGACGGTCCCTCCCTAACCATAACAGGCGCCACCAATGTGTGTTCTGGCCATTCAGCAAGTTTGGCTATTGCTGGAGCTAATGGCAACTACACCACCAGTTTAGGCCTTACCACGGGCACCTTGGTATTTACTGTTAGTTCGCCAACGTTTGTCACCATAAAAGGTAAAAACGCTTATGGCTGTATTTCACAGCAAACCGTCAACCTCGTACAATTACCCTCACCAACCTTGAGTGTTAACAGTGGTACCATTTGTAGAGGAGCCACCTTTTCTATAGTACCAACAGGCGCAGTCAGTTATTCCGTCACACAAAATAAATTCATCATCCAACCTGCTTACACCGCCAATTATACAGTAACGGGCATGGCCACCAATGGGTGTAAAGCGAACATTGTCTCAACAGTTGCAGTTATCCAACCACCCAATGTAAGTATAGCTGGACCAACAGCGGTGTGCGCTAATGAAACCTACTCACTCATTGCAAAAAATGCCATTGCATACGAGTGGTATGGTGGTGATACCAGCCGAGTACGCATCTTTAATTCAACACCTGGCAATTACTTTTTTGTGTTATCAGGAATAAATGATAAAGGGTGTAAAGGGGTGACTTCGTTACACGTTAAAGTAAGTGCATGTGAAGACTTAAAAGAAGGGGGTTACGCATCTGTAAAAGTTTATCCAACCTTAGCAAACGGCAGCATACAAATTGAAGGCACACCCATTGGCACAACTTATATAGTTATTGATTCTCATGGTCAAAGAGTTGAACGCGATGAAACAAGTCAAACCATACAAACCATTGATGTTGCAAGTTTACCAAGCGGACTGTACTTTATTCGAATTGGAAATGAAACATTCAAATTTGTGAAAGAGTAGCTTTTTTGCTTTACAAAAAAGGGCTACCTCCATTAGGAGTAGCCCTTTTTCTATTATAGGTTGGTTAGAAAAACCCTAGCTTCTCCTTGCTATAACTTATCAGCATGTTCTTCGTCTGACGGTAGTGCTCCAACATCATTTTGTGGGTCTCACGTCCGAAACCTGATTTCTTATATCCACCAAATGGAGCGTGTGCTGGATAAGCATGGTAACAGTTCACCCATACCCTACCGGCTTGTATAGCGCGTGGTACTTGGTAGAGCTCATGGGCGTCGCGGGTCCATACCCCTGCTCCTAAACCGTACTCGGTGTCATTGGCAATAGCAATGGCTTCTTCTGTGGTTTTGAAAGTGGTGACACTTACAACTGGACCAAAAATTTCTTCTTGGAACACCCGCATTTTATTGTGCCCCTTGAATATGGTTGGTTGTATGTAGTACCCGCCACTGAGCTCGTCCGGCAAGGCATTAACATTCCCTCCGCACACCACTGCAGCACCTTCTTCCACACCAATTTTTAAATAGGAGGCAATTTTTTCGAATTGTTCTTTTGACGCTTGTGCACCCATCATTACCTCTGGATCGAGCGGGTTGCCGACTTTAATCGCCAATACCCGTTCTTTTAAACGCGCCATGAACTTATCGTAAATGTTTTCATGTACAAGTAAGCGAGAAGGACAGGTACACACTTCCCCCTGATTCAGTGCAAACATCGCTGCACCTTCAATAGCTTTGTCAAAAAAGACATCGTCTTCTGCGGCCACCGATTCAAAAAAGATGTTCGGCGATTTACCGCCTAGTTCCATTGTAGCAGGGATGATGTTTTCAGAAGCGTATTGTAAAATTAATTTACCGGTGCTGGTCTCTCCCGTGAACGCAATCTTTGCAATGCGTTTAGAGGTTGCCAATGGCTTACCGGCTTCGAGTCCAAACCCACTCACCACATTCAACACACCTGCTGGTAAAAGGTGCCCAATCAATTCCATCATCACCATGATGGAGGTAGGTGTTTGTTCTGCTGGTTTCACCACCAAACAATT
>CANGWA010000174.1 GCA_947457335.1 Sphingobacteriaceae bacterium
AATTACTTTGGCACCACGGTCGTGACCATCTTGACCAATTTTGGCAATCATAATTCTCGGTCTTCTTCCATCCAACGCTGCAAATTCATTAGCAAGTTTGCAGGCGTTTTCAAATTCACTGTTCATCCTTATTTCCTTACTATAGACGCCGCTGATGGAGAGGATACGGGCTTTGTAACGGCCATATACTTTTTCAAGCGCATCAGAAATTTCACCCAAGGTACATCTGCTTTCGGCCGCTTTAATCGAAAGGGCAAGCAAATTCCCGTTACCGGTTTCAGCGGCAGTGGTTAAGGCGGCAAGTGCTGTTTTTACGGTGTCTTCATTTCGCTCAGCTCGTAGTTTTTGCAAACGTGCAATTTGAGCTGCGCGCACCTTGGTGTTGTCTACATCCAATACTTCAACCTGCGTTTCTTCTGTTGTCAGGTAACGGTTAACGCCTACAATAATGTCCTCACCACTATCAATGCGCGCTTGCTTGCGTGCAGCGGCTTCTTCAATCCGCATTTTAGGAATTCCAGTTTCGATGGCCTTGGCCATCCCTCCTAGAGATTCGATTTCTTCAATCAATTGCCATGCTTTTTCGGCAATGTCATTGGTAAGCTTTTCCAAATGGTAACTGCCACCCCATGGATCAACCACCTTGCAAATCTCGGTCTCATTCTGCAGCACCAGTTGGGTGTTGCGCGCAATGCGTGCACTAAAGTCCGTTGGTAAGGCAATGGCCTCATCCAAAGCATTGGTGTGTAAACTTTGTGTATGTCCCAACACCGCTGCCAGTGCTTCAGTGGCAGTACGGGTCACGTTATTAAATGGATCTTGCTCCGTCAATGTCCAACCACTTGTCTGACAATGGGTCCTCAGTGCTAACGATTTTTCGTTTTTCGGATGGAATTGTTTGACCAAGCGTGCCCACAAGATACGAGCAGCTCGCATTTTGGCGATCTCCATGAAATGGTTCATGCCAATGGCCCAAAAGAAGGACAAACGGGGTGCAAAGGCATCAATATCCAATCCGGCGGCAATACCCGTACGCAAATACTCCAGACCATCCGCCAAAGTATAGGCCAATTCAATGTCCGCCGTCGCTCCAGCTTCTTGCATGTGGTAGCCACTGATGGAAATGGAATTGAACTTGGGCATGTTCTTGGAGGTGTATTCAAATATATCTGCAATGATTTTCATCGACGGTGCAGGCGGATAGATATAGGTGTTACGCACCATGAATTCTTTCAAAATATCGTTTTGAATCGTTCCAGAAAGTTGACTTTCATTTACGCCCTGTTCCTTCGCTGTGACAATGTAAAAGGCAAGAATGGGCAATACAGCGCCATTCATGGTCATCGACACGCTCATCTCATCGAGGGGAATACCGTCGAAAAGTACTTTCATGTCGAGTATGCTGTCAATCGCTACGCCTGCTTTACCAACGTCGCCTTCTACACGGGCATTATCACTATCATACCCTCGGTGTGTGGCCAGGTCAAATGCAACAGATAATCCTTTTTGCCCCGCTGCTAAATTTCTTCTATAAAAGGCATTCGATTCCTCCGCGGTACTGAATCCAGCATACTGACGAACGGTCCAAGGATTTTTGACATACATGCTGCCATATGGGCCACGTAAAAACGGTGCAATCCCAGCAGCGTATTCAATATGCGTCAAGTGCTTACGGTCAGCACTGGTGGCTACCGATGAAATGTCAACTTGCTCGGCTGTGGTGAACGTACTCGGTTCGGCTTTTGTTCTTCCAGCAGCAGTGTAGGTAAGGGGACCTAAGTGTTTACGCATGGCTGAAGAAGTTTTTGAGTTCGTATTCAAAGGAAGGGTTCACAATACCTTTGTTTTTAAGTTGTTCTACAGTATCATTTGAAAGTTGCACTGATTCGGCGGTGTTCTTGTATTTGTTAATGCCTATAACCACACGTTCACCACTGTTAATTTTGGACTGCCGTTGGTTGGCTTCATCCGCGATGCGGTTGGTCACCCAACCCGATGCTATTACGGCGTTATAACCGCCAGCTTGTTCGATGGTATTAAATACCGCTAAGGCTTTTTCTGCTAGCGCATCTGTTAGGTTTTCAATAAACCAAGAGCCACAAGCAACGTCAGCAAAGTGCGAGAGGAGTGCTTCCTCGCGCAGTATCAATTGTTGGTTGATAGCCATACGAAAGGCCAATTCTGAGTCCCCCGGCTGTAGCACATCAAAACCATTTACCGTTATGCTGTGGGCGCCACCCAAAATGGCTGAAAGTGTTTCTGTGGTGGTACGCAAGAGATTGTTGTAAGCGTCTGATAGGGTTTTATTGGTCAATGTCGTTTCTACATGAATGTGCAATTCTGCATTGCAATTAAACAGTGGGGCGAGTTGCAGCCACAAGCGGTGCAGGGCTCTGAATTTGGCAAGCTCAACAAAGTAATCGTTGCCTGCTCCCATTTGTATGTGCGCTGTTTTGCTAATTATACCGCTATTTAACTGCTCTGTTAAAGCTGCTAAAGCCAATGCTAATTCTGTCACCGCAAAACAATTGGCGTTGTGGTGCTGCAATACACTGGCAGATAAAAGACTGACTCTTGGAAATTCTTGTTGTAAGTCTTTCCATTGGGTGTGTGCAGATTCTGTATACAGTTCTCTGCAAAATATAGCGCAATTCAACTCCACAGCATACTGCGCATGCAGGTAAGTGAGCAATGTTCGTGCGTTGTCGAGAGTCACCACAAACGAACTGCGAATGTATTCCAGCTGAATGGTTTTAAGCAATTCTTCTGGTGATTCGCCAGCATATACGACCTGAACGGCGGTTGCACCGCTTTGAAGCGCTTTTAATAGGCGCGCATTTTTTTCCACCGCACTTTTTGTACCAGCATCTACACAAATGTCCCATTCACGGTGTGTAAAGGCGGGTAAGTACGTCCGCTTTTGATCTTCGCTTGAATAGAATGGGGCGATAACCAGACCGTTTTCGTTATGCCACTCAATGGCTTGCAAGCTGTCCAGCTTGAGTTCTTTTTTTATTTGCGCACGCCATTTTTCGGCAGTCGCAGGCGGGAAAATGCTAGTTAAATCCATCAAAACAATTGATTGACTTCTTTTTTAATGTAATCCAGGGCGATGTCGTTAGGTAGTTTTTTCTCCAAGTTCGCTGTGATGTTCAGTATCATCATGCCCAATTCATTTCCTGGAGCATCGTGGGCAACTTTAGTGGAAGAAATGTTGATGAGTTTGATGATTTCTTCCTTTGTCGTTTTAACCAATTCCCAAGCGCCTCTGCTCATGTAAATCTGTTGGGATAAATTGTGTTCGTATTCGCTCTTAATGGTCTTTATAAGCTCCATATGCAGCTGATGAGCGCTAATGCCATTTCTGTTCACACGCACGACCAACATGTTAGGATTGATGCGCTCTAGAAAAATGACAATCCGCTCATACGCTTGCAGCTTAAGTGGTGTCATTACCGATTGGTTCGATTTTTTTAAATCCAGCTCGCGTTTGTGCTGATCGTTGTCGAGAAAACGTTTGACAATAAAGAAGGCGGCTGCAAAAACAGCGCCGGCGGGAAGAATGATTTTAAGTATCTCTATAAAAGCGTCCATAGTACGCTAATATCGGTATTTTCGGCGACATGTAAAGGGGCCGATGTGGCGGAAAGTAAATCGGCTAGTGTTACAAAACACCTTGATTTACAGGGGTGTTCGTTTGAAGGCAATGTAATCGGTAACCAAAGGAGCAATACCTGCTTGTTTTAAGGCCGTCGCAATTTGCGCCCGATGGTAATTGCCATGATTGGCCACATGAAATAAAATATCACCAATGCAATTCTTAAACCGGAGGCCTTGCAAATTCACGTATTCAATCTCCTCATCAAACAACCGCGTGGTGAGTATAACCATTGTGTCGTGATGGTTTTGGTTTTCCAGTTTCTCGAAAAAGGCAATGGGTTGTACTTCCCATACGGGAATGGTTGGGGCGATAGCAAGAATACGGCTGTTCCATATATTCTGTGCGCCCAGTAGGTGACTGAATAATTTGGTGGCGGTTTCAGGTACTTTGTCGCCATTCGCTACCAATAAATTGGCGAATTGAAGATTCATGGCATGGTGGTAGGTGTAGAGGTTGTTTAAGTTGAATTCCATAACTGCTGTTTTAGTGCAAGCGCATGTTTCCTGCAAAATTAAGGGTGCCAAGCTAATACTGCTGGGTGATTCGTGTCATGATGGGTTATTTATCATTTCTTAAGATTGGTCCGTCTGCTGGTTTTTTGGAACATAAAATTGTACCCCTCCTCAATTTTTGGCAATTTTACGGTATGGATTTTCTGAGAAGATTAAAGTTTTATGGGTTTGGTTTTGGACTGGGCTTGATGATTGTTTATGCCATGTTCGGTACCAGAAGCTGCACCACAGCCAATGAAATGAAGATTCAGGAACTGACATACCAACAACTCAAATTATCGGATAAGGCACTTTGTAAGCTTAAAGCGCTGCGTAAGAATGGACCGCTTTTGAAATTGGAACTCAAACAATTCATGGTCGATTATGACAAAAGTGAGGTCCACCAAGAACCCTGTGGTATGTACTACCTTGTTCCCAAAGATGAATTTGCAGCGCACTACAATTACCGCTTGGTGATGTACGATTGCGATACCATTTCGCGCGTAGATGACATTATGATTACTACTGATACCATTCATTGCGATTGTCAATAATGGAGTTGAATGACGAGCATTACATGCGCGAGGCGCTAAAAGAAGCTGTAAAGGCTTTTGAGGCAGATGAAGTACCCATCGGAGCGGTGGTTGTGGCTAACGGACGAATCATTGCCCGTGCACACAATCTCACCGAACGGCTCACCGATGTAACGGCACACGCCGAAATGCAAGCCATCACCGCTGCAGCCAACGCTGTTGGAGGGAAATACCTAACCGATTGTACCATGTACGTCACCGTCGAACCCTGCATCATGTGCGGTGGTGCGCTGGGCTGGAGTCAAATCGGCCGCATCGTTTATGGTGCCGGCGATAACCGAAGGGGCTACTCCCGCCTTCAAGCTGCTATTCTTCACCCCAAAACAGAAATCGTTTCCGGCATTCTGCGTGAGGAATGCGAATCCCTCATGAAAACCTTTTTTGAAGGGAAGAGGGGGTAGGCAGATCTCTTTTCTAGGTTTAATGAGAATTAATTTTTTGTAACTTCACTAATTAGTTATGGGTCGACTATTACTTCTTTTAATCTTCGTACAGGCATTGACGTGGGGCAAAGCGCAATCCCCTTCTCGCTTTTTTTCAAAAATTGGAGGTGAGGGAGAGGACATTGGATATTCTGGTAAGATAACTTTAGATGATAATTACATTATTGCTGGACTTAGCAGTAGTTATGGAACACACGGAAATACAGATGCTTATATAGTTAAACTGAATAGCTTTGGTACCATTTCTTGGACAAAGTTCATTGGTGGCATAGGTAACGATGCTGCAAAATCAGTTATCCAGCTGGCCGATTCAGGATTTGTATTCACCGGTTATACTACCAGTTTGGGGGCTGGGGGGTACGATATGTACCTGGTACGCATGGATAAGCAAGGAAATGTACTTTGGGAAAGGACCTTCGGAGGAACTGAATGGGATTTTGGTCAAGATGTAGTTCTAGCTTACAATAATAAGTTATATGTCGTTGGCAAAACATTAAGTATGGGCAAGGGTGGATATGATGGATTTGTTGTCGAATACGATTTAAATGGTAACAAAGGCAATCACTATTTTTTTGGTTCTGCGGGTGAAGATGATTTAAGGTCAATCATAAATACACAAGACAGCTGCCTTATGGCTGTTGGCCAAAATGCATTAAGGGATACCGATGGGGATATTTTTGCTGTGAAGTTCAAAT
>CANGWA010000175.1 GCA_947457335.1 Sphingobacteriaceae bacterium
GAACAGAACGTAACAGTCACCATGGATCTTCAGCCCATTTTGCAACTTGAAATGAACGGACCACAGAATATTGATTTTGTATTCGACAATGTGGCGAGTTATGCCGGTGGCATAACCAAGTATGGTGTAACACAGTTGCGCGTGAGTGCTTCTGTATCATGGGATTTGTATGCTGTAGGTTACAGTTCACAGGGTACGAACATGGATGTACAGGTAGAATATGGAAACTCAGGTGACCCAAATGCAGTAACCACGATTCCCTGCACTGCACTAGAATTAAGACAAGACCGTGCCAATCCACTCAACGTTGGTGCAACGGCTTTTGCTGACTACAGCAGTCCCTTTCTCACAGCTCCTGTGGGAGAAAACAATATCTATGTAAGTGCAACGCCATACGTACGTCCTGCCGTTTCTCAAAAATACATTGCAGGTGGAACAGGTACAGCTGATTTTGTTGGTGGTGGAAGTTATTTGACCACAACTGCGCCGCTTACAGGTGCAGGGTCGGATTATTGGTATACAATTGATTACCGCATTGTACCAGGTTTGCCAGCAGTTTTCCCTAAAGCTGCTACCAACGCAGGTGTTTCACAGGCTTTAGTAGCCCCAAACTATGCTCAGCCAGGGGTTTATACCATGAACGTGAAATACGTCTTGATAGAAAATTAATCTTCTATTTCATTAATACCAGGCACTGTAAGGAATAAACTTACAGTGCCTGTTTGCATTTATTGGATTGGTTCACTTCAGGTTAGTATTATATTTTTTATTGGGTTTTGTCCACTTTTTGGGCGCACAATGCATTGGCCCATTCAATGGTGCTGCGAATTGTGACCCCGCTCAATCCCAATTGTCCATTGTGAACTCAACGGACGTTGAATTTACTTTTGACTCCTTTGGGGAGGTATTTTCGGGCATTGTTCACAGTGGTCAAACCATTTTGCGGGTGCGAGCGGTGAACAACCCATCTGCTAATTGCAAATGGAATCTAATCATGTATGTTAACAATGCCAGTACTTCCACGCCCAACACAGAATGGGAGAAACTCAATGGTTATGGTAGTTCAACAGCCTCATCCCCTTCTTTGAACCTGATTCAAGTACGTGTTTCAAATGCCTGTGGCACTCCTCAACAGAACGGCATATGGCAAAGTTTCGTTGCTTTGAATGCGTCGCCTCTTGTTATTATTCAGGATGTGTCTAGTCCGGGGTTAAATCTTCCAGGCTCTTGCAATGGCACCCAAGTGAATACCGCAGGTAGTTACTTGACGAATTATTCAGAGTACACCTTCACCATTGATTATAAAATTGCACCTGGATTCATTTACGCGCCAGGTCGTTACACCTTAAGGATTTCCTTTTGTTTGAGTGAAATGTAGCAGCACATATATACTTAGACCGAGCGCATTTATTATTTCTTTTACGCGCTCATGGTGTTTTGCTATAGCATTTTTAGTTGGCACTTTCATCCATGCTCAGAATACAGATTCAACGAATGTTGCAACAGAAACTGTTACTCTAGTTCCTCCCCCAGCCCCAGTGGCCTCGGTGGATTGTCGATTCGTTGAATCCAACTTACCCATTACAGACATTGCAGCCCTGAGCAACTTGTTACGCATAAGTAACCAATCGGGAAAGACCGTGACACTGTCGATTAATATTCGACGCCCTTCCTTCTGGAAGAGTTTATTTCAAGAGAGTAAGGAACTTGTTCTAAAGAATGGTGATTCAATTTATTTACCGGTTCGTTTTGTCAGTAATTTTTCGAACTTAAAAGGAGGTGTGGTCTACCACTTTACCGCACTTATAAAAAACAAAGGAAGTCTAGAAATTTACAAACCTGGTTTTACTGCCTTGCGTGAAAAGACAAGCAAGATGAGTATTGAATTGGAGCCCGGAAAGGTGCTTTATGTGGCGAATAATGAAGACGTCAAGCGGTTTAAAGTAAGATTAGTAAATGAGGGCGAGTTTGAAGAACAAATGCTTCTCAAGATTGAAAAGACCGGTAAGGAATTATGCTTATCAGACAGTACAAAGACCTTTGGTAGAAAAAATTTCGCAGAATTCACTTTAAAGCCGCAATCGGACACGGTATTAAATTTTAAGGCCACTTTTTTTAAAGACAGGAGAAATTTGAAGCGTGTCGATACTTATGGATATTCGTTGAACAGTCGACTTGAAGCACATCGGTATTTCATTTTTTTCCGAGGGTATGAAACCGGCACGTCCAATACTAAAATAATTCGACTTGAAGATGGCAGGGATTCGATTGTTCGTGACGTTGTAAAGGTGGGCAAGAGTGCACAAATTGTCCGTTTAAATTCTATCAAACGGGTGAATCAGGTGGAGACGGATGACATTCCTGTTACACTGATGGCGACAACCTATAACCTGTTGAATTTTCAACCGGCCATGTTTTTGATGGCTTTTGGCTCCAAACGACTAGAAAATGGAGAATCCTTCAACTATTTTTTACAGAATAATTTCAGTTACTACACCATTGGTAAGCAGACCGCCCGAAATATTTTTGGACAAGCTTCATACATCGGCCAAAAAGCCACCATCATGGTGGGTAATGGGGTGCGAGTGAATTTGAGAACAATGCCCTTGAACATGCAAGTTGGAGGCATAGGGGTTGCCGTTACCCTTCGTCCGAATCCAAAAAACGCCTTTGGTGTTGCGCTATCTAGATCGAAAAGAAATAGTAATAATGGTTTTCAAAGTGTTTTTGCAACGGCAGGTTATTCTGGTGAATGGCGGAATGTGCGATTTGGAGCAGGCTATCATGGTAGCTTTTTTGGTAACAACGCTTCGTTACATTCTATTAGCGCCAGGATAGTTTTCCCAGCATTTAAAATGCAAACCCTTAATTTATTTGGCAGCCAAAACTACTATTCGGGTCCATACGGTAAATATAGCGGTTATCAAATTGGTCTTAATTATAGCATACGGTATTTAAAATCCAGAAACGGGTTCACTACCGTTAATGGGCTCTATGGTGAAATGCCCAATAATTTTTTATTCGGCGGAATTGGAGGTTTACTGACTGCTAAACAATTGATGATCCAGGTTGACAACTCGCTTCGTAAGGATCTAACCTATTACCGGCTGATGAACAGGTTGTCAATTTTACCAGCCTACAATCCTGGTACCTCGAAGTTTTCTAACAGTGTTTTTGTCAATAATGACTTCTTAACCTATAATTTAAATCGAAACAATGCCCGTTACACCCCAGGGGGATATATTAATTATACCGATATTTTCAATCAACATATTTTGAGTGGCGGGGTGATTTTTAATGTGTTGACTTTTAATATGGAGGATAATTTGCGGTTTGCCCTTAACACGCGAAGCGGCTACAATAAAGTCCTTAACAACCCTAAACTACCAGTTTTCTTTACTTCACAAGTTAATGCTTTTCTTTCGTGGCGGGTTTTTCGTATGAACATCCGCTACATGTATGGACCACAGTTTTATAATAACATCACCACTCAATTAACTCAACAAAGCAAGTATTCACAAGTTCTATTTGCCAATTTCGCTCATCAATATCAACTCAAAAACAGACAATTTGTGCTTGAAAATACCCTCACCTACAATTATTTCAATGTCAACAACAAGAGTGGATTTGGGTTATTTTCACAGCTCTTTTATTACACATACGGCGGCTGGAATTTCAACATGAATTGGACATTCAATTACAATGTGGCCCAGATGTTTGGATATGGAAACCAACAGCCTGGTTTTCCAGTCCTTGTAACGCCAGTTGAAGAGAAAACAAAATCTTTTTATTATCAAATTGCGTTAGGGGTGCGTAAAGACTTTTCCATTCCAGTTCCTAAAAAGTTCTGTAACCGCAAAAATTCCAGCGTAAAATTCAAAGTGTTTCTCGATCTTAATGGTAATAGGCGGTTTGACCCGGACGAAATTACCTTGCCCAATGTTGTCATTCGGGTGGATGAACATGAAATACAAACCGATAATGCTGGTGAAGCATTGCTTATTAATTTAAAACTGGGTAAACATTCGCTTCAACTGTTGCCAATTGATGACCTTGGACCGTGGTTTTATTTCGGACAAGATTCTATAAACAACGACGGGGTATTGATGCATTATATTCCATTCAGCAAGGGTGCTACTATTGCAGGGAATGTGGAAATTGAACAAAGTGAACTAACAAAGAAAATGTTCTCGAATTTTGATTTATCTCGTTTTAAAATCACTTTGACCGATAGCACTGGTAGTCATTATAACACCATAACAGATCTGAAGGGGAACTTTAGTTTTTATGTGCCTTATGGTAAGTACATCCTCTCCTTTAATGCTAATCAAATTAGTAAGGACTTTACTCTTGTAGAAAATTATGTGGAATTACATGTTTACCCTGGTATGGAATCTTATTATTACAGTTTTCAAATATTTGAGAAAGCTAGAAAAGTTAAGAAGAAACGGTTTAATGCAGATGGCGTATTAATTGAGGAATGATGGTACACTTTATTCGAACGGGCCTTTTTTTGTTGAGCATTTTGATGTCATCCCTTCACGCTCAAAAGCAAACAGAGTATGAACAATTATTGCCGGGCGGGATCAAACGGATAATAATAGTTAATAATAAATCGGGGGCAATGGTTCATTCTTCTTGGCGGCTTTCGATTCGGTTTTTGATGCGCACAGATTCTGGGTATGTGATTGACAGTTCGAAAGATAAGCCCTATGCTTTTATTGTTAACGAAGGAGAAGGGCTGAAGGGATGGGACGTTTGCCTCTCGTCTATGAAGGTTGGCGATAGTGCTTATTTTGTCATACCCCCCGCTTTAGCTTATGGCGATAAAAGAGTAGGAAAAATTAAGCCTGGGAGTCCTATACATTTTTATGTCAAAGTTTTGAAACAGGAGCCCGTCTATTTTGATCAAGGCCGCGTTTATGATACACTTGTTCTTGCGCCGGGCTTGAAAAAGGTAACTCATGCGGCGGGAAAGGCCCCTTTGGTTTCTAAATACAATTATGTATGCGTGAACTTCACTGGATTTATTAAGACAAAGGAAGGATACCGTCGAATATTTGAAACCGTCTCAAGTGCACATCAAGTGGCGTGTTTTCAATTGGGGGTTGGTAAATTTCTTACCGGTCTAGATATTGCATTCAGCACCATGCAACCGGGTGAAAAAAGCACCATCGTTTTGGCTCCTGAATGGGGATATAAAGACAAAGAAAACGGATTGATCCCTCCTAATTCTGTTCTCTATTATGATGTCGAAATGGTGAGAGAATATTCGCCTTTCGAGATCATACTAAGTAAAGATACAATTAGGACCAATAATGGTGTCAAGATGGTTTTTGATGCCGGTTCCAAGACGGATACTTTTGGTTTAGAAAAAGTAATGCGATGCGACATGGTGCTGTTCTACTTAAGTGCAGATGGAGGCAAGGTCATTATTTCAGACAGTAAATTAAACGGTAGATTGCTAAATTTACCTTACTCTTCAAAGGTATTATCACCCTTAATCATAAACAACTTGCATCTACTTTCTGCAAATGCCAGAGGGTTGATAATTATTCCAGCAACTAAAGCGGAGGAATGGGTCGTCAAAAAAGGGGTGCCGGCTGGCAAAGATGTCTTCGTGGAAGTTAGCAATGTGGCATTCATCCCATACCCCTTCTTCAATTCTACCCAAGTTTCAAAGATCGAAGTAAAAGATGGTGTATATTATTTCCCTATTCGTGCTGGGGAAAAAGCAGTCTATTCTTTGAAGGAGGGCGATCAGGTTGATTTTGTTTATACTGGTTATTACTTCAAAGAGGGACAACGTTACATTTTTAGTACCTCAAGAGAAACCTCACAAGC